>NZ_JACSKB010000001.1:0-329878 GCF_018617335.1 Exiguobacterium sp. s63 | reverse complement strand
TGACCAATTCGGCAATGTCATTCACTTAGGTGAACGTGACTGTACGATTCAGCGACGTATGCAAAAACTCGTTGAAGAAGCACCGTCACCTGCGATTGATGAAACAACCCGTAAACTAATGGGCGATGCGGCCGTCAAGGCGGCAAAAGCCATTCAGTACTCGGGAGCGGGGACAATCGAGTTCATTTACGTTCCAGAATCAAACGAGTTCTACTTCATGGAGATGAACACACGGATTCAGGTCGAGCATCCCGTCACTGAAATGATCACGGGATTCGACCTCGTTCAAGCACAACTTGAAGTGGCACTCGGACATCCACTCGCTATTTCACAAGAAGACATTACGTTCTCGGGACATTCGATCGAGTGTCGAATCAACGCGGAGGATCCGTTCATGGACTTCCGTCCGATGGCTGGGAAAATCGATCAATATATCGTTCCGGGCGGCATGGGCGTTCGTGTCGATAGCGGTCTATACGCTGGAGCGATGATCCCACCTTTCTATGACTCGATGGTAGCAAAATTGATTGTTCATGCACCGACTCGTGATGAGGCTATTTTGAAGATGTTACGTGCATTGGATGAGTTTACGGTTTCTGGTATTAAAACGACGATTCCGTTCCATCAACAAGTCATGGCACATGAGCAGTTCCGCATCGGGACGTTCGATACGAAATTCGTTGAAAAAGAAATGTCATTGGCAAAATAACTCGAACCAGGAAGCCCGAACATTATTTCGGTTTCCTGGTTTTTTGTACTGAATTTATGAGTGCTTTATGCTAAACTATCACAATGAAAGCATGTAAAAGGAGAGTAACTGAATGAAACGTCATGAAGCACGAGAGAAAGCGATTCAAACGCTTTTTCAAATCGAAGTATCAAAACTAGAGGTAGACGAAGCAATCGAGTTCGCATTGGACGGTGAAGAGTCTGATCCGTTTTACGAACAGCTCGTCACAGGAACGCTAGAGCATATCGAGGATATCGATGCGTTGCTCGTCGAGAACTTGAAAAACTGGCGCTTGGATCGCCTCGGAAACGTTGAACGTACGATTCTTCGAATGGCAACGTTCGAATTATTATATGTGGAAACAATTCCAGAGAACGTCACTATTAATGAGGCGGTCGAACTCGCGAAATCGTTCGGAGACGAAGAGGCCGGTAAACTTGTCAATGGCGTACTCGGAAATATCATTAAAGAAGACTAAAAAAATAGAGATAAGACACCAGACCAACTACAGAAAAACCTAAAGACAACGGGGGATGAGAGAGATGGCAGTAGTGATCGACGGGAAACAAGTGGCAGCATCGTATCGAGAAACGTTAAAAGAGCGTGTGGCGGATCTTCGCGCACATGGCATCGTACCGAAATTAAAAGTAGTGTTGATTGGGGATGACCCAGCAAGTCATAGCTATGTACGAGGGAAGGAACGGGCGGCAGAAGAAATCGGAATCGATTCACAAGTCCTCCGTTTTGATGAAACGATTAGCGAGAAGGAATTGCTCGACTTGATTGACATGATGAATGCGGATGAGGAAGTTCACGGGATTCTCGTGCAACTCCCGTTACCGAAACACATCGACGAATCACGAGTCATCATGCGCATCTCTCCTGAAAAGGACGTAGATGGATTCCATCCCGAGAACGTCGGAAAGATGATGCTCGGTTTAGATACCTTACTTCCATGCACGCCTCACGGCATCTTGCACCTTGCAAAAACACAAACTGAGATTGCCGGAAAGCACGTTGTCGTCGTCGGTCGCAGTCAAATTGTTGGAAAACCGGTAGGCATGTTGTTTTTGAATGAATCAGCAACGATCACATATTGCCACTCGAAAACGAGTGACCTTGGAGAAATGACACGACAAGCTGACATCTTAATTGTCGCAGTTGGGCGTGCACGTCTCGTCACGGCGGATATGGTTAAACCCGGTGCGCTCGTCATCGATGTCGGCGTCAACCGAGTCGAAGGTCGCCTTGTGGGTGACGTAGATTATGAAGCCGTTAAAGAGAAGGCGAGTGCCATCACGCCTGTGCCGGGTGGGGTCGGCCCGATGACCATCACGATGCTCATGCATAATACAGTCGAGGTGGCATCACGTGGCTAACCCACTTCCGGTATCTGAAGTTGTCCGATATGTGAAGCGACAACTCGATGATGATATATTGCTTCGGCAAGTCGCAGTCATCGGTGAAATCTCAAACTTCAAACGCTATTCATCTGGACATTGTTATTTCACGTTGAAAGATGACGCCTCTCGCATGAAAGCCGTCATGTTTTCTCGCGATGCCAAGCAGCTTCAGTTCGAACCGAAAGATGGGATGAAGGTCATCGCCGTCTCGAAGGTGACGATGTATGAGGCGACAGGTGATGTGCAACTATACGTCGAATTGATGCGCCAAGACGGCATCGGTCTGCTGTTTGAACGATATGAGGCGAGAAAACGAGAACTCGAGGAGATGGGTTGGTTCGACGAGAATCGAAAACATCCGCTCCCTAAGTTTCCAGAACGAATCGGGATCGTGACGTCTCCTAAGGGTGCTGCACTGCACGATATCGCGACCACACTTCGTCGTCGTGCTCCGCATGTTGCCATTACGTTCGCCCCTGTTGCTGTACAAGGCGAGATGGCGGCCCCACAAGTCGCGTCTGCCATTCGCTGGATGAACGAACGCACCGATTGTGACGTACTCATTGTCGGTCGTGGGGGAGGTTCTATTGAAGAACTGTGGGCATTTAATGAAGATGTCGTGGTGGAAGCAATCTATGCTTCCACCATTCCTATCATTTCAGCTGTCGGTCACGAAACGGATTTTACGCTGTCCGACTTTGTCGCTGATGTTCGGGCAGCGACTCCGACAGCTGCGGCGGAACTTGCCACAGCGATGATCGAGGCGCAACGAAAAGATATTGAGCGTTTGGACATCCATCTGCACAAAACCATCAAAAACCAACTGGAAGATTCTCGCACCCGTGTCGAACGGATGATCAATAGTTACGGATTGAAATCGCCACGGTATACAATTTCTCAGAAACGGGAACGATTTGCCCAATCGGAAGTCCGCCTTGAGCAAGGGATGAAGCGTCATCTGAACGAAGCGACGCATCAGCTTCGTCAGTTGTCGCAACAGCTCGATGTAAAACGATTCTTAAAGACGTTGTCGCAGCATGGGGAGAAGATTGATCAAACAGTCGATCGACTTCATCGAACAAAGCCATTGGAGCATTCAAAACAACAGTTCGCCCACCAAGTAGGGCGATTGCACGCGGTTAGTCCACTAGCTGTCTTATCACGTGGCTATACATTCATTGAACAAGATGGTGTCTATGTACAAAATGTGAAACAATTACGCGACGGTGACATTTCAATCCGTTTTCGAGATGGTCATGCGGTCGCCGAGGTGAAGGAGAGGATTGTCGGTGACGGAAAAAGAACAGACATTTGAAGCGGCGCTTGAGCGCCTCGAACAAATCGTTGCGCAGCTTGAGAGCGGTGATGTTCCATTAGAGGAAGCGATGACTCTTTATGAGGAAGGTGTCCGTTTGTCTGAAATGTGCCAGACAAAACTCTCTGCCGCAGAAAAGAAAATGGATGAAATTTTAGAACTTGACGGTACCCTTCGTGAAAAAGGAGGGTCCGCATGAACCGTACCGATGACTTGAACAAATGGAAGCGAACTGTCGAAGTGACGATGCAGGAACTCATCGAATCAAGTGAGATGCCGAAACGTCTTCGGGATGCAATGTCGTACTCGCTAGAGGCTGGCGGGAAACGCATTCGTCCTGCCCTCGTTTATGCCGTTCTTGAAACGTACGGCGTTCCGGTCGTGCGCGGGCGGGAAGTCGCATCCGCACTCGAGATGGTTCATACATACTCGCTCATACATGATGACTTGCCTGCGATGGATGATGACGATCTTCGTCGTGGCCGTCCGACGAACCATCGGCAGTTCGATGAAGCGACCGCAATCTTGGCAGGGGATGCCCTATTGACAGATGCGTTTCGTATTCTTACTGAAATGCCGATTCCAGCAACCGACATCGTCGAAATCATTCGCATTTTCGGTTTGGCGGCAGGCAGTTCAGGGATGGTCGGTGGACAGTTAGATGATATGTTGGCTGAAAAACGGTCTGACGTCACGCTCCAAGAGCTCCAATCGATCCATGAGCGTAAGACGGGTGCGCTACTTGTCTATGCACTTGAAGCCGGTGCGATTTTGGCCGGTGCCTCTCGAGAAGATCGGGCGCGCCTCAAACAGTTCGGACGTCATCTTGGAATCGCTTTTCAGATTCAAGACGATATTCTAGACATCATCGGAGATGAGCAAGCCATTGGAAAGCGCGTCGGCTCGGACGAACAGAATGACAAGACAACATATCCGAAACTACTCGGCTTGGATGGAGCGAAGCGCGCTCTGAACGAAGAAGTGGGAGCGGCACAAGATGCCATTGAATCGCTTTCCGTTCCAGCGCCGTTACTTCTTGAGATGTTGTCATTTGTAGTGAAGCGAAATCATTGAACCCCGGTGACACGATGAGCACATCGTGTCACCTTTGTTTTAGGGGAATGTGTGGCATCTGCCGTCACATTCTTGTAAAATGAAAGGTACGAATCAGTAAAATGTGAGGAGAAAGGATGGTCATTATGGACTTGACATCCATTCAAGACCCGTCGTTCCTGAAACGGATGTCTGTATCGGAACTCGAAGCACTCGGTTCAGACATTAGACGATTCTTGATTGAAAAATTGGCAGTAACGGGAGGGCACTTGGCGCCAAACTTAGGAGTAGTGGAGTTGACGCTTGCCTTACACCGTGTATTTGACAGTCCGAAAGACCAACTCGTATGGGACGTCGGTCATCAGGCATACGTTCATAAAATTTTAACAGGACGTACGAGCCAGTTTGATACTCTCCGACAATACAATGGGTTATGTGGTTTCCCAAAACGTTGCGAAAGTGAGCATGACGTGTGGGAAACAGGTCATAGTTCGACATCACTCTCTGCCGCGATGGGGATTGCAATCGCGAATGAGTTGAAAGGTCGTTCGGACGATCGAGCCATTGCCATCATCGGAGATGGTGCGTTGACTGGGGGAATGGCACTCGAAGCATTAAATCACATCGGTGCTGAAAAGCAGAACGTCATCGTCATTCTAAATGACAATGAGATGTCGATTGCACCGAACGTTGGAGCCATGCACAACATGCTCGGCCGTATTCGTGCATCACGTAAGCTGAAACATGCGCGTGAAGAAATGGAATCGCTTATCAAACATATCCCACTCGTTGGGAGCTCGCTTGAGCGTAGCGGGGAACGAGTGAAAGATCTGTTGAAGTCTGCCCTCATTCCAGGAACGTTCTTTGAGGAGCTTGGCTTCACTTACTTTGGACCGACAGACGGACACGATTTGAAAGACTTGCTCGAAACGCTTGAGTACGCGAAGAAAATCGACGGTCCGGTTCTCGTTCATGTCATCACGAAAAAAGGGAAAGGTTATCGTCCGGCAGAATTGGACGGTGTCGGAACATGGCACGGCCTTGGACCTTATAAGATTGAATCTGGTGAAGTCATCAAAGGGAAGCCGAAAGGACCAAGCTATTCGAAAGTTGTCGCGGAGACGATCACGAAAGTGGCCGAGTCGGACGAACGGGTGACGCTCATCACACCGGCGATGAGTGTCGGTTCGAAGCTCGATTGCTTTACGAAGAAATTCCCGGAACGTATGTTTGATGTCGGTATCGCTGAACAACATGCGGTCACGCTCGCCGGAGGACAGGCAACACAAGGGTTGAAACCGGTCGTCTCAATCTATTCAACGTTCTTCCAACGGGCATACGATCAACTTGTCCATGACATTTGTCGTCAAAACCTGAACGTCGTGTTCACGATTGACCGCTCTGGTCTTGTCGGAGCAGATGGAGAAACGCATCAAGGGGTGTTCGATATCGCCTTCATGCGTCACGTACCAAACATTCGAATCCTGATGGCGAAAGATGAAGAAGAGTTGCAACAACTCGTTTATTCTGCGCTTCGTTATGATGATGGACCGATTGCGATTCGCTTCCCGCGCGGTGAAGGGATCGGTGTACCGATGAGTGAGACACTTCAAGAAATTTCACTCGATGATTGGGAAGTCGAAGCAGAAGGGACAGATGTTGCCATCTTGACGTTCGGTCCTCAAGTGCAAGACGCTCTCGAAGTCCGTGCACTATTAGAAGGAAAGCTCAGCGTGCGCGTGATCAACTGTCGTACCATCAAACCGCTCGACGATACGATGCTGGCGTCACTGTATGCAGAGGGAATCCCGCTCGTTACATTAGAAGAGGCCGCTCTCGCTGGTGGCTTTGGTAGTAGCGTGCTCGAACATGCGAACGAAACCGGTGCGTACCCGCGTGTTCAACGTCTCGGTATTCCTGATCGATATATCGAGCATGGCGGTGTCAACCAGCTCTTAGAAGAGATTGGACTTCGACCAGCCCAAATGGCGGAATCGATTGAACGGTTCGTCATGGAGACAAATCGACAGAATGTGTGAGGGATTATGGAAAAAAGAACGAAAACTAGATTAGATGTATTGCTCGTCGAACGCGGACTTGCTGAAACACGAGAAAAGGCGAAGCGGTCTGTCATGGCCGGTCTCGTCTACAGTGGGACAGAACGCTTGGACAAAGCGGGCGATAAAGTATTTGATGATATCCCGCTAGAAGTCAAAGGACAAGTTCTTCCTTATGTTGGACGCGGCGGTTTGAAACTCGAGAAAGCGCTCGACGTGTTCCCGCTCGACGTCAACGGTCGTGTCGGAATCGATATCGGTTCATCGACAGGTGGGTTCACGGATTGTGCGCTTCAAAACGGTGCGACTCAAATGTATGCGGTCGATGTCGGATACAATCAACTCGCCTGGAAACTACGGAGCGATGATCGTGTCGTCGTCATGGAACGGATGAATTTCCGCCATGCGACGGCCGATCAGTTCCCGATCAAACCAGATTTCGCGACGATTGATGTCTCGTTTATCTCGCTTCGGCTGATGGTGCCACCACTGAAACAAATCTTGAAGCAAGACGGTGTCGTCATGGCACTTGTCAAACCTCAATTTGAGGCCGGTAAAGCCGATGTTGGGAAGAAGGGCATTGTCCGGGACCGTAACGTCCATGAACGAGTGGCGAGCGATATGGTCCGTTACTTCGCATCGGAAGGCTTCTTCGTCGAAGGATTAGACTACTCACCAATCACTGGCGGAGACGGGAACATCGAGTTTCTTCTCTTCGCTCGATATACGGGAGTAGGTGGCGTTGCGCCATCACTGCAAGTCGAAGAGGTCGTAAATGCGGCCCATGCCAAACTGAAGGGATAAGATGTTGCTACAGACCTCGTCGTCTGTAGCTTTTTTTTACTTTTCTCTGAGATGGGGAATGGTGGAAATACCACCTGGAATGCTAGACCTTTTTTCGACAATACTTTAGAATGATAATGTGTATGTGAAACGAAAAATGAGGTGTCAGCGCTTATGAACAAAGGACAGCGATTGATTAAAATTCGAGACATCGTGACGAATCGAGAAATCGAGACACAAGATGAGTTGGTGGATGAGCTTCGTCGCTCAGGATATCCAGTCACACAGGCAACCGTATCTCGGGATATTAAAGAGTTACATCTGGTCAAAGTACCATTGAACGATGGACGGTATAAATATAGCTTGCCTGCGGACCAACGCTTTAATCCATATGGGAAAATGAAGCGAATCCTTAGTGACAGCTTCGTCTCGGTCGATTCTGCTCAAAATTTGGTCGTCATGAAAGTGCTCCCGGGAAATGCTGATGCAATTGGCGTTTTGATCGATCATTTATCATGGGATGAGTTGATCGGAACGGTTTGTGGAGACGATACGATTTTAATGATTGCACGCGATGAAGAGAAAGCGAAGCAAATCATCGATCGACTACTCGGAATGTTATGAGGTGAACGTACGTATGTTAGCAGAACTATCAATCAAACAGTTTGCGATTATCGACGAATTGAACATTCCGTTTAATCGGGGTATGACAGTTCTCACAGGTGAGACAGGTGCCGGTAAATCGATTTTGTTGGATGCGATTGGGTTGCTTGTTGGAGGGCGTGGCTCAAGTGAATTCGTGCGATATGGTCAAGACAAGGCTGAAATCGAAGGGTTGTTCATGATTGATCCCGATCATCCTGTCATCGAAGCTGCCGAACAATACGGTATTGATGTCGAGGATGGGACCGTCATCTTACGCCGCGACCTACATAGTAGCGGAAAAAGTGTCTGCCGAGTGAACGGGAAGATGATGCCGCTGTCGACGTTGCGTGAGTTCGGACGACTACTCGTCGATATTCATGGTCAACATGAACACCAACATTTAATGGATCCCGAATTTCACTCAGGAATACTGGATCATTTCGCTGAGAAAGAGGTCGGTCCATTAGTAGAGGAATACCGCACGGCATATACGGCCTGGAAACAAGTCGCCGATGAATTGAAGCGGCTCAGTCAAAGTGAGCAAGAGCTCGCACAGCGAATGGATCTCTTGTCGTTTCAAACGAAAGAAATCGAAGCCGCTGAACTAAAGGCTGGTGAAGAACAGGCATTGACGGAAGAGCGTGATGAATTGGCCAACTTCGAGCGCATTCACCAGCATATCCGTCTCTCGTATGAAGCGGTTGCCGAAGAATCAAACGGACTCGATAAAATCGGGATGGCCATGCGTGAGATGGAAGAGGCGTCACAGCTCTCTTCGTCATTGAATGCCGTATCGGAGACGATTTCCAACGCATATTATTTGTTGGAGGACGCAAAGTTTCAACTTCGTGACCAGTTGGATTCTCTCGAATTCGATCCGATTCGATTGGACGAGATCGAGTCACGATTGGCTTTGTTCCAGCAGTTGAAACGGAAGTATGGAACGACCATCGAGGAGGTCATCGCATACGGGGAACAAGTGTCCAATGAACTGAAATCGATGACGAATCGTGAAGAACATTTACAAACGCTCTCTGATGACCTCGTGCGTTTAGAACAAGTCGCGAAAGAGGCTGGAGGGAGATTGTCTGCAGCACGTAAGTCGGCAGCGGAATCTCTGCAGCAAGCGATTCATCGAGAGTTGAAAGAGTTATACATGGAGAAGACGGCGTTCGAGGTCCGTTTCAATCCAACCTCTCTCAAACAAGACGGAATGGATGACGTAGAGTTTTATATGATGACGAACGTTGGAGAACCGTTCAAACCGCTGGCGAAAGTGGCTTCGGGCGGTGAACTTTCTCGTGTCATGCTTGCGCTCAAGTCTATTTTCTCAAGAACGGTCGGCGTGGCCTCGATTATTTTTGATGAGGTCGATACAGGTGTCTCTGGACGTGTCGCACAAGCGATGGGAGAAAAGATATTTCGACTATCTGTCGGCTCTCAAGTGCTTTGTATCACGCACTTGGCACAAGTCGCGGCGATGGCAGATCAACATCTCTATATAACAAAAACTGAAACGAATGAGCGAACCAAAACAAATGTCACGTCTCTCGACCACGAGAGTCGGATTGACGAACTAGGTCGCATGATTGCTGGTGCACAAATGACAGATTTGACGAAGCAACACGTGGAAGAGTTACTCGAGATGTCACAGCAAGTAAAACAGAAGTTCATCAAAGGAGTGTCATAAGTGATTACATTATGTATTGCGGACGACAATCGAGAAATCGTCGATTTGTTGAGCCGACAACTAGAATCTGAGCCTGATCTTCGTGTCGTGGGTACCGCGCACGATGGGGAAGCGTGCTTGGATGTCGTCAAGACACACCAACCGGATGTACTCTTACTCGATATAATCATGCCGCATTTGGATGGGATCGGAGTATTACAACGCCTGAATGAAGAATTAGGCGATGAGAAACCGGAAGTGATCATGTTGAGTGCGTTCGGAAAAGATGAAGTGACAAAACAGGCCGTACAACTTGGTGCCTCTTACTTCCTCGTCAAACCGTTCAACATCCAACAGCTATTAACAAAAATCCGTGAGTTGTCAGAAGGAACAAATCGAGAATTCGATGGGATGACACCTGAAGAAATTGAAATCTCACTGCTGCTTCAACAACTTGGAATCTCTCCGCGAATTAAAGGGTTCAAGTATATTCGTCAAGCGGTCATTTACGTGCGAGAGCGCCAAGACTTGCTCGGTTTGATCACGAAAGAATTGTATCCGATGGTGGCGAAGGAGCATGAGACGACCTCGTCACGTGTGGAACGTGCGATGCGTCATGCAATCAAGACGGCGTGGGATAACGGTATGCGCGATCATGAGATGTTTGAGGGGCGACCGGAACGGGAGCGGAGTCCGAAAAACTCGGAATTCATCTCATACTTTGTTACCTATCTTTCATTTAAAAGTAGTTAAATCATTTCCTGAGGACTGAGTCAAAAACGACTTAGTCCTTTTTGTGAATCAATCAGTAAAAGATTTATTCACTTTAAGAAAGAAAGCGCTTGCAAAAAGGCTGGCTTTTGTTATAATAAAGGTGTACCAAGTTACTTGGACAAGCGTCAGATGAACGCTTTTCAAACGTGTTCCGGAGCAGTGTTTGAAGAATAAAATCATCTCGGTTCGCTATCCGATCATAGCTCAGAGGTGGGAACGACACCTCAAGTCGTTTATGTCCCGACGTGAGGTCGCGACAGTCGCTCATTCGCGAGACGATTCTATCATCAGCTCGAAGCTAGGGGTTGATATAGTAAAAACAAATCGTTCAGTTAACCAAAAGGAGTGTTGTCAACCGTTGAACAGTTTATGGCAAGCGTTCGACTTCACGATGGATGGTTGGACATGATCCGATAATTAAACAGTTAGTAACTCGGATGGATTTGTTCCGTTCACGCAAGACGGCAGTTACTAAAGTTCTTTCATACTTCTTCATTAAGAAGACATTGGATATCATGTCAAAGTAAGTGATGTAGTTGGAAAGGAGATCATCCGTAGTGATCACAATTCAATACGAATAAAAGGTTCCGCACTTGAAATGAAGTCAAGTTAGGGAACCTTTTTTTGTGTGCTTATGAGTCGAATCGTTGAACTTTTCCTGTTTTTTTGTCGCGGTTGAAAATATAACCGGCTACAAATCCGATCCCGCCCATGGCGAGCAGAAGTCCAAACGTCCCCTGCAACATGGAGGCGGCAGCGAGTGAATCAATCCATGTAAACGGTGCGCTCGTCTTCAAAAAGAAGCTGTCGCGTAGCAATTTGATTCCGTATACACCTAATAATCCAGGGACGATTAAGATTAGAAGCGCAATGAAACGCATGCAATCTCCTCCTTTACCATACATTATTTTAACAGAAATCACTCCGTTCCACACGGTCTATTTTTGGGCGGCTTGCGCATCAGGTTAGGATTCAGTAGCATGAAATAGAGAAGAAAGATGATGGGGGAATACGTATGAATAAACGATTGATGATTGTGGGGGCAGGAAAAGGGGGAACCGAGGTCCTTCATATGCTGATGGATTCACCGCTCGCGACGATTGTTGCGGTCGTAGATTCTGACGCATCTGCCGAAGGAATCGCCCTTGCTAAAAGTTATGGCATATCTGTGACGGACGATTGGAAACAGTATGCTGACGCAACATTAGATTTTGTCATCGAAACGACCGGGCAGCATCAGACGTTCGAACAGTTAAAAGATCATTTCAAGGATGCGGTCGTCTTACCAGGGGAATTCATCCGTATCGTCGTCGAGCGATTGAAACAGAACCAACAGATGCTTGAAGCGATTATCGAATGCACGAGCGAAGCGATTTCAGTGGCGGACCATCATGGAAACACCATTTTGATCAATCCATCCTATACACGATTGACAGGGTTCAAAAAAGAGGACGTCGTCGACAAACCGGCAACAGCAGATATTGGGATGCAGGAGAGTGTCCATTTGAAAGTATTATCTACTGGCCAGGGGGTTCGGGATATCCGGATGCAAATTGGGGCGACACGACGGGATATTCTTGTGAACGCGGAACCGATCATCGTGGAAGGAAAGTTACGAGGTTCGGTTGGGGTCATCCGTGACGTGTCACAGATTCGTGCCCTTCGCGATGAACTACAAGAGGCGCGAACGCGCATTCGAAATTTAGAGGCCAAATACCAGTTTGCCGATATCATTGCGACGAGTGATGCGATGCGATTTGTCATCGAGCAAGCAAAACTTGCCGCTGTGACCCCGGTGACGGTATTGATTCGTGGAGAATCGGGAACAGGAAAAGAACTGTTCGCACACGCCATTCACGGGGAGTCTCCTCGTAAATTTAAAAAATTCATTCGCGTGAACTGTGCGGCCATCTCACCGACCCTTCTTGAAAGTGAACTGTTCGGATATGAAGACGGTGCCTTTAGTGGAGCCAAGCGTGGTGGAAAGACCGGTTATTTCGAAGAGGCGGACGGTGGTTCACTCTTTCTTGACGAGATTGGGGAGTTACCTCTAGATGTCCAAGTAAAGCTGTTGCGTGTCTTGCAAGAAAATGAAATCGTTCGCGTCGGTGGTACGACGGCAATCCCAATCGATGTCCGCATCATTGCCGCGACAAATGCTGACCTTGAACAAAAAGTGGCGGACGGTACGTTCCGAGAAGATTTATATTACCGCATTAATCGCATGCCGATTCATATTCCGCCTCTTCGAGAGCGATTAAACGAACTTGAAGCATTATGTGAACGCATCATCCGTAAACTGAATCAAGAATATGGGCGCAGTGTGCGCGGTGTTGATGAAGATGCCTTGTCTTTACTGAAGAGCCAACATTGGAAAGGGAACGTACGAGAACTTGAGAATGTGATTGGACGGGCGATGATCTATATGGCGAGTTCCGAACAGTGGATTGCACCTCACCACTTACAGTTATCGAATCGTTCGACGAGCCAAAAAGTTGTCGAGTCCGGTACATTTCATGAGGCGGTTGCGAAGTACGAACGTGATTTAATCGAACGAACGATTGAAGAAGCGGATGGGAACAAGTCTGAAGCAGCCCGACGCTTAAAGATTTCGATTCGAACACTGTACAATAAAATAGGGACCACGCAATAATGTGCATGAAATTTTATGCATACAAAGAAAATAATTACATGGTTATTAACGTTATAAAGCGCTTACAATTTAGGAAAGAAACTTGCTTATGTTATAGTGTAGAGTGCAAGGGGGGACAATGATGAATTTTGAACGGATGCTGACGAATGCGAAACAGCTAGAAGGCTGTACCGTATCGATCGCGGGGGCAGCGGACGAAGAAGTCATTCGCGCCGTTAAACTCGCTACGGATCATGGATTATCACGCTTTATTTTATTTGGTGAATCCCGAGAAATCCGAAGATTGTGTGAACAGCATGGAATCGATGAGTCAGCCATTGATATTTTACATGCAAAAGGTGACGCTGAGATTGCCCGACGTGCCGCACTCGCTGTAAAAAACAAAGAGGCGGACGTGCTCATGAAGGGGATGGTGTCGACTTCGACATTTATGAAGGCCGTCCTCAACCGAGAAGCTGGACTTCGTACGAAACGAACGCTCAGCCATATCGCGTTATTCCAAATCCCGAATCGAGAAAAATTGATCGGGGTGACGGATGCGGCGATCCATATCGCGCCAACGCTAGAAGAGAAAGTCGAAATCATTCACAACGCAGTGGAAGCGATGCATGACATTGGTTACGCATCACCGAAAGTAGCCGCCATCGGAGCGGTGGAAGTCGTCAATCCGCAAATGAACGCGACACTCGATGCCGCGTTACTCAGTCAGATGAACCGGCGAGGACAAATCAAAGGTTGTGTCGTGGACGGACCGCTCGCGCTTGATAATGCAGTCGACATGGTCGCTGCAAAACAAAAGGGCATCAACAGCGAAGTTGCCGGTCAAGCCGATTTATTAGTCGTACCTTACATAGAGGTCGGCAACGTCCTTTATAAATCAATCATGTATTTCGCAGAGGCGAGCGTAGCGGCGATTGTCGTCGGCGCATCTGCCCCTGTTGTATTGACAAGTCGTGCCGATACTGCCGAGGCGAAGCTGTATTCTCTAGCGTTCGCTTTGTTGCATGCCAAAAACTAATCTTACTTAACAGGAGGAATTAATCATGATGGAAACAAACACAGAGCCACGCTTCCGTATTTTTGATGTCTTACAATCTGAGGACTACGAACAAATCGTATTTTGCCAAGACCAAGCGTCTGGCTTAAAAGCGATTATTGCAATTCATGATACAACACTCGGACCAGCTCTCGGCGGTCTCCGTATGTGGAACTATGAATCTGAAGAAGAGGCACTCACGGATGTATTGCGTCTCGCAAAAGGGATGACATATAAAAACGCGGCAGCGGGTCTCAATCTTGGAGGCGGGAAAGCTGTCATCATCGGAAACGCGAAAACGGATAAGTCAGAGGCACTCTTCCGTGCGTTCGGACGATACGTTCAATCGCTCAGTGGTCGTTACATCACGGCTGAAGATGTGAATACAACAGTTGCCGACATGGACTTCATTCACATGGAAACGGATTACGTCACGGGCGTAAGTCCTGCATTCGGTTCAAGTGGTAACCCATCACCAGTAACAGCATATGGCGTCTACCGCGGGATGAAAGCCGCTGCGAAATGGAAATTCGGAACAGATTCACTCGCAGGGAAGACGGTTGCCGTACAGGGTGTCGGAAACGTAGCCTATAACTTATGCCGCCATCTCCACGAAGAAGGGGCACATTTGATTGTGACAGATATTAACGAAGAAGCGCTCAAACGTGCAGAAGCAGACTTTGGGGCGACGGTCGTCAAGCCAGATGAGATTTACGCGGTCGAATGTGACATTTTCGCGCCATGTGCTCTTGGTGCCGTCATCAATGACAAAACGATCCCACAATTGAAAGCACAAATCGTTGCGGGTGCTGCGAATAACCAATTGGCAGAAGACCGTCACGGAGACTTGCTCGACGAAAATGGAATCCTATACGCACCAGACTTTGTCATCAATGCCGGTGGAGTCATCAACGTCGCAGACGAACTTGAAGGCTACAACCGTGAGCGGGCAATGAAGAAAGTCGAACTCATCTACGACAACATGATGCGCGTCTTTGAAATCGCAGAACGCGATGGTGTACCGACACACGTTGCTGCCGATAAGATGGCGGAAGAGCGGATTCACATGATGTCGCGTTCACGCAGTCAGTTCCTTAAAGTTGAAAAAAGCATTCTAGGGAGACGTTAAGATGACAAAACGGCTAATTCTTGCAATCAACCCAGGGTCGACCTCGACGAAAGTTGGATTGTTTGATGGGAAGGAAGAAGTGATGACACGTACGGTCCGACATGCGATCGACGTGACAGGTCTCACACTTCCAGAGCAGTTGCCTCATCGTGAGCAAGAAGTACGCGCCTTGTTAGAAGAGACGGACATCGCGGTCAATGATTTGACCGCGATCGTCGGTCGTGGTGGCTTGCTTGCACCGATGACATCAGGAACGTATACCGTCAACGATCTCATGCGTGAAGATTTGACGAGCGGAAGATTCGGTATGCATGCGTCTAACCTTGGTGGATTGATCGCATCCAAAATAGGCGAGCAAGAGGGAATCCCGAGTTTCATTGTCGACCCGGTCGTGGTCGATGAGATGGATGAGTTGGCTCGAAAAACCGGCATTCCTGAAATCAATCGTCGCAGTATTTTCCATGCCCTCAACCAAAAGGCCGTCGCCAAACGTTTTGCAACTGAAAATGGAAGCGATTACAATGAGCTGAATTTGATTGTTGCTCATTTAGGTGGTGGAATTACGGTCGGTGCTCATCAGCATGGACGCGTCATCGATGTGAACAACGGACTTGACGGTGATGGACCGCTTGCCCCAGAACGAGCAGGTTCAATTCCTGTTGGACAGGTAGTAGAACTATGTTATAGTACCAGGTATAAAGAATCGGAAATGAAAAAGAAAATTGTCGGTCAAGGTGGATTGTTCGCACACCTCGGTACATTCGATGCCATTGAGATTGAGCAACGGATGGAGTCGGGAGACGAAGAGTCGAGACTCCTTTATGAGACGATGGCTTACCGTGTCGCTCAAGAGATTTCAAAACACGGTGCGACGCTCTTAGGTCGAGTGGATGCCATCTTGCTAACGGGCGGGATCGCCTATTCTGACTGGCTGACTGAAAAAATTAAAGAGCGTGTCTCATTCCTTGCGCCGGTCTATGTTTATCCGGGTGAAGATGAATTGAAAGCCTTGGCAGAAGGTGCGCTTCGGGTCATCGAGAAGGAAGAGACCGCACGAGTTTATGAGGGGGATACACATGGCACGAGAATTTGATGTTGTCGTCATCGGTGGAGGACCAGGAGGATACGTGGCTGCAATCAAGGCGGCACAGGCTGGTAAATCTGTCGCAATCGTCGAGTCGAGAAAATTAGGCGGCACCTGCTTACATAGAGGATGCATCCCTACGAAAGCTCTTTTAAAGGCTGCCCATGTCTATCAAACTGCGAAACAGGGAGCCACGTATGGTGTAGAAACGGGAGATGTGACGTTCAATATGGAACGGGCTCAGACGTATAAACGTGATCTTGTGGCTGGTCTTGAAAAAGGAATCGAGCATTTGATGAAACAAGGAAAGATTGAAGTGTTTCGTGGAAAAGCCTCAATCCTTGGACCAAGTATCTTTTCACCACAACCAGGGACCGTATCCGTCGAAGATGAAAGCGGTGAGTCAGAACTGATTTTGCCGAATCAATTGATTATCGCCACGGGTTCGATTCCACGTGAACTTCCTGGATTGCCGTTTGATCACGAACGAATCTTGAACTCAGACGACCTTCTCAATTTTGAAACACTTCCTGAATCGATTGCGATTGTCGGTGGCGGTGTCATCGGAGTGGAATGGGCATCGATGCTCGTCGATTTAGATGTGAACGTGACGTTGATCGAAGTAGGAGATCGATTGCTTCCACTTGAGGACAAGGCGGTCTCCCGTGAAGTAGAGCGTTTATTGAAAAAGCGTGGTGTGCGTGTGAAGAAGAGCGTGACGGTCGACGCTGAACGAACATTGATTCACGAAAATGCAGTGGAGCTTGCTGTCGGGGAAGAAATGTTACAAGTTGACTGTGTCCTCGTCTCGGTTGGCCGAGTTGCCAATACGGAAGACTTAGGACTTCAAAACACGTCAATCGTCGTAGAGAACGGAATCATTCAAGTCGATAGTCAGTATCGCACGAAAGAACGTCATATCTTCGCAATCGGTGACTGCATCGGGAAGTTACAACTTGCTCACGTTGCATCTGCAGAAGGTGTGAAAGCGGTCGAAACGATTCTTGGACTTGAACCAACACCACTTGATTACGCGCTCATCCCGCGTTGTGTATACAGCGTCCCTGAAGTCGCTTCGGTCGGCTTGACGGAAGAAGCGGCAAAAGATGCCGGACATGATGTGAAGACGGGAACGTATCGATTTAACGGACTCGGGAAAGCGCGAATTGAAGGACAAGCCGACGGATTCGTGAAACTCGTTTCGGACAAAGAAACAGATGACCTTCTCGGTGTTCATATCGTCGGACCGAAAGCGACTGAACTCATCACAGAAGGTGGACTTGCGCTCGTCTTGAACGCGACGGCTTGGGAAATGGGACAACTCGTGCACCCACACCCTGCTTTAAGCGAAGCCTTCCAAGAAGCGGCACTGGCCGTTGATGGATTACCGATTCACGCCTAAGGAGGAACAAGGATGGAACAGATGACTGTAAACTCATATGAAGAGCTTGGTTTAACGAAACAAGATTTAGTAGCGATGTACGAAACGATGATTCGTGCCCGTAAAATCGATGAACGGATGTGGAAGTTGAACCGCGCCGGGAAAATCCCGTTCGTCGTCTCATGTCAAGGACAAGAAGCTGCACAGGTCGGTGCGGCGTTCGCACTCGAGAAAGGGATCGATTATGTCCTCCCTTACTATCGTGACGTGGCGGTTGTCCTTCACTTTGGTCAAACATCAAGAGACTTGATGTTGTCTGCATTCGCGAAAGCGGAAGATCCAAACTCTGGCGGTCGTCAGATGCCTGGTCATTTCGGCTCGAAAGAACATCGCATCGTGACAGGTTCATCTCCGGTTACGACACAAGTCCCTCATGCGGTCGGGATCGCACTTGCGGCGAAGATGAAGAAAGAAGAACTCGTCACGTTCGTCTCGTTCGGAGAAGGCTCTTCGAACCAAGGTGACTTCCACGAAGGGGCAAACTTTGCAGGTGTCCATAAGTTACCGGTCATCTTGTTCTGTGAGAACAACAAGTATGCGATTTCGGTACCACTTACAAAACAGTTGGCATGCGAGCGCGTGTCAGACCGTGCGAAAGGCTACGGTATGCCAGGTGTGACAGTTGACGGGACAGACCCGATTGCAGTCTATGCAGCTGTGAAAGAAGCGCGTGAACGTGCACTTCGTGGAGAAGGACCGACGCTCATCGAAGCAGAAGTTGAACGTCTCGTGCCACACTCATCAGATGATGATGACAAAGCATACCGTTCAGCTGAAGAATTGGCAGGATTAAAAGAGCGGGATGGCATTCAATTGTTCCGTCAACGACTTGTGAACGATGGAATCGCAACGGCGGATACACTTGCCGAAATCGATGCTCAAATCGATGCTGAAGTGAATGAAGCGACGACATATGCGGACAAAGCACCGTACGCATCACCTGAATCTGCACTGGATTACGTCTATGAGGAGGAAAAATGATGAAAACGTTTATCGAAGCGATCAATGAAGCGATTCATGAGGAAATGGAGCGCGACGAAAACGTCTTCGTCGTTGGGGAAGACGTCGGCGTACGTGGTGGTGTATTCCGTGCAACACAAGGATTGATTGAAAAGTACGGAGAGGACCGTGTCATCGACGCACCGCTCGCTGAGAGTGCGATTGCCGGAGTCGGGGTCGGAGCTGCCATGTACGGCATGCGACCGATCGCCGAAATGCAATTCGCAGACTTTATCATGCCAGCAGTGAACCAAATCGTATCGGAAGCGGCTAAAATTCGATACCGTTCAAACAATGATTGGACGTGTCCGATGGTCATCCGGGCTCCTTTCGGTGGGGGTATTCACGGGGCACTCTACCACTCGCAATCGGTCGAGGCGATGTTCAGTTCGACGCCAGGTCTTAAAGTCGTCATTCCATCAGACCCAGTCGATGCGAAGGGATTGTTGAAAGCAGCAATCCGTTCGAACGATCCGGTCCTCTTCTTCGAACATAAGCGCGCCTATCGTCTTTTGAAGGCAGACTTGCCGACGGACGAATATACGGTTGAAATCGGTAAGGCTGCGGTTAAACGGGAAGGTGACGATATCACGATCATCACGTACGGTCTTTGCGTGCATATGGCACAAGAAGCAGCAAAAACGCTCGAAGAAGAAGGGATCAGCACTCACATCCTCGATCTTCGTACCGTGTACCCGCTCGACCAAGAAGCAATCATCGAGTCAGTCAAGAAGACGGGTAAAGTGTTACTCGTGACGGAGGACAACAAAGAAGGAAGCATCATCGGAGAAGTGGCGGCGATTATCGCAGAGAAGGCGCTCTTCGAACTCGATGCGCCGATTGAACGCTTAGCGGGTCCTGATGTGCCGGCTATGCCGTATGCGCCACCGATGGAAAAATTCTTTATCGTATCCCCAGAAAAAATTGCCGAGCGGGCGCGTCAGCTCGCGGCGTTTTAAGGAGGCATCTCCATGGAACAAACGATTACTATGCCCCAACTCGGGGAGAGTGTGACAGAAGGAACAATCACGACCTATCTCGTCAAACTGGGCGACCGTGTAGAAGAGTATGAACCACTCGCGGAAGTCATGACGGATAAAGTGACGGCCGAGATTCCGGCGACTAGTGCAGGAATCGTGAAAGAATTCCTCATTCCAGAAGGGGAGACGGTCAGCGTCGGGACACCGGTATTGACGATGGAAGTTGAAAGTGCGGAGGAAGTTGCAGTTGAGACGAAGACCGAACCGATTGCAGAAACGAAACCTGCAGAACCCGTCTCTAAGCAAGCGGTCGCCACTACTCCGAAAAAACAGAGTGGAAACGGTCGATACTCACCTGCTGTCATCCGACTCGCCAACGAGAATGATATCGATTTGAATGAACTGAGCGGAAGCGGTCTAGGCGGTCGGATCACGCGGAAAGATATTCTTCGTTACTTATCAGAAGGACGTCCGGCATCGACTCCTGAGAAAGCGACACAAGCACCTGTCCAAGAGACGATGGTACAAACAAAGATGGACGTTCCGACTGAAGCGCCACGTCCTGTCGTTGAACCGTCACAACCGGTCGCATCATCATCGACGTCTTCTGGACGTTATGAATCGATTCCGACAGCCGGGGTACGTCAAGCGATTGCGAACAATATGGTCCGCTCGAAGCATGAGGCGCCACACGCATGGCTCATGATTGAAGTCGATGTGACGAACCTCGTCGAGGCACGTGCGAAGTTAAAAGATGAGTTCATGAAGCGAGAAGGCGTCAAATTGACGTTCATGCCATTCTTTATGAAAGCGACCATCGAGGCATTGAAGAAGTATCCGATGATGAACTCGGAGTGGGCAGGAGATCACATCAAAGTTCACCAAGACATCCATCTCTCGGTAGCCGTCGCGGCAAACGACGCCCTTTACGTACCGGTCATTCGCCAAGCGGATGAGAAGAACATTAAAGGTCTCGCCGTGGCCCTTCAAGACGTGGCGTCACGTGCGCGTGAGAACCGTTTGAAGGCAGAAGAGATGCGTGGTGGGACGTTCACCATCAACAACACAGGTGCATTTGGTTCGATCCAATCGGCACCGATTTTGAACTACCCACAAGCGGCAATCCTATCAGTCGAGTCGATCGTGAAGCGTCCGGTATGGATGAACGGAATGTTTGCGGCACGCGATATGGTCAACCTTTGTATGTCGGTCGACCACCGTGTCCTCGACGGTCTCGTCGCAGGTCAGTTCTTACAAGCGATCAAACAGTCGCTCGAGTCGATCGATCCGAACACATACACCGTATATTGATTAAAAAATGGAGGCGCTCTCGATCGAGTGCCTCCATTTTTTATGAGTTATAGCCAAGGAATACCGTGAAGACGAAGCTTGCGACCGAGATCAGTAAGAGAAGGAACGACAAGGACATGCCTATTGTGACGAGTCCTTTGGAGAGTCGTTGTTTGGATTTGTACAGTGCGAACGAAAACACGAGACTGAATAGGCCGAGCGTCGCGAATAGTGTAAGCGGGATTGCTCGGTCTTGGAGTAACTGAAGTAAATCCAACGTTGAATCATCCTTTCTAATCAAGCGCCTTCTGAAATCGTCGTTGATGGATACGGTACGTCAATCTGCTGATCACGACGAACAGGAGCATGAACATCCAGTATATGAAGATATAGTTTAATGAAAATGCAGAGACCCCATCATGTCTGACCGAAGAAATCCAAAGCAAAAGGAGTGAGGCAGGGAAATGAATCAATAGTACGAGATAGGGCATGAACTTCATAAAGGATAAGTCGTTTGTCGACGGATTGCGCATGAGACACATGGCAAGTAAACCAATCAGCACTTCGAGCCCACCAAGCGTGAAGAAAGCGAGTGAGTCAGAAAGACTAGTCTCTAGAATGGGTGAGGCAAGCGTTGCAAGACCGAAACTCCCGATCATGATTAAAGCAAGCAAGATGTAGTCACCTCCAGAGAAGAGTTGATTCCATATGTTTATTGTAAAATAATGGATATTGAAATTCAATACCTCAGAAAAACACGCCATTCATAAAAATGACGTGTCAGCCAATTTTTTAGATTGATTGTTCAATCATCCCTTCGATGTCGCGACGGACTTCAGCTACTGATAA
The DNA here is from genome assembly GCF_018617335.1 of Exiguobacterium sp. s63. GTDB lineage: Bacteria > Bacillota > Bacilli > Exiguobacteriales > Exiguobacteriaceae > Exiguobacterium. The sequence continues at coordinate 307,988 of NZ_JACSKB010000001.1, read as the reverse complement.
ACGCGCGGATTCATAGCGTACACGATGCGTCGATTCGTCAGAGCCCGTCAAGTCGGCGAAAAGGCTACCGAGGTCGTGGACACTGCGGTCGACTTGAATGAGAAGTTCAATCGAACCCTCTTCTTGTAAGATGACGACTTCTACCTCGTCCAATTGGCGACCGAATCGTGAACCGTTCGCTGAATATTCAAGTTCTTGTGCAATCGGGAGACGTCCTGAACGATGTCGTGCCGGGAGCATCTCCGTGTCGGCTTTCTTCAAACGGAAGCCGAGCTCGTCCATCGCATCTAATATGACTTGTTGGGCTACGTTCGGTTGCACGGTGATCGCATCCTCATCTTTCGGGTCGACGGCTTGGGCGATATCAAGTCCCGTCTCAATCCATGATTTCGATTGACTCACAGAGAGTGGCGTATTGAACGGGACGTTGACTGTGAACGGGATCTCTTTCACTTCTCCGGGACCGATCATAAACGGTGCCTCATTCAATAAAATTTTTTCGATCGTGAACGTCGAGTATGTCGATTTATCGTTCACCTCATGTTTATACAACGTGTTGAAGAAAAGGTAGATGCTGTCGACGGACTGTTCGACCGAACCTCCCTCCACATGAACGACCCCATGTAGTTCACCGCCGGGCGTGCAGTGACTTTCATTTAAGCGTGTGTCGACTTTTGCGGCACCGATTCCGATTGATGATAAAATCTTTTTAAACATATGTGTATCCTCCTTTGACGTAACGTCGTCTTCGTGTAATAGTATGTACGGACAGGTGAAACGATATGTTTCAAAATTTATAAAAAAGGATTGAATCCATTGGAATATAAAGCGTTACAAGAACGTCTCGAAGACGTCATCCAATCAAATCATCTCGTGTCGGCGACCATCAGTCAACCCCGCCAAAAATCAAGCGATCTCCGACGGGTCAAATTGAAACCGGTCATGTTACGAAATGCGTATCATATCCAGTTCGAGTATCAGTACGAACGAGTGATGAGCCATAAAAACCTGACACCAGACGAGGCCGTCGCGGAATTGAATGAGCTTCTCGAAACGTTCCGTCAAGGACAGTTTCAATTAAAAGAATCCGACCTTCAGTTCCAATTATCGAAAAAATTCAAAGTGACATTGAAAGAAAAGCAGACGGCTCAAAAAGAAGTCCAACTGAGTCATAATCGGGAAAAACAATACGTGCTCCCGCTCGACGAACCAGTTCCATTTCTAATCCGGCTCGGCATTCAGTCAGCGGACGGGAAAGTGAAGCGTCAAAAGTATGACAAGTTCAAACAAATTAACCGCTTCCTTGAATTCATTGAAGATTCACTTAAACATTTACCGACGGACCGCACTGTACGCATTCTCGATTTCGGTTCAGGTAAATCGTATTTGACGTTCGCGCTCTATCATTTCCTTCATGAGATGAAAGGGTATGACGTCCATATCACAGGGCTCGATTTGAAAAAAGAAGTCATCGAAGAGTGTGCATCGATCGCGAAAGATCTTGGATATGAGCGACTCGAGTTTTTAGTCGGGGACATCAATGAGTATGAAGGAGAAACAGCTGTTGACATGGTCGTGACCCTTCATGCATGTGACGTGGCGACCGATATGGCATTGGCCCGTGCCGTTCGCTGGGGAGCGAAAGTCATCTTGAGTGTACCGTGCTGTCAAAAGGAATTGAATCGTCAAATTCACGCGCCTAATTTGGATGTGATGCTCCAACATGGATTGATCAAAGAGCGTTTCGCTTCCCTGGCGACAGATTCGATTCGGGCTGAACTACTCGGTCTCGTCGGGTATGATGCCCAATTACTTGAATTTATCGATCTCGAGCATACGCCGAAGAACATCATGATTCGTGCCTATTTGACGAACCGTGTGGCGACTGCAGAGACAAAGGCGCGTTACCTCGCCTTCAAACAGATGTTAGGGGCAGACCCGTTCTTAGAACGCGAATTGAGCGATAGACTTGTCCTCGAGGTAGAACAAGACGTAAAATAAGAGAGTACAGACGAAATGTCGAAAGGGGAAACAACATGGATTTTCAATTATATTTTCAAGATGTAGTCGAACAAGCGCGTAACGAAGTGCGCGCTGCAGGATACACAGAGCTCACGACACCAGAAGAGGTGGACAGTGCGCTTAAAAAAGAAGGGAAGACACTCGTTCTCGTCAATTCGGTATGTGGGTGCGCAGGCGGGATTGCACGTCCAGCTGCTGCATACGTAAATAAGATGGAAGGCGTCAAGCCTGACCAATTCGTAACGGTATTTGCCGGTCAAGACCGTGAAGCGACAGACCGCGCACGTGAATATTTTGAAGGATATGCACCGTCTTCACCGTCGATTGCCCTCCTCGAGGATGGTAACATCGTGACGATGGTAGAACGTAGTGAAATCGAGTCGTCAACTGCGGAAGAACTTGTCGACCAGTTAAAAACACTGTTCGACATCTACTTCGCATAATTACGGATCAGCGCAAAGGCATTGCCTTTGCGCTTTTGTGAAAAGGGGCAGAGTATATGGAACCAGTCATCAAAATCATGACGGAGGCAGAATATATGATTGCCCTGTCACGCGGTGAAATCAATGAACCGTCGCTTCAATCGGAAGGGACGATTAAATGTTGTACACCGCAACAGATTGGAAAAGTCGTTAAAGAATCGTATCCAGGGAAGTCGGTTGTCCTTGTCTCGCTGCACGTCAACCGCCTTGGACAACTGTTACATTATGAGTTAGATGAGGACGGAGAACGCTATCCTCACGTGTATAGTGCCATCCCGATGTCTTCCGTCAAACAGGTTCAACCGTATGGATCTCGCGACAATGGAACGGTCACATATTTCGCCTTCGAGCGAATGTGACCTTCTTTTTTTGTATAATTTGCATGAATATACTTTACAAGTAATAATTATGTGTATATAGTGGTTGAAGACACAAGTCGGACAACTGATGTGTCATAGAACAGTTGAGCTACGTTCACACATATGTCATAATTTTGTTAAAGTTCTGATAATTATCATTCAACTACGAAAGGGAGATGAAGATGAAAAAAGGTTTTCTAGCATTATGTTTAGCAGGACTAGCCGCGTTCTCAGTCGCATGTGGGGCAGACGTGAACGAAGGAGGATCGACATCGACCGATGGTGAGGATGACAAAGTCATCGTCATGGGGACGAGTGCCGATTACTTCCCGTATGAATTCGTCGATACAGCGAATGGGGACGAAATCGTCGGATTCGATATCGACATCGCCAAAAAAGTGGCAGAGAACATGGGATATGAATTGAAAATTGAAGACATGGACTTCGGTAGCTTGCTTGGAGCTCTCAATGCAGGTCGTGTCGACTTCGTCATGGCGGGGATGACACCGACAGAAGAGCGAAAAGAGAATGCTGATTTCTCGGATATCTATTTCACAGCGGTAAACTTGATTTTATCGAAAGATGATTCGCTTCAATCACTTGATGATTTGAAAGGCAAAAAGATTGGAGTCCAGCTCGGTTCGATTCAAGAAGGAATCGCACAGGACCAAATCACAGATGCTGAAATCGTTTCGTTGAACAAGATTCCTGAGATCATTCAAGAAATCAAGACAGGACGTATCGATGCGATGGTCATCGAAGATACGGTCGCGAAGAAATATCTTGAGCAAGACAGTGAATTGACAACATTCGAAATCGTAGACGAAGAAGAAGCAGGTTCTGCTGCTGCCTTCCGTAAAGACGATGAACTACGCGATCAATTCAACGAAGAGTTGAAGAAGATGATCGACAGTGGAGAAATCGAAGAGTTAGCACAAAAATGGTTTGAAGAAGAGGCTGAACCAGCCGAATAATGAATCGTACGAGGCTGACTGAAGATGAATCGGTCAGCCTTTTTTTAGGAGGAACTTACTATGGACTTTAGCCGAATTTATGATTCAATCCCTTACATACTCGAGGGGATTCCAGTCATGTTCCAAGTGGTGATCGTCTCGGCATTGATCGGGATCTCACTTGGGATTGTTGTCGCTACATTGAAAATCGTCCCGAATCGTCTGATTAACTTCATCGGACATGCTTATACGGCCGTGTTCCGTGGGACGCCGCTCATCTTGCAACTCGCCATCATCCACTTTGGATTGCCGCAACTGACTGGATACATCACGACACCATACCAGTCAGCCGTCATTGCCTTCTCTCTTAACTCGGGGGCGTATATTTCGGAAATTATTCGCGCAGGTATTCAAGCGGTTGATAAAGGACAGTGGGAGGCCTCTGATGCTCTCGGTGTCCCATACGTCAAACAATTACGTTCCATCATCTTGCCACAGGCGTTCAAGAACATCTTACCTGCTCTTGTGAACGAGATGATCACGTTGACGAAAGAGTCTGCCCTCGTCTCGACGGTCGGGGTGCTCGATATCATGCGTCGCGCGCAAATCGTCGGTGGGCAGAAGGCGATTTACTTCGAACCGCTTCTCTTCGCCGGTGTGATATACTTTACGATAGTGATGATTTTGACGTATCTTGGACAACGTCTAGAAAAACGGTTAAGAAAGAGTGATGGAAGATGATCGAAGTAAAAGACCTACACAAACAATTTGGTGACTTAGAAGTATTGAAGGGAATCACGACGACAATCGAACGTGGTGAAGTGGTAGCTGTCATCGGACCGTCTGGATCTGGTAAATCGACATTCCTACGCTGTTTAAATATGCTTGAAATCCCGACAAGTGGAACGGTCAGTGTCGACGGGTTCGAACTCACGAAAAAAGGGGCGAACGTCGCAAAAGCACGTCAAAATATCGGAATGGTGTTCCAACAGTTCAATTTGTTCCCGCACATGAGTGTATTGGACAATTTGACGTACGCACCAATCAACGTGTTGAAAGTTAGTAAAACGGAAGCACTTGAGCGTGCAAAAAAATTACTCGAACGTGTCGGTCTTTCTGAAAAAATCGATGCCTATCCGAGCCAACTCTCAGGTGGACAAAAACAACGTGTCGCGATCGCGCGTGCCTTGGCGATGGAGCCGAACGTCATGTTATTTGATGAACCGACGTCAGCACTTGACCCGGAGATGGTCAATGAAGTACTCGACGTAATGAAAGGGTTAGCAGAGACAGGAATGACGATGGTCGTCGTCACACACGAAATGGGCTTTGCCCGTGAAGTGGCTGATCGTGTCCTCTTCCTCGATGAAGGAATCCTCATGGAAGAAGGCAAACCGGCTGACCTATTGTTAAATCCACAAACAGACCGGGCGAAACGTTTCTTAGAGAAAGTGTTGTAATCTGATTTCATAGAGGAAGGATGAATGCACATGAAGATCACGTATTACGGACATGCGACAGTTGGACTAGAGATTGATGGGGTACACGTCTTGATCGACCCGTTTTTAACGAGTAATCCCCATACAGACGTAAACCCGTCCACACTACGTCCAGACTATTTGCTACTCACACATGCTCATTTCGATCATATTGAAGATGTCGAATTGATCGCGAAGGCATCTGGCGCGACCATCGTGGCGACACATGAACTCGCGACGTATTACGAGAAAAAAGGCTTCTCTGTCCATGGGATGAACATCGGGGGAGGCCATGCCTTTCCATTCGGGCGTGTCACGATGACACAAGCATTTCACAGTTCAAGCTTTGACATGGGAGACACTCCTGTCTACATGGGCATGCCGGCTGGATTCATGATCGAGACGAATGCGTTGACACTCTATCACGCGGGAGACACGAGTCTCTTCTCCGATATGAAAATGTATGGAGAACGTTTTGAAATCGATGTCGCCTTCCTTCCAATCGGAGATAACTTCACGATGGGACCGACAGATGCATTGGATGCGGCGCAGTGGCTACAAGCGAAACGTGTCGTCCCGATTCACTTTGATACGTTCCCACCGATTAAACAAGATGCTCAGGCATTTTGTGACCAATTGCACCGTCGTGGCCTATTGATTGAACCGAATACGACGATCGAGATTTAAGTGTGGACGTGATACAAGCGACGAGAAAGTTCGTCGAAACGGTTCATGCAAATGATGAGACAGGTCACGATTTTGCGCATATCGAGCGAGTCGTTCGACTCGTGGAGCGCTTGATGGAACATGAACTAGTCGATCGAACGGGACTTCTATTAGCCGCTTATTTACATGACGTGGAAGACCATAAGCTCGGCCGACCGAAAGGGCTCGTCAAACAACATTTGGCTACTCTCGATATCACAGAAACGCAAATACATTTTGTGGAAGCATTGATTGATCAGGTTTCTTTCTCAAAAGGAATGACACCGACGACTCGCGAAAGTGAAATCTTGCAAGATGCTGACCGTCTTGATGCAATCGGGGCGATCGGCATTGCGCGAACGTTCCAGTTTGCGGGTTCTCGCGGTACACCGCTCGATTTGTCAGCGGAAAGTGCGATTCAACATTTTCATGATAAATTGTTGAAGCTGTCGTCTAGTATGCATACCGCTAAAGCACAACAATTGGCGATGTCCCGTCATGCGTTCATGGAGCGGTTTTTAGAACAGTTTCACGAAGAGTGGGATGGAATCGATCAATAAAAGGACGACCGAGATAAATGTCTCGGTCGTCCTTTTGATTAGAATGGATGTTTGTTGAGCCAATGTCCACCGTCTAATGAGATGCAATCCCCGTTCAAATAACGCATCTCGTCGGATGCCATCCAGTATGCCAAATCCGCGATTTCTTCAGGTGTCCCAAAACGTCCAAGTGGTACGTTACGGCGAATGCGCTCCACTTCCTTCACGTGGGATACGAGCTTTTCAGCACCGCCAGTCCGCTCAATCGGTCCAGGACTGATTGCATTGACGCGAGCTCCGAACTGATAGCCCCATTCAACGGCAAGTGTTCGTGTCAAATTCAGGACGCCAGCTTTCGCTGCTGCACTCGGCGCGACCCCTGGACCGGCTTGCCATGCGTATGATGCCACCATATTGATGATGGAGCCTCCGCGAATCTCGTCTGCTTCCCAATGTTTTCCGAGCACATGGGTACAGTTGAATGTTCCGTTCAAGACGATGTCGATGACGCTAGCCCATCCGTTCGGAGACAACTCGAGTGTCGGACAGACGAAATTACCGGCGGCGTTATTGACGAGTGCGTGGACCGGCCCATATGCGGATACGATGTCTGCGAGTGCTTGAGCGCATCCTTCATAATCACGAACATCATGTTGAACGCTCATTGCCTGACCTGAGCTGATCGCATTCAATTCGTTCATCGCTTCTTGCAGCCGTTCCTCGTTTCGACCGCTAATGGCGACGTTCCATCCTTCCTGTTTAAATTTTAACGCCATCGCTTTCCCCATACCGGACGATCCCCCGGTAATCCAAATCGTTTTCATCCTAATTCCCCCTCAAAAATGAATGGTCGTTCATTTATAGTATTCGTCTTGTGATGTGAAAATCCTTCAATAAGATAGTGATTCATATTGAATCATTCCCTTGACTTGAAACGTATACATATGATGTAGATCAACTCATATCGAGTGCGATCAATCATGCTAAATTTGAACGGGCTTGGGTATCCTATGCAAAAGATACGTATGGCGTTGTCGTGACCGATGAAGAAGTGGATGAATGGATTGAAAAGGGACCAGATGCGACTGTGTTGCCGTCACAAAAACGCCTTGCAGAGGCGAAAGAAATCAGTGTGTACGAGCTCAATCATAACCTGTATCGTGATCAATATATCAAATGGGTCCTATGGGAAGAGTTGATTCCACTCATCACGGAACGATATGAAGAGACGACTGATCAGGTGCTCGACAACAATCGTCTCATTGAACTGTACGAGGGTGAAGTGAGGAGCACTCTATGAACTCCGGACATCAAATAGCCCGCCTCATATGAGCCGGGCTACTAGTTATTGGATGGTATTCAAGTACTTCAAACCGAGTTCTCGGTCGATCGTGTACATCGTACCGGCGACCTTCTCGCCCCAATACGGGTCTGACGCATAAAAGATGTTAATTCCTTTTTGTTTGTTACCAGGGTAATCTCCGCGTGCGTATGGACCTTTTACATATTTGGTCGCAAACAGCTCTGCAGCCGCCTTGACGCTCGCTTCGACGGTATCAAACGATGTGGCATTTCCGCTTGGATCGTCGTCTGTTGCATGGAAGCCGAATAGGTTCCGTTTTTCCCGAGCGATGTCGGACGTTCCAAATTGAGACTCATGACCGGCCACCGCGAGTAAGAACAATGCATTGATTCCGTAAGTCTCTTCTCCACGTTTGAAGGCAGCTCCCTCTCCTGAGAGAGGGGAGTCGATGCTCTTTAAATATTGATCAAACGCTTTGGCGGAATACGGAGATGCAGACCGTATGGAAGCGAACTGATACGGAGAATCGAATACGTCTTCGACACGTTCCGTATAATAACGGTCTTTGGAACGTTTCTCTGTCGGTCCGACGAGAAACGTGCCAGCGAGATTCGCGTTCGCCTCGACCGAGTGATAGACATCCCCATCTCGAATCTCATAATAGCCACGTCTTTTTACGACAGCTTCTGGGAACAATGCCATCTGATCAGGTTTGACATAGACGTCCGCTCCTGAAATACGTACTTTTAAATGGTTTTCACCTCGTTCGAGTAACTGGAGCCTAGTCCCACCGGCAACATATGATTGACGTTTTTGGAATGATGCATCTTTATATAAGTGAGTGATGGCATCACTTGGAGTGACAACGACTCCCGTACCAGTAAAGTCGAGGACCTCTCCGGATGGGGAAAAGAGCGTTCGGTTGTTTCCCGCTGCCATGTATCGTTTTGCCTCAGCTAGGCTTTCAAACGAACGGGTGACACGGTCACCGTTCGTCACCGTTTCGACGGTATAAGTATCTTCACGGGAAGATTGAATCCATAAAAAGGCTGCGATGGCGAGGCTGAGTGTCGCAATCATCGACCAACCCTTAAGTCTTTTCTTTCGTTTCAATCGAATCACTTCCAAACTTTTGAATTGCCAAACGAGTTGATTTAGTCAACAATTTGATGGAGAAGGGGGAAATCCATATGAAAATTGGAACGCGGACGTTAAAGACCGCGGTCGCAGCAGGTATCGCGATGCTCATTTCCGAGACGATTCATCTTGATTATTTTGTATTCGCAGCCATCATTGCCATTTTGAGCATTCAAGAGACCCGAAAGAAATCGATTCGGGCATCATACGAGCGGGTCATGGCGAGTCTTCTCGCCATCGGGATGGGCGCGGCGATGTTCACATTACTTGGCTATTCGCCAGTGACGCTCACACTCTATTTTGTCATCTTCATTCCGCTCGTACAACAATTGAAACTGCAAGATGGGCTCATCACAAGTGTCGTCATCTTGACTCACCTTTATACGGAGGGACAATTTTCGCTTGAACTATTCGTCAACGAGCTGTTATTGATTGCGATAGGTGTAGGAGTCGGACTTGTCGTCAATATGTATATGCCGACGCTTGATCGTGAGATTGATCGGATCAAGGATAGCATTGACCGTTCGCTCGCTGTATTATTTTACGATGTGGCAGCATGTGTCGAGACCGGTGTCTATAACAACCATTCGATGATGCTCATCAAGACGCGAGACTATTTGAAAGAAGGCAAAGATTTAGCCCTTCGTCGTATGGGCAACTCAATCGGGAAGCGTAACGAAGATATGGATTATTTATACTTCAGGATGCGCGAGCGTCAATACGATATTCTCAAACGGGTTGCTGACAATGCTAGAGAGATCACAATGGTTGTGAATGAGGCGAAACCGGTCGCGACATTCTTACGACGTGTCGGGGACCATGTGAACGAACAAGCGGATGCCTCTGTTTTTTTGCAGGAGCTTGAAGAGATGATTGAACATTATCGAAAAAACGTACCTCTCCCCACGACACGTGAGGAATTCGAGGTACGCTCATCCTTGTTGAATATTCTGTCAGATGTAAAAAGTTACTTGATCTTAAAAGAGCGATATATCTTGCTCTTAAAAGAACATGGTCATACTCGAGAGAAACGTGCTGATCAAAAAGATTGAGACGATGACGACGACGCCGATTTGAATGATGCGTTGTCGTCTTTTCTGTTTTTTCTTCATGGTTTGCCTCCATATACGTGTTTGCCATCATTGTACAGAATGGAAAAGATTCGTGCAATCCAGGGGAGTTTGTTATAATAGTCGAGAAATGTTTGGATGGAGGGATGTTGTTTATGGTAAACGAGACACGCGTGCTCGACACATTTTTAGGATTGGTCGGCATTGATTCAGAAACGAAGGAAGAAGCGGTCATCTGTGAACACTTGAAAGGGGTATTCACTGAGCTTGGTTGCGACGTCTACGAGGACGATGCATCTACGAAGACGGCACACTCTGGTAACAACTTAATCATCACGTTGCCTGCAACAAAAGAAAATGTCGATCCGATTTACTTTACTTCACACATGGATACGGTAACCCCAGGTAAAGGAATCAAGACGAGTATCAAGGACGGATACGTTGTTACAGACGGAACGACGATTCTCGGAGCGGATGATAAGACAGGACTCACGGCGATGATCGAACTCGTGCGTGTGTTGAAAGAAAAACAAATTCCACACGGTCAAATCCAGTTCGTCATCACGGTCGGGGAAGAATCGGGTCTCGTCGGTGCGAAAGTATTGGACTTATCGAAAATCGATGCGAAGTTCGGTTTTGCCCTTGATTCGGATGGGCCGGTTGGAGACATCATCGTCGCAGCACCGACTCAAGCGAAAGTAAACGCCAAGATTTACGGGAAAACGGCCCATGCGGGTGTCGCACCGGAAAAAGGAATCTCGGCGATTCAAATCGCAGCGAAAGCGATCGCGAAGATGCCACTCGGTCGTATCGATGAAGAAACGACTGCGAACATCGGACGCTTCGAAGGGGGCCGCGCGACAAACATCGTGTGTGACTATGTCGAAGTTCTTGCTGAGGCCCGCTCACTCATCCATGAGAAGATGGAGAAGCAGGCGGAAACGATGAAACAAGCATATATCGAAGTGGCGGAGTCATTTGGTGGTCGTGCCGAAGTCGAGATCGACATCATGTATCCTGGATTCAAGTTTGAAGAAGGGGATGAAGTTGTTGAAGTGGCGAAACGCGCAGCTCAGACAATCGGACGCCCGACTCGAATTCTTCATTCTGGAGGCGGGTCAGACGCCAACGTCATCGCCGGCGGTGGAATCCCGACCGTCAACTTGGCAGTCGGTTATGAAGAGATTCATACGACGAACGAACGGATGCCACTTGAAGAGTTGTATAAACTTGTCGAGTATGTCGTCACAATCGTCGAAGAAGTCGCATCCACAGAGAAATAAAAAAGAGCCGACCATTCGTCGGCTCTTCGTATGTGTTCGTACTCGTTATGCTGCGAACTCCAGTGACTCTAAAATCAATTCGTCTGTACAATGAAGTTCCATCGCTATGTCTTGAATTTGGATAGAGGTGCCCTGTTCCAGTTGGTGCAAGCGATTCATCAAAGCTGCGCGTTCTCGAATCGTCTCATAGATTGATTCGGGTTGTTCCGCTTTGGTCATCACAAATCACATCCTTTTCAGCGATTACGTCAAGTATAGCATGAAACGACTTGAAGAAAGGACTAAAATATTTATGAAGTTACAGTTTTTAGGAACCGGGTCGGGAATGCCTTCGAAACAGCGAAATGTCTCAGGACTCGCTCTTGAGCTTCCGAAGGTTACTTGGTTGATCGACTGTGGTGAAGGCACACAACATCAAATGCTTTATACAAAGCTCAAGCCGAGAAAAGTGTCGGCGGTATGGGTGACACACCTTCACGGTGACCACGTGTTTGGCCTTCCTGGATTCTTATCGACCCGCTCTGCCCTAGACGGGACTGCCCCATTGACCGTGTACGGACCGAAAGGATTGAAGAAATGGTTAGAGTCCACATTACGTGTCACAGGATCGCATCTTGGATATGAATTGACCGTCATCGAGTACTCGGATGGCGACACATTTGAACAAGACGACCATCTCGTTACTGTGCGAAAATTAGAGCACCGGTTCCCGTCATATGGATTTAGAATCAAGGGTCCAGAAAAAGCGGGGATGCTACGTGTCGATAAAGTAAAAGAACTTGGCATTCCGAGTGGACCGATTTATAAAACAATAAAAGAAGAAGAACAATTTGAATATGAAGGAAAATGGTACAGCTCTAAAGAATACGTCACTGAACCGACTCCGGGCAAAGTAGTTGCGATCCTTGGAGATACGACCCCATGTGAGAATGCGCGCTATTTAGCAGAAAATGCGGATCTTCTCGTTCATGAGGCGACATTCATGGAAAGTGAACAACCGCTCGCTCGAAAATATGGTCACTCGACGACACGTGAAGCGACTACGCTAGCGAAGACATCTGCAGTCGGTCAATTGATTGTCACGCATATTTCTGCTCGTTATGTCGGACGAGAGGAAGAATTTGAACAAGAGGTCGTTTCGGATTTTCCATCGAGTCTTGTGGCGAACGACTTTCTAGAATATACAGTGGGGGATTGATGTGACCATTCAACTCTATGTATGGGCCGCGTTTTTAGCAATCAGCGTTCTGTTAGGGATTCGATTAAATCAATTAAAAGAGCCGGAAGCCAACTTCTTTCCAAAGTTCTTATTCTATTCGTTACTCGGAATTGTGTCATTTCCCATTGGCGGGTTCCACATTCCGATTGGCTTTCTGTTGTCTTTTTTATTCTTTCCGAAACAGAATAGTCGGTATAAATGGTATGGGGCGCTGTTAGGATTCTTTTTCTTTCTCGTCTTACTTTTCGTCCCATTGTTTGACCAGTCGGGATTCCGGGCTGAATCCCAGCAGATCGGTGCAGTTTCCGTCACAGACGAATCGTTTGATGACATGACAGAAAAACTGTTACAACGCATCAATAGCGATTCAATCAAACTAGATCGAGGAAAACTGCAAATTGATCGGGATGGAAACGTTCAAACCATCGAATATTTACTCATGGTTGAGCGAGCCGAATCGTTTCAACAGATTCGCGTGACGTATGCGGATGGACAATTATCCTACGAACAGGTCGATGAACTTCGAAAGGAGTCCGGTCGTGCATTCTTTGAAAAACTAGTAGAGTTTGACCATATGCTCTCTACTTTACAAGATTCCTCATGGGAAGAATACACGGAAGTCGTGTCTGCACCCATCTTACAACTTTCGTACGATGGGTTGTATGATATGTACACGTTTGAGAATGAATCGATGCTTATGATCAACCGAGATCACGAGCTCGTCAAGTTTTGGCTACAGCGTGAACCAGTTCTCGCCAACAGTATCCAACTCGTCGGTCTGACACAAGAAGGACGAAGTTCGGGGGAACGGTTTGCAATCCTATATAACTATTCGATACATCAACGAGAGGATTTGACAGAATGATCAAACCGTATTTGAGTATTTCTCTACTAGCAACCGGCCTCCTTGTCGGATGTGGCGGAGAAAAAGCACAACAAGAGGCATGCGATGTTAGCCCGACCATTTCTGTATACAATGCCGCGACAGAGGAAACCCTCTATCAAGAAAAGAGTGTCTGTCTTGAAGAGGACGCGACCGTACTCGATGCATTGAAAGCGACGGGGCTAGACCTCGAAGTGACAGGAAACGGTGACATGTCTTACGTGACGGCCATCGAAGGCATCGAAGAAAAATCAGAAGGACAATCGTCAGGATGGGTATTTGCTTTTAACGGCGCACCGGGAGATGAAGGTGCCGGTGCCAAAGAAGTAGAATCGACGGATGTCATTCAATGGCGGTTCGAAGAAGATGCAGTGGCTTTCTTCGAATGAGGCAGATTGGGAGCGTAGACATCCTGTCACGCTCCTTTTCTATCTCCTCTGTCATCTGTACGTATTGATGAATGTCGGCAATGTTACCTTTTTTGTGATTGGAATCCTGATCCTACTTATTGTTGAACGCCGTTTCCCCTGGCCGATGCTCTCTATACTCATTGCGTTTGGTCTGATTTCAATCATGCCCATCCTGATTGGTTGGGAAATTTCTTATGCATACATATGGCGTCAGCTATTGAAATTGGCCGCCTTTTTACTCGGAATGTTATGGATTGCGCGCATCGTTCGTCTCGAACGGTTGCTCCCGCTCTTATCGAACTTTCCACGATCGTCTTCACTCTTATACGGTGCATGGGCACTCATCCCGTCAATGGAGCAGGCGGTACGCCAAGCGGTCAGGAGTCATCCAAAAGCATCTTGGCAAGAGGGTGTACAAATCGGGATTGAAAGCCAGCAAACTGAGCCGAAGTTTGCCGTAGAACCGATACGGCGCTTTCGCCTGGAAGATTTGTGGCAAATCGTACTCATTGGAGTCATGGGTTGGGCCACACTCTATCTGTTCGTTGGCTTTTGGCTGATCTATCCATATCTCACGAAAGGAGGGATGCGTGATGCAATGGTTATCTACCGTTGACGGCTCGTTTGAGCTGTATGTCAAACGTCACAGTCCACTTGTAATCGAGATGACACAATCGTTCTCTGGGAAAGTCGGACACTTACTTTCGAGCGTCGATCCGTTTCGAGGCGCGGAACTCGCCACCCTTTTACAAATCGATGCGCTTTATCCGAAGCGGTTCGATGCCTGTTCGAGCGGCGAACAACAGATTGTTCGAGTCGCCTATGCGCTGTTAAATCGACCAGACTCCATCGTCCTGATTGAACCGTTTCGCTATCTTGATCAATTTCGAAGAGAGCACTTGGAGATGTTGCTCCGTCGAATAGCTGGAATCGGGGTGCGAATCGGTTATACCGAGCGAGCGAAAGAACCTTCGGGCGAAGTGACATTCACATTCATCGAATCAAAGACGACTCCTTCCATCGATGCAACCGACGTATCCTATCGACATCCTCTGCAAGCGACGTATGCGATTGACCACGTGACGGTTCAGATGAAAGAACCCGGCCTCACGGTTTGCGTTGGGACGAACGGGAGTGGAAAGTCAACCTTACTCGAACTATTCGCCAAAAGTAGGCGTCCGCTTCAGGGGCGAGTGAAGAGAGGGGAGCGGGCAGTCTATCTTCCGGCTAACCCTGATGTTGGCCCGTTCCCACAAGAAGAGAAGCGACGGGTCGCCCAACTTCAATCCGTCCTCCACGATCCGTCAAGTGTCCTTCTACTCGACGAACCGACTGTAGATTTGACGAGAGGTGAGCGGGATGCATTCCTTGAAGCGCTTCAACAAAAGGCAAAGTCGGCCCGTGTCGTCTGTGCAACACATGACATGGAACTCATACAGGTTGCGACGGATGTGATTTATCTAGCGAGCGGTCAAGTCGTCTTTCACGGAGAACGTTCACTCTTTCAAGAACGGAGTACGCTATGGTCACATACGTCTTAGCTTTCTTGACTGCTATGTTCGTCTTGTACCGGTTTGAAAAATCGACTGCACCCATCCAACCGTTCGTTCAATTGTTAGCACTTGCCGTCATGGGGCGGTGGCTCTTCATGACGATTCCGAATGTTCAACCGACGACGGCCATCTTAATGTTGACGGCTTTACTAGTCAGCTTGAACGGGGCAGCCGTTCTCGCCCTCTTTGTGCCGATTTTATCAGGACTGTTGCTCGGAATAGGTCCGTTCGTTTTCTATCAATTTTTAGGGTGGCTACTCGTCGTAGTACTCGTACGTCTTTTTCGGCCGATTTTATTAAAATCGACGGTCCTCTTGTCACTTTTCGGACTGATATCGGGCTTTTTATATGGATGGATGACAAACTTGGCGTTCATTGAGGTGATTGGTACGGATGTCGTGAAGTTATTTTTACTCAGCTTCCCATTTGACCTTGCCCACGGTATCTCAAATGTCGTCTTTTTAATCATGATTCGTCCCTTGTTCGAGCGCATATTCCTTCGTCAACTCGGGTAAATATACAATAGTCAAATCATATTGAGTGAGGTGAACGACGGATGGGTGCATATATCAATCTCACAGAAGTCGGTATGTTTCTACTCGTAGGATTATTGTTTATCGTGCTAAACCTGATTCTATTGGCAAAACGTTACACGAGAGCCCGTTTCGCGATGCTGAGCATCCTCGCGGCGAGCGTATGGCCAGCACTCATGATCGTTCTTTCAGTAGAACAATTGAGTATCATGGACCAACTCACGTCGGGAGGGTTGACGCTCGATGCCGTGATCGCGTGGGGAGCCGTAATCGCTACAGCACTCATGACGATGATTCCGGCAGGTGTATTTTTATATCGGCTTGTGAACGTATCTCGCTTACATTCTGAACCATAAAAGGAGCGACCCTGAGGGCGCTCCTTTTTCATGTGGTTGATTCAGCACTCGTACCGTCTGAGGGTTTTTGAACGCGCCGAAGCACTTCAAGACTGAGCGCTCGAGGCATCAATTTGGCGACCCCTACCATCAATTGATTGGAAAGACCAGGGATAATCACGCGTTTATTGTTCATGACCCCTTTATAACCGAAGAAGGCGACGAGATGAGATGGCATTTTTGAGAAAGATAATTCGCTACCCGCACGGTTGAAGAAGTTCGTATCGGTCGGTCCTGGGCACAATACGCTAACATGTACACCACTCCCTTTCACTTCGGCATGCAACGCCTCCGTAAGAGACAGTACATACGCCTTTGTCGCATAATAGACGGCCATATATGGACCGGGTTGGAATGCGGCGACGGAGGCGACGTTTAAGACATAACCATGGTCACGCTCAAGCATGTCAGGCAAATAGGCCTTCGTCAGCTCGGTCAACGTATTGACGTTCAATCGCACTTCGTCCGCCTCCGTCTCGGCGTCGAGGTCGGCAAACGCGCCGGACGTACCGAATCCGGCATTATTGATTAAAAAGTCAACCGTCAGTCCTGCTTCAGCAATCAACTTCGTCAATCGGGTTGCGGCATCGTGTTTGGCTAAATCGATAGCGAAGACATGGACGTTGATGCGGTATCTGGTCTCGAGCACTTTTTTCAGCTCGTAGAGTCGCGGTTCGTTCCGAGATACTAAAATACAGTCATACCCATCACGAGCAGCGAGTACCGCTAAGTCTAAACCGATTCCCATCGAGGCACCGGTGATTAAAGCTGTCTTTGACAACATGATCCACTCCTTTAATGAAAAGTCATACATTGTTACTGAATTCTTCACGAGTTGTTAAAATCCTGCTCCGTTCGCACATTGAATCCTATGCTAAAGTATAGCAAGAAAATGTGATTAGACTCACAAAGTAGGGAGAAGAACAGACATGATGATTCAGCTCGTCACTACGGCGCAAAGCGTCGATCAGGCAGAAGCGTTAATCAAAGCCGGTGCAGACCGCCTGTATATCGGGAATTCTAGGTTCGGTTTGCGACAAAAAGGAGATTGGACGATTGATGCTGTGAGGGAAGTCACACAACTTGCCCATCGACATGGAAAAGATGTGACTGTGGCCGTCAACAACCTGATGCACAATGACCACATCGAAGAATTATCCGGATATGTACAGACATTAAAAGCGATTGGCGTCGACGACGTGACCGCCGGGGATCCAGGTGCCATTCGTTTGATCCGGCAAGCGAAGATTCCGTATTGGTATGATGCCCAGACACTTGTCACGTCTGCTAAACAGATTCAGTTTTGGGGGAAGCGGGAAGCAATCGGGGCAGTTGTCGCACGTGAAGTGACGCTCGAGGAACTTGCTCTCATCCAACAACAAATCGGGCTGCCTGTCGAAGTACAAGTGTACGGACCGACATGTATCCATCATTCGAAACGACCACTCGTAACGAACTACTTCAATGAACTCGGTCGTCCTTCTGAAGAGGCGAAACAGCGGGAGTTTTATATGAGTGAACCAGCTGATGCATCGAGCCGGTACCCGATTTATGAAGACGAGAACGGGACGCATATTTTCTCTGAAGATTTGACGCTCATGGGCCAGCTGCCGACGTTAGTCAAACACGGACTTCATACGTGGAAACTCGATGGATGGCATGCCGGCGACCAGTTTGTCGAAATCGTTAAATTGTTTACGTTCGCCCGTGCGAACCTCTTGAACGGTAGATTTGACCGTGTTGAGATGGAAGCCCGTCTCAACGACCTGCAACCAGAAGGATTCCGTCTCGGAACGGGATTATTGTTACGCAAGCCAGAAGAGATTAAGTGAGGGATCAAGATGAAACGACGTCCAGAATTATTAGCGCCAGCAGGGAATTTAGAAAAATTGAAGATGGCGATTCATTACGGGGCCGATGCGGTCTATATCGGTGGTCAGCAGTTTGGTTTGCGTTCACGTGCCGGTAACTTTAGCTATGACGAAATGCGAGAAGGTGTGGCGTTTGCCCACGGTCGCGGTGCGAAAGTATATGTCGCTGCCAACATGGTGACGCATGAAGGAGATATCGAAGGAGCGGGTGACTTTTTCCGAACGCTTCGAGACATCGGGATTGATGCGGTCATCGTCTCGGATCCAGCGATGATTGAGACATGTCTATCTGAAGCGGAAGGATTGCCGGTCCACCTATCGACGCAGGCTTCTGCCACGAATTATGAGACGCTTCGTTTTTGGAAAGAAGAGGGACTCGAACGAGTTGTGTTGGCTCGGGAAGTTTCGATGGATGAAATCGTCAAAATGAAACAGGAAGTCGACGTCGAGATTGAGACGTTCGTCCATGGGGCGATGTGTATCTCCTATTCAGGAAGATGTACGCTCTCGAACCATATGACATTGCGGGATGCCAACCGTGGAGGATGTGCCCAGTCATGCCGTTGGAAATATGGATTTTTTGAAGAAGGCGAATTGTTGACGAAAGACATGGAGGCACGAGATGAAGAGCCGTTCTCGATGAGTTCCGTTGATTTGTCGATGGTCCGTCATATTCCTGACTTGGTGGAGGCTGGAGTCGACAGTTTGAAAGTTGAAGGGAGAATGAAATCGATTCATTACGTCGCGACGGTATGTAACGTCTATCGTCAAGTGATTGACGCATACTGTGAAGATCCTGAGAACTTTGTGTTCGATCCGGCTTGGGAAGAAGAGATTTGGAAGGCGGCCCAACGTGAACTTGCAAGTGGATTCTATTATGGAATTCCGACCGAAAAAGAGCAATTGTTCGGGAAACCGCGTTCGATTCCGCAATTTGCGTTTGCCGCTCGTGTCATCGCATACGACCCTGTGACGGGTATGGCAACGCTCGAGCAACGTAATCACTTCTCAATCGGGGAAGAAGTAGAATTTTTCGGACCCGGATTTGTTCGTTTTTCACAAGTCATCGAGACAATTGAGGATGTCGACGGTCAGCCGATTGAATCCGCCAACCAAGCGATGATGACGATTCGAGTAAAAGTAGATCAACCGGTCGCAACTGATTACATTATGCGCAAGCGAAAAGGTGTTCCGGCACGTACTCTCATTTGACACATCGACCGAGCCAACATAGTCGCCCGATCCGTTCAATCCTGCTACCCTAAGAGATAGAGACGGAGGGATGGAAGAATGAACCAAAATACGGAGCAATTGCGGACTGAGCCCATCGGCAGACTCCTCTTCAAGTTATCGCTACCCGCGATGATTGGGATGCTCGTGACGGCGCTCTACAATATTATTGATACGATTTTTGTCGCCCGTGGTATTGGTGCGTCAGCTGTCGCTGCCATCGGGATCGCGTTCCCGATTCAAATGATATTAATGGCTGTGTCTAGCGCAGTCGGACTAGGCGGGGCGTCGATCAGCTCGAGAAAGCTCGGACGAGGAGATGATGCCGGCGCGGCTGTTACGTTTTTAAATGTACTCGTACTCGTCGGTCTGTTTGCAGCTCTTGCAGTCAGTTCTGCCTTCTTTATGCTAGATGAGATTTTGAAGGTTTTTGGTGCCACGTCGGAGATTATGGAGCTCAGTCGACAATACTTATCGGTTGTGTTGATCAGTTCACCATTCTTCATGTTCACGCTTGCTTCGAGCGCGATGGTTCGTGCTGAAGGTCAGGCACCCTATCAAATGAAGGTCATGCTGACGACCGTCCTCGTCAATCTCGTGACAACCCCACTCTTCATTTTCACATTTGATTGGGGGATGTACGGGGCTGCTACGTCGACGGCACTTGCCCAAGTCATCGGTTCGATATTGATGCTTCGTTTCTTCTTCGCCCGAAAACCAAAAACGGAACTGCGCTTCAAATGGCGACAGTTCCGGATTCGATTTGATGAAATCAAAGAGATTATGGCAATCGGTTCATCATCGTTCATCATGATGGTGTCTCAATCGATTTTATTCGTCGGCGTCAACGTGATGCTTGGGACATACGGAGGAACGGAAGAGTTAGCCATTTTCGCTATTATCAATAAGTTCATGGCGCTCGTCGGCATGCCAATCATGGGCATCGTCCAAGGGATGCAACCGATTGTCGGATATAACTATGGGGCAGAACGGTTCGACCGTATGCGTGAGACTATCTGGACAGCGATGCGTGCCGGAATCGCGATTGCTGTGGTCATCTGGCTCGTGTTGCAACTATTCCCGCACACGCTTATGGGATGGTTCTCGACGGATGAGGCACTTATTGCCGGGGGAGTGACGGCGATTCACATCCTGTTCGCGGTCTCCTTCTTACCGAGCGTGCAGATGCTCGTCAACGGAATCTATCAGTCGCTCGGAAAGGCGCGAGTCGCCATGTTCCTATCGCTTTCCCGTCAGACGCTCTATACGATTCCGCTCGTCTTTATCCTACCATCGTTTCTTGGGGTGTTCGGCGTCTGGCTCGCATTCCCGATTGCGGATGCGATGACGTTTTTGACGGCGATCGCTTTGGCGTTTTGGGACCGTAAGCTGTTGTTCCGTCCCTCAGAGGAGGACACGGAAGAACATCAGGTTGATCCGAAAGCGACAAACTTATAATCAAACGTCCGCTCGTGTCGAGCGGGCGTCTTCTTTTAGGAACAAGTAAATCCCGCCGAGAAGGACAATGGCCCCGACCCATTGGAACGGTCCAAGTCGCTCTCCGAAAAAGGCGTAACCGAATAGCATTCCCCACAGCGCTTCACCGAGAATCGTGATGCTGACGACGGTCGCACTGACCCGAGCGAGCGCAAAATTGAACAGATTGTGCCCGAGAATCGTCGGGAAGAAGGCGAGGGCGAGGAAATACCACCAGTTGATTGATTCGAAAGCAGTGAATGTAGTGCCGCGGACGAGTAACATGAAACAGAGAACGATTGTCGCGACAAAATAGACACTAAACGAATAGGTGTTTGTATTCATCGATGTTCGAACGTGTTGTCCGACGAGCCAATACCCGGCGATGAGGAGAGCGGCGACCAAGGCGAGTACATCACCGAATAACGCTTCTCGTCCAAGCTGAATATCTCCGGCTGCGACAAGCATCCCACCGATGACGGCGATGAGCGCGAAGGCTAATCCTTTACGGGTAGGACTCTTCTTAAAGATCACTGCATTCCCAATCAACACAAAAATCGGACTGGATGTGACAAAAAGTGTGGAACTAGCGACCGTTGTATAATCGAGTGATAAAAACCAAAGCCAAAAGTGAAACGCGAGAAGCGTCCCGCTAAGGAGTAAGGCATAGCGCGTCATGAGACGCGTTGTGATGAGTGCTTTGAAGTCGACGAACGGCAACAACATCAGACACGTGAATAGCATGCGGTAAAATGCGGCCGTCTCGGCAGGTGCCGACGTCCATTTGACGAATAGGACGCTCGTTGATAAGAAAAAAACAGCAGCGAACAAGATGAGATAAGACATAGCGACACTCCTTCACAGTTGTACTTCTCTGTTAATCATATCGGAAAACAGTCACGAGGCAAGACAAGATTCAGAAATAGCAAACAAATGCTCCCCTCTCGATGTGTCCATCTTCGACTTGATATAGTAAAATACATAGTAGAAGCTAGCTAATCATGTACGTCTTGCCATTATGTAGGAGGCAAAGTAAGGAGTTTTTATGAGACTAATCATTGCGGAAAAGCCATCACAAGCTCAAAAACTGGCTGCTCCCTATCCATCTAAAAAGCGAAAAGACGAGATTGAAATCTCACCATGTTCCCGTTTTCCTGAAGGGGCGATTGTCGTTTGGGCGGTCGGTCACCTTTGTGAACTTCAAGAACCGTCGCACTATCGTCCGGAATGGAAGTCATGGAAGTACGAGGCACTTCCAATCGTCCCGGAGCGATTTGATTATCGTATTTCAAAAGGGAAATCGAAACCGTTCTATGCCATTAAAAAATGGCTCCATGACCGCTCGATTACCGATGTCATCATTGCTTCAGATGCCGAGCGGGAAGGGGAGGCGATTGTTCGCCTGATTCTAAGACTAGCCGGAAATAAAAAACCGTTAGCGCGATTATGGATTTCGAGTTTGACGGAACAAGCGGTCGACCGTGGGTTCTCGCAACTGTTACCGGGTGAGCAAACGGTCCCATATTATCATGAGGCCATGAGTCGCGCCTGTGCCGACTGGCTCGTCGGAATGAACGCTTCTCGCGCATACACGACCTTGTTGAAGACGATTGGAATTGAGGATGTGTTCTCTCTTGGTCGTGTGCAAACTCCGACACTTGCCTTGATTGTCAATCGCGAACGAGAAATCAAACAGTTCGTACCAGAACCGTACTTTGAAGTCGAGGCGACACTTGCAAAAGGCCGAGGCACATTTAAAGCGAAGTATACATTTGGAAAGACGACAAAGCTCAAAACTCGAGAGGAAGCAGACGCGATTGTGAAACGAGCTTCCGGTACCGTCACGGTCAAGATGATTGACAAAGAAGAAAAAATTGAGCAACCTCCATTTTGGTTCAGTTTGTCTGGGCTTCAGGCAGAAGCGGGGAAACGATTCGGTTTCGGGGCGAAAAAAACACTCGATATCGCGCAAAAGCTATATACGAAAGGGTGGATCAGCTACCCGCGGACGGATTCTGGCTTTGTCACTCCAGATGAGGCGACGCTGTTTCCTCAAACGAAGGCGAGATTACTAAAGTCATCCGCATATGCGGGTCTACGCGACGTTCTAACCGAGGACCCGTCGAAAAATCGACGCTATGTCAATGCCAAGAAAGTCAGTGACCACTATGCGATCATTCCGACGGAGGCGTGTGGTGACGTCACTCGACTCGGCGGAGATGAGGCAAAGCTATACGATTTGATCAACCGACGTTTTCTAGCGGCATTTGCACCTGCAGCGAAGCTCGAGAAGACGACAGTTGACTTGATTGACGGAAACGACCTGTATCGGGCAAAAGGAACCGTCGTTGTGAGTCCCGGTTATCGAGAAGTCGTTGAGATGAAATCAAAAGACGTCGAACTTCCTGCCTTGACGGTCGGTGAAGAATTAAAAGAGAAGAAAGTCGAAGTGTTATCTAAACAGACGGAACCGCCGAAACGGTACACGGAAGGGTCGCTCATTATGGCGATGAAAGTCGCCGGGAAACAGCTCGACGACGAAGAATTGATTCACATCATGAAAGAGGTGGAGGGCCTCGGAACCGAGGCGACTCGTGCCAACATCATTGATGGATTGAAAAAGCGCGGATACGTACAGCTGCAGAAAAAGGAACTCGTTCCGACCGATAAAGGTCGTCTCTTAATCGATGTGCTCGGAGACAGCATTTTAGCTTCGCCCGTCATGACGGCGAAATGGGAGAAGCGACTCCATGAAATCGGACAAGCATCTGCTTCTGCCGCTGAATTTATTGAACAGGCGAAAAAAATGTCGATTCATCTAGTCGAGGAAGCAAAATCGCGGGTCGAGGCAGCGAATCCAGAAGGCTACACGATTGAGGCGAAGCGTTATGGAAAGAAAGGATCCGCTCGACCGAAGGCATCATTTGGTGTCTGTCCGAATTGTGGAAAGGGTCTCGTCGAACATCCGAAGTTTATCGGCTGTAGCGGCTATCGTGAAGGATGTCGCTTCACCGTCTCCAAGCAGGTGCTCGGTGTCGGACTCGTCAAAGACGAACTCAAGCAAATGATCAATGGAGGACAATCAAACGTTCATACATTCAAAAAAGGTGAGAAGACGTTCAATGCTTCTTTATATCTTGAAAAAGGTACACTCCGATTTGAATTCAAATAAAAAAGGGTCGCGCATTAGAGCGGCCCTTCTGTCTTGTCAGTCTTTTCCTGTTTTTGATCGTTTTCGATGCGACGATTGATTTCGTCATAATCGAGGACGATGTCGTCTTTATTATCTTTATAAGCGTACCCTTTTTGGATGACGACGATGGACGCAATCAGGACGAGTAAAATAATTAAGCCGCAGAAGGCAAATATCCAGGCCATAGAAATCCCTCACTTTCTCTCTTCAGTATGCCAAATAGTGAGTCGCCTCTTCAACTGGAATGAACAGACGGTTATTCATAGTGCCACTGAAAAGATATGGTACAATACATTATAGAACATTATGCAGAGAAGGAAGGGATAGTCATGGCGATTTTAATTGTGGACGATGAACCGGTCAATACGCTTGTACTTGAGCAACTGCTTCACCAGCACGACTATAAGACGATATCGGTCTCGAGCGGGGAAGAAGCGCTCGACTTATTGATGGCACCACAAGCCGCATCGCTTTATGATCTCGTCCTACTGGATGTCGAGATGCCTGGGATTTCCGGGATCGAGACATGCAATCGAATTCGTCAGATGGCAGATTACGAGGAGATGCCAATCATCATGGTTTCGGGTCGTACAGATGAAAAGCAGATTGCGGAAGGACTCGATGCAGGGGCGTCAGACTATACGACAAAACCGATTAAAGTGACGGAACTCCTGGCGCGAATTCGATCTGCACTACGTTATAAGGCTGCAGTCGACGAACGAAAAATTTATGAGGCTCGTCTTCAATATGATTTGGATCTTGCTCAAAAGATTCAACAGAGCGCGCTCACGCCACCGATCAGTAATGAGGAAATTGATGTACGCGCTTTATACTTACCATCCAAAAAATTAGCAGGAGACATGTATGCGTGGTTCCAAGTCGCACCAGACCGATACGGGGTCATTATCTTTGACGTCATGGGACATGGGGTCTCATCGGCGCTCATCACGATGGGAATTCGTTCAATTCTTCCGGGTCTTGTCGGTAACGTACAATATCCGGTCGATGTGATGACGGAATTGAACCGTCAAATGACGTTCTTGTTTTCGGGTGATGATATGCATAGCTACTTTACAGCAGTCTACTGTTACATCGATACGACGAGACGTCGAATCGAATATGTGAATGCAGGTCATCCGCCCGTCATTGTGACGTCAGAAGAAGGCAATTGCCGACTCGAGACGACTGGGGTACCGGTCGGCATGTTCGAGGAACCGAACTATGAGTCAAAAGAGATTGATATCACGCCTAATATGACGCTTCATATGTATACGGACGGACTCATGGAATGCTATAGCAAAGATATCGATGACGGCATCCGATGGCTTGAGAAAGACGTTGCCACACATGGTCTCGACTTCAGTCGACACATTGCAGAACAACTCGTGCCGAAGATTGAGATCGAAGACGACCTATGTCTCGTCACGGTTAAAATTACATGAAGAGAGCCTGGCGCATATAGCGTCAGGCTCTTGCTCGTTAGAAATATCGTTTTCGCCACAGAATATAAAAAGCGAGACCGGAAAATCCAATCATCATCGCAATCGCCATAATGAATCCGAACGATTGCCCTTCCCAAGGGACTTGGACGTTCATTCCGAATATTCCGGATATCATCGTTGGAATACTAAGGACGATGGTAATCGACGCCAAAAATTTCATGACGAAGTTGACGTTGTTCGAGATGATCGATCCAAACGCTTCCATCTTGATGCTGATGATGTCGTTGTAAATCGATGCCATTTCCATCGCTTGACGGTGTTCGACAAAGACGTCCTCTAGCAGTTCCTCGTCCTCTTCATGTTTCTCCAAACTCGGCGTCTTAACGATTCGGTCTAAAACACTATCGTTCGCTTTTAACGAGGTCATGAAGTAGACAAGCGATTTTTGAAGATTCATCAATTGAAAAATTTCTTGGTTTCGCATCGAGCGTTGCAACTCTTGCTCAAGTTCGTCCATTCTGCGGTCGATTTGACGCAAGAAGCGCAAATACGTCATACTCACCCGATGTAAAATCTGAAAGACAAAACGGCTTCTGTAGTTCGTCCGGAACAGTCTTGCCTTTCCATTTGCGAACAAATTCAACACGTCGAGTTCTCGCGAGCAGACGGTGATGAAATGTCGTCCGGTCACGATGATACCGAGTGGGATGGTATTATAGGCGCGACCGGTATCGTCTTCTTCCACATAAGGGACGTCGATGATCATGAGTAGCCCTTCATCATCTTTTTCAAAACGTGGTTTTTCTTCAATATCAAGTGGATCGTATACAAAGTCTTCTGGAATGCCGGACGCCTCGATGACTTGATCGGCCTCATCTTTTGTCGGATTCACGAGTTGAATCCAGCTTCCTTTATCAAAGTCTTCGATTTCATCCACATGGCCTGATGCGTCAGTACGGTAAATCGTCAGCATGCATCTTCCTCCTACCTTAACTCAATCTTATTATAGGTAGCCAAAATGAAGAGTGCAATCCAAAGCAGGAGTTTTTTTGTTTTCTCTCGAAAACGTGTTACAGTGTAGGGGAACGATTCGATGATCGTTTATAGAGGAGGGGTTACATTGACAAGAATGCCCGAAGACGCTCTGTTCAGTGAAGAAAAGTTAGCGGAGCTCCACCAAATCGCAAATGGAAACATGGATTTTTTAAATAAAATTGCAACCACATACATTCAACAATTTGAGGCGAAATACCCTGAGCTAGAGGCTGCAGTCGAGTCGAACGATTATGCTAAAGTCGAGCAGATTGGTCATTTATTGAAAGGGGCATCTTATTCAGTTGGACTCAATCAGACAGCCCTTCTTTTCCATGACCTTGAAGTGGCGGGAGAAAATGCACATTTAGATGGTGCGTACGAAACATTGGCAATGATCGAGTCTCATAGTAAGCGCTTTTTAACCGAATGGAACACTCATTTCGAACAGTTCACATAAAAAAGTTTGCGACGGAAAAGTCGCAAACTTTTTTTAACCTACAAATTCATCGAGTGTCGCAATGAGGATCCCGATTTCAGGTTTCGTGATTTGGGCGTTCGCACCGACGGCCTCTCCTTTATGTTTCAAATCGTCTGAGATTAGAGACGAGAAGATGATAATTGGAAGGTTGGCATAACGATCCATTTCACGTAGACGTTTCGTCAAGTGAAGTCCATCCATCTGTGGCATCTCAATATCGGTGATGAGTAAATCACATTCGGCACCGTCTTTCTCAAACGCATCGAGTGCCTCTTTCCCATTGTTGAAGACTGTCGTGTTGAAGTAGCCGGCATCATCTAATGTGTCAAGAATCAGTGTGCGTAGCATCTCTGAATCTTCGGCGAGCCAAATATTTTTGTTCGAACGTTCGCGAGCACCGAGGCGCTTCACGGATTCACGTGCCATGATATCCTTACGTGACAACTCGAGCGCGATTCGCTCGTAGTCGAGCAAAATGATCATCTGATCACCCGTTTTGACGACACCGTTCGTAATACCTTGTACGCCACGTGCGAGATCAGAAGGTGTATCGATTTGTTCCCACGAGATACGTTTAATTTCGGTCACCTGGTCGACACGAAGAACCGATTTCTCACCGTTAAACTCACAGACAATCAAGCGGTCGTCACTACCGACTTCACGTGGGTGACTGATGACCATCGGAAGATCGATGACGGTCATGACCTCTCCACGCAACTCAATTAGCCCCATAATGGCTTCTGGTGTACCCGGAAGTGGTGTCAATGGAAGCATCGTGATAATTTCGCGTACTTTCATGACGTTGATACCAAATAGAAACGGTCCGGCTTGGAAAATCACGATTTCAAGCTCGTTTGTTCCAGCTTCAAGTAAAATATTATGATCAGTGCTCAATGGAAGTCCCTCCTGTTTCACATACTCTCTTCTTTACTATCGGTTTCAATCGACAAATCTACAGTAAAAAAACCTGTATGTCTGATGAGAATTCACAAAAAGTTTCATAGTAACCGTTTACATCTCATAAACCGAATCGTTATAGTTGTCCAATGCAAAAAAATCTGCATACAATGGGGTTGGCAACGAGATATTACAGCTTACTCAGGAGGCAGATAGAGATGATGAGTATGAACACATATCCATATTTATTGAATGGTCAATGGCAGGAATCTTCAAGTAACGAAACGATTGAACTCGTTTCACCATATAAAGACGAAGTCGTAGGTCGCGTACAAGCGATGTCACGTGACGAAGTCGATGAAGCGATTCATGGCGCAAAACGTGCACAACAAGAATGGGCGGCGCTTCCGGTCAACAAGCGCGCTGAACTGTTGTATGCATGGGCAGAAAAACTCGAAGAACGTGTAGATGAGATTGGTCAAATCATCATGCAGGAAGTCGGGAAAAACTTGAACGACGCGAAGAAAGAAGTCGTCCGTACGGCAGAAATCATTCGTTACACGGCAGAAGAAGGCATTCGTTTCAATGGTGGATTCATGCAAGGTGATTCGTTCCCTGGTGGTTCGAAAAACAAGATGGCCATCATCAAAAAAGAAGCGCTCGGTGTCGTCCTCGCGATTTCACCGTTCAATTATCCGGTCAACTTGGCAGCGGCGAAAATTGCGCCAGCTCTCGTCACCGGGAATGCGGTCGTCTTCAAACCGGCGACACAAGGTGCAATTAGTGGCATCAAGATGGTCGAAGCCCTTCATGATGCAGGTCTACCGAAAGGTCTGTTGAACCTTGTGACAGGTCGCGGTTCGGTCATCGGTGACTATTTGACATCACACCCAGGAATCGACATGATCACGTTCACAGGTGGAACGGGTACGGGTCAACACTTGTCACAACAAGCGTCGATGGTACCGGTCGTGCTCGAACTCGGTGGGAAAGACCCTGCCCTCGTATTAGAGGATGCAGACATGACGTTAGCTGCTGATCAAATCATCAGTGGGGCATACTCCTATTCAGGTCAACGCTGTACGGCAATCAAACGCGTCTTCGTCCTTGAAGATCAAGCGGATGAACTCGTCGGTATGTTAAAAGAACGTGTTGAAAAACTTTCAGTCGGTTCACCTGAAGAGAACAGCTTCATCGTGCCTTTAGTTGATGGAAAAACGGCAGATTATGTACAAGGTCTGATTGACGATGCTGTCAACAAAAAGGCAACGGTCGTTTACGGCAATAAGCGTGAAGGAAACTTGCTACATCCGACGTTACTCGATCACGTGACGACAGAGATGCGTGTCGCATGGGAAGAACCGTTCGGTCCAGTCCTTCCGATTATCCGCGTGAAATCACTCGACGAGATGATTACACTCACGAACGAATCGGAATTCGGTCTCCAGGCAAGTGTCTTCACACAGAATGTAAATAGCGCCTTCACGGTCGCGGACAAGTTAGAAGTCGGTACGGTCCAAGTGAACGGACGCACGGAACGCGGTCCAGACCACTTCCCGTTCATCGGTGTCAAACAGTCGGGACTCGGCGTTCAAGGAATCGGGCGTAGCCTCGAGACAATGACGCGCGACAAAGTGACGGTTATCAACTTATAATATTCACCATTCGTGAGGGGGAGATATCCCCCTCTTTTTTGTTTGATTGAAAACGCGTCTTTCAGACAGGTATAATGGAGAAAGACAGGAAGAAGGGGTGGTGATGACGTGGCGGACTGGATTTCTAGCCAACTGGCAAGACTCGATATCCCGACACCGTTCGAAGTGGGGAACGTGAACGTATATATCGTTGAACATATGAATCGCTTTTTCATGGTCGACTGTGGACCAGATACGGAAGAGGCGTGGACCTCGTTGAATCGGCAACTTGAAGAGCTTGAACTCTCATTGGCGGATATCGACTTTTTATTTTTGACGCATCATCACGCTGACCATGCGGGGCAGGCGTGGCGACTTCGTGATGCCTCGATTCCGGTGTATGGGCACGAGAAGCTCGTTCGATACTTAGAACAAACTCCAAACTTCTTGAAGCGGGGCAACCACTTCTTACATGAACTGGCCGTCTCGTTCGGGGCACCGGCGCATCTCGTTGAAAAATTACCGGACTATCGGGAAGCATTACGCTGGATTGGGCCGACGACTGTCACGATGACGTTTGATGACGGGCAATCGTTGACACCGGACGGGGCGTGGCAAACGATTCATTTACCTGGACATGCGAGTGACCAACTCGGCTTGATTGGACCCGGTGGAGTCTTGATTGCCGGAGACCATCTCATCGACAAAGTCGAACCGAACCCACTCATTGAACAGCCGTACGATGACGAAGGCTTCGCTTCACCGGTCATCCTCTATATCGATTCGCTAAAAAAATTACGTGGGATCGATTTGAAGCTCGTCGTCAGTGGCCATGGTGAACCGATTCATCATCCGGAGGAACTAATTGAGAGCCGGATCCGCCAACGGTATGAGCGCAGTGAACAATTGCTTGCCGAATGGGAAGACGGGCTCAGTGTCTTCGATTGGTCGATGAAGTTATATGGAAGAAAGATGAAACGTGGAATGCCACTCGTCTTCAGTGAGGTGTTCGCACGGCTCAGTTTACTCGAAGAACGTGGTGACATCGAAAGGGTTCGTAATGACCATAAATGGATTTATACAAAGAAAGAAGTGATGTCGTGAAACGGGTAGTCATTACTGGTGCGTCAAGCGGGCTCGGTGCCGCATTGGCGCATTCTTTTTATGAAAAAGGATGTAGCGTGATCCTCATTGGAAGACATGAAGAACGTTTGAAAACCATTGCGTCCACGTGTGAAGGTGAATGGATGCGCGCAGACGTCACGAAGGCGGATGCTCTTGTCGATGATGTGATCAAGCAATTTGGGAAGTTTGACGTTTGGGTCAATAATGCAGGAATGGCCGAATTTGATTTTGTGATTGATCAGTCGACCGATGTGATGGAAGAGACGATGCGTGTGAATGCCATCGCGCCGATGCTGTTATCGCGAGATGTTGCTCGCGTAATGGAGCATGATGGCGTCATCGTCAACATCTGTTCGCAAGCAGCGAAAGTGCCAACACCGAAATCGGCCGTTTATGCTGGGTCGAAGGCGGCGCTTTTACAGTTCTCGAACGCGCTCCGACTCGAGTTGAAGCCTCATGGCATTCACGTCATGACGGTCAATCCGGGACCGATTGCCACGCCGTTTTTTGATCGGGCTGACAAAAGTGGTACATATGCGCAAAGTGTTAAAGGAATCATGCTCGATCCGAAACGATTGGCCGATGCGATTGTCAAAGGAAGTTTTACACGCAAACGCGAAATCAATGCCCCGTGGTGGATGAATGTAGGGGCGAATGTGTACGCAATCTGCCCAACCATGTTCGAAATGCTCGCAAAACGGGGATTTGAGAAAAAGTAAAAGGGGGAGAACGATGAAGAAATGGAGAGTATTGTTCGCCACGTTCATGCTCACTTTCGTGGCAGCATGTGGGAATGAACAGGTGGTTGAGTTTTCGGACTCATTTGAAGCTGCGGCTGAGTCAGCGGAAGGGTCGACCGTCAACCTATATATGTGGGGTGGGGACGAGGGAATCAACAGCTATATTGATGACTACGTGGCACCCCGGCTTGAGGAATCTTACGATGTCGAATTAAATCGTGTCGCAATGGATACGGCCGAATTCATTCGACAATTATCACTCGATAAAAAAGCGGACAGACAAGTCGGAACAATCGACGTCGTCTGGATCAATGGCGATAATTTCCGAAATGCGAAAGAAGCTGGACTCCTTCGGAATGGACTGATGGAACGTGTCCCGAATGCCACGTTGTTAAACGAAACGGCACAACAATCAGATGCCGGCACCCCGACAGAGGATTTGGAGCTCGCGTGGGGGAATGTACAGTTCATCTTACATTACGATGCAGCGAAAGTAGACAATCCTCCAAAATCGTTTGAGGAATTACGTCGCTGGACCGAAGACAATCCAGGTCGTTTCACGTATCCTGAAGTCACAGATTTCACGGGGAATGCTTTCGTCCGCCATCTTTTATATGAACGATATGGTGACGAGTTGAACCAAAATGTGACCATTGAAGATTCGTTCTGGGACGATTTAAAAACGTGGTCCCCGAACTTATGGAAAGAGGGACAGACGTATCCAAAGACGCTTGAACAACTCGATCAACTCTATGCATCCGGGGATGTTTGGATGACGATGGGATTCAATGAACGTCGAGCCGAAGGGGAAGTGGTGAACGGAATTTTCCCGAAAGAAACACGCGCACTCGTATTAGATCACTCGATTGCCTCGACACACTTCTTAGCAGTCCCTTTCAATGCACCAAATCCAGATGGGGCGCTCGTCCTCATTCAAGAACTGTTGTCGCCTGAAGCGCAGCTCGTGAAACAAGGTCCTGAATATTGGGGAGATGGGACATCACTCGATTTGACAAAACTTGATGCCAACGACCAAAACGCCTTCGAAGAGCTTGGAGACGGCGTGACGTATCCAAATTCAGAACAGTTACTCGAACGTTCGATTCCAGATTACGGACCGAACGTGATTGATACCGTACGCGAGGAGTGGCCACGTGTTGCGAAGTAGTGTCGCATTGACCATACTTGTGTCACTTTTCCCGCTTACAGCGCTCTTATTTCTGGGTATAGAGGCAACCGGGACGGATTGGGGAGCACTGTTGACGGACGAAACGTGGCGAGATAGTTTCGTCACGACGCTATATGTCGTTAGCGTGTCGACCATGTTATCGCTGGTATTCGGGACATGGCTTGCACGAACGGTCGTCAAACAAAGATGGCGATTCACATCGACAATCTTGAAAATCCCGATGTTCGTTCCTCATATCGCTGCGGCGTATTTGTTTTGGTTATTATTCAGTGGGGCGAATGGCTTTGGTGGGATCGAGGCGAACGAGCGAGATTATGTGACGGTCATTTTGACCTACATATGGAAAGAAATACCGTTCGTCTTTTTGATGATGCTCGGGACGTATGAACAATTGAATCGGGGTTACGTTGAAACGTCGAAAACGCTCCAACTCTCTCCCTATGCACAATTCAAACATGCAGAATTCCCGTTCTTGATTAAGCCGTTGCTCGATTCGACCTGGATTTTAGTCGCTTTTATCTCATTTGCGTATGAGGTTCCGGCACTGCTCGGTGTGACTTATCCAAAATTACTCGGGGTCCTCGCATACGAACGACTCTCAACGGGGCTCTATTTGGAAGCGACCGCACCGTATGCCGTCGCCCTTATTTGGACATGTCTCGTCGGATTCGGTGTATTCGTGTCTTACTTAATGACTGCATCCTTAAGACGACGGATTGAACGGGGGGTGAGGCGATGATTCGTCAAGGATTCATCCTATGTCTTACGTTACTCCCGTTTATCAGTCTCTTTTTTATCGCCCCGTCAATGGGAATCGAAAATAATGAGGCCATTGTTCATACGGTTGGATTGACGATCATTTTATCCGGGATCAATGTGTGGCTCGCGACGACGTTTGCCTGGTGGCTCTTATGGACAGAATCAAGATGGAAACATGTCTTAGAATGGCTCGTGTTTTTACCATTGTTCATTCCGATGCTTGCCACTCTCTTCGGACTTTACCTCATCTTAGCGGAAGTTGGACTGATTGGGACATATGTCGGCGTCATGCTTGCCTTGCTCGTCGTGACGATTCCATATTCAATCCGTCTCGCTTATAACGGAATGGCGGTCATCGGTCGTCCACTTTTAGAACAGGCACGACTATTGCCCATGAGTCGACGGATCGTCTACGTTCTCTATCCGCTCTTCTCGAGAACGATGCGTACCATCGCATTATTCTCGACCGTCATTTTACTCAGTCAATTCGCACTCATTCAGCTGATCGGTGCAGGGTTGATTCCGACGGTGACGACAGAATTGTATCAATCTTATGCGGGAAATAATAGAAGTCTCGCGCTCTCGAACACATGGATGCTCATTTTATTTCCCGTAGTCATCTATTTCCTACTTTCCGGATGGAATCGGTGGATGGTGCGCATGTTGAAAGGACGTTTGCAATGAGTTTGAATGTAGTAGATTTACGTAAACAATTTGGTTCAAGGCAAATACTAGATGATGTTGATTTTGAGGTCGCACTTCACGATATTCACGCAATCGTCGGGGTGAGCGGCTCAGGGAAGTCGACGATTCTCCGAATCATCGCGGGTCTCGAGACGGCTGATGGAGGAGATGTGTGGTGGAATCATCGCTCCTTAAACAACATTCCTGCTCATAAACGTCGCGTGACGATGCTATCGCAGACTGCATTGTTGTTTCCACATCTGACGGTAGGAGAGAACGTCACACTCGCGACACGTAAGCGTTCACGTAAACAAGCAGAACATTGGTTACAAGTCGTTCGCCTCGGTGACCGTTACGATGCTGAAATACATGAACTATCTGGTGGCGAACAGCAACGCGTGAGTCTTGCCCGGGCTTTAGCGGCAGAACCGGAACTTCTGTTATTGGATGAACCGTTCACAAACCTGGACCCGAAACTAAAACTTGATTTGCAACGCTTCATCCGTGACTTAGTGAAAGAGCTCAACCTAACGGCAGTATTGGTCACCCATGACCGAGAAGAGGCGATGCTCATGGCAGATCGAGTGACACTGCTTGAAGCTGGCAAAGTGACACGGACAGGAACGGTAGAGGAATTGTATGACTCTGAACCTGGATTTGGGGACTTTGTCATGATTGCTGGCGAACTTCGACCATTGTCCGAGGTGGAAATATCCGAAACGATTGGTGAACCGGTGCAACTGATGAAAAAGATTTATCGGTTTGGTCAGTGTTTCGGCGAATATCATTTTGAAGATGGAAGGTCGGTCATGTTACCGACGCATGAATGGTTCCAAATCGGAATGATGTATCGAATGAAACGAAAGGAGGAATACCATGCTTGATACGTATGGGAGTCGTTACGTCCAACCCGTCATCGAACGAGGGGCGAATCGACTGCTCAAATGGAACTTCACACCGAATGAAGTAACAATTTTAGGCGGAATCATAGGGGTTTCGACAGGAATCTTTATTTATAATGACATGCACTGGACGGCCGTCATCTTATTGTGGCTATCCGGCTTATTTGATGTCTTGGATGGGACGATGGCACGTAAATCCAAAACGACTGGGTTTGGAACGGTGCTCGACCTCGTCCTCGACCGATTCGTCGAATTATCGGTCGTGATTGCCCTCGCACTCCGATACCCGGAATATATGCCGATTTTTCTCGTTTTGATTGCCTCGTTTGTCATTGCGATGACATTATTTTTAGCTGTCGGAGCGAGTAGTTCAAGGCGATCAGAGAAGACATTTTATTATCAGCCTGGAATCATTGAACGGACTGAGTGTTTCATCTTGTTCACAATGATGATTCTCTTCCCGAACTGGGTTGGCGGGATTGCCCTCATCTTTTTAGTACTTGAAGTGATGACAATCACGCAACGATTCATCGAAGCACGGAGAATTTTGCGATGAAACCACGATTGGTGTTGGTAGGACTCGGTCATGGTCAGCTTGAAATTCTTGATCGTTTAGAGGAGATTCGAGAGCATTACGACGTTCAATTCATTGGAGGGAACCAGACGGTGTATACCGGTGCGTTTCCTCAAGTGATTGCCAAACTCATGAATTCCGCAACAGTGCAACTGCCCCAACTTGAACCGGTCGCAGAACGCGTGCTATCAATTGATCCCCGTCAACAGACCATACAAACGGAACGGGGATTGTTTCACTACGACCAACTCGTGCTGGCCACTGGTGCAAAAAGCCGAGGGATTGGGACGCCGCTCAAACCGATGTCACAAGCTTTACTTGACCACATCGATTCGAGTCCAGTAGTGACAATCGTCGGTGGGGGCAAGGCCGGCGTGGAATTGGCGTTCACGTGTGCAAGGACGAAAGACGTGACGCTTTATGCGAAAACAATTTTGCCAGACGTGCCACTCCATAGACAGAATCAAATCGAACGTCTTTTAGTCAAATCAGGCATTATGGTCGTGAAGCAACAGTTTCAAGAGGATGGATCAGAGGGCCTCTTGTTAGATGCGACGGGCGTTGTTCCCGTAGCATGGTGGGCTGAATCTGGGCTGACAAAACCTGACCGTTTTATTGAAACGGATGAATATTTACGTCATCATCAGTTTACAAATATTTATGTAACTGGGGATATGGCATCCTGCTTAAATGGTGGTGTCGATGCTGTCAGGTCGGGACGCTATGTCGCCAAGCGGTTACTCGGTGAGACGAGTCAACCATTTCGAAGACGTCAATCGATGAATATATTACTGACGACACCAGGTCGTGCCATGCTGACATTTGGACAGCTCACGTGGCATGGACGACTTCCATACTACATGAAGCGATTCATTGACTCACGGTATGTACGTCATTATCATTAAAAAATTCCTGCAGCCGATTGGTCTGCAGGAATCAGGTTATGCTTGAATCGTATCGAGGAATGAACGAATTTGCATCTCCGTCTTGGCGTTTGCCGAGTGGAGGTGTTCTTGTTTTACCCCGTCTTTATAGTAAAGAAGTGAAGGGATGCCGCGAACTTCTTGAGCATCCGATAAA
Source organism: Exiguobacterium sp. s63 (assembly GCF_018617335.1). GTDB lineage: Bacteria > Bacillota > Bacilli > Exiguobacteriales > Exiguobacteriaceae > Exiguobacterium. Next base: position 271,355 of record NZ_JACSKB010000001.1, on the reverse strand, counting down.
TCTGGGAGTTCGTCGCGGTCGACGACATGCCAGTTAAATTGTGGATAGTCCTTGACGAGCTCGTCGACATACATGTCGAGACGTTTGCAGTCTGGGCACCATGATGTAGTGAAGACCACCATTCCATGATCTTTTGTGGCTTCGTCAAATTGTTGTGATGAATGAATCGGTTGCATAGACAACTCTCCTTTCTTCTATCTATTTTGTCGGGTTTTACACGAGTCGTCAACAGATTGGCATTCATAAATCCACAGAAGAATGTGATACACTTATAAAAATAGCATGATAAGGAAAAGGTGATGGATATGGCGTTACGTCACGCATTGCTCGGGTTATTGACCCATCAGCCTGCGACCGGGTATGCCCTGAACGCAACGTTCAAGGCGCAGATGATTCATTTTTGGAACGCACATCATACACAGATTTATCGGGAACTGTTAAAGATGGAAGAAGATGACCTCGTCTCAGCGGAGCATATTTCGCAACAGGAGTTGCCAGATAAGAAAATCTACTCGATCACGGACCAAGGACGTGAGGAGTTGATCAACTGGCTACGTCAACCGACAACGTTTCAACCAAAAATGAAAGATGAGAACCTATTGCGAGTCAGTTTGCTTCAATTGCTTCCGGTCGAAGAAGCGGTCCGATATATTGAAGAGACAAAAGCCCATCACGAACAAGTTGCGCAACAAATTCGGATGTTTCAAGAAGAACATCAATCGGATGAAGATACGCTCGGTTATTTATTGACGAGTGAGTATGCGATTCGGATGATGGAAAACTATGCCGGATGGGCAGACTGGGCAATCGAACAGATTAAAGCGCGTAATGAAAAACACGTGACCTGAAACCGTTCAGGTCACGTGTTTTGTATATGGATGGATGGGCAGACGGGCAAGTAGTCGGTCTAGCGCTTCTTCATCCACTTCACTCTCAAACGCTCGAATCGTTTCATTTAACTGAGTGACAGAAGATGTACCCGGTAAGACGACGTCACAGAACCGTTTCGCGGCAGCGAGCGCGTAGGCTTGAATTGGCTGAGGCATCATCGTGAGCTCACTTGAGAGTTTGTCGTTCGACCACGCCTCAAATCCTTTATCCCCGAGACGCTTCTCCCATTCATCCGTTAATAGTCCTTTGGCAAGAACACCTCGACCAACAATAGGAATTGAAACGTCAAGCGTCTCTGGTCGTCGATCAAGAAGCGAATACGGCGTCATAAGCACATCGAGAGCTCCGGAAGCGGCCCAATGTTTGATGACGTTCGGTCGAATCGACGAAAGTCCGATTTGTCGGATGAGACCTTCACGTTTTTGTGTTTTCGCCCATTCAATCGTTGCATCGAGGTCGTCCTCGAGCGTACCGCCGTGAATATAATACAAATCCAGATATTCGGTCTGCAATCGCTCAAGCGATCCGTGTAACGCTTCCTCTAAATAGGACGGATCAGGATTCCAACGCATCCCGTCCTCAGTCAATTCATTCCCGCCTTTACTCGCCAAAAAGAGCTGTTTTCGTTCCTGACCTAACGTTTCACCGATGATACGCTCGACAGCTTGTCGCGCATAGACGTCTGCTGTATCGATATGGCGAATCCCAGATTGAACGGCTGTCTCTAGGATCTTCTTCGCCTCAACCTCTCCATGTTTCAAAATCGTCATCGTTCCGAGTCCGAGTTCACTCATATAGATTCCTCCTTGTTCGAAATGTTGGTTTGACTCATAATCAGAGTATATCGAAAAGTGAGGGGTAATCATATGGAAGAAAAAACGATTGAGCGGGAAGTTATCTATCAAGGAAAAATCTTCGATGTGGAAAAGCATGTCGTTTCCCTTCCGAATGGAAACACATCGGTACGTGAACTTGTCTACCATAACGGAGCGGTTGCTGTGCTCGTCATTGATGAATCGGACAAGATTGTCATGGTGGAGCAGTACCGAAAAGCGTTTGAATCGATGTCGCTTGAAATCCCAGCAGGCAAACTTGAAAAAGGCGAAGAACCGGTATCGAGTGCTGAACGTGAGTTAGCTGAAGAGACGGGATATACGGCAGAGTCGCTCGAGAAGATTTTCTCTTTCTACGGAGCCCCAGGTTTTTGCAGTGAGCGAGTCGATGTGTTTGTCGCGAGAGGATTATCTGCCGGCGAGATGAACCTCGATGAAGATGAATTTTTAAACGTGAAGCGATATTCTTTTGACGAGGCGGTCGATTTGCTGAACAGAGGTGTCATCACCGATGCGAAGACGATTATGGCGATTCAATGGTGGCAATTGTCTAGATTGAAATAATTCTAATCTAGAAACTTATATGGTAAACTTACATAGTAATGATTTTAAATTGAAAATTGCGTAAAACTTCGGTATGCTTTGAGTAGTGAACTATGTAAAGAGGGGGCGCCTTATGGAAACGCGAATTGAACGAATTAAACAGCAATTGAGCGCCAAAGGATATAAATTAACACCACAACGTGAATCAACAGTACGCATCTTACTTGAGAATGAGACGGACCATTTGAGTGCAGAGAATGTATTCATGCTCGTCAAGAGCATTGCACCTGAAATTGGACTCGCTACGGTCTATCGTACATTAGAGTTGTTGACAGAACTCGGTGTCGTCGATAAAGTCAACTTCGGTGACGGGGTCGCACGCTTCGACCTGCGACCAGAAGGCGCGAATCATTCGCACCACCACCTCGTCTGTGTCGAATGCGGCTCGGTCGAGGAGATTATGGAAGATTTGCTCGTTGATGTGGAGAAAAAAGTCGAGAGCAAATACGAATTTTTGATTAAGGACCATCGCTTGACGTTTCATGGTATCTGCAAAGTATGCCAAGCAAAAGGCGTCACGCTCGAAGGTCATAAAGCAGTCATCAACGGTTAATGTATAAAGGACAGACGACCTATTCAGGTCATCTGTCCTTTTTCAATGTGTAATATAACGTTCAAGAATCTTCGAAATCCCGTCATCATTGTTTGATGTTGTGACTTCAGTCGCTATGTCGATCAATGCATCGACGGCATTTCCCATGGCAATCCCGATTCCCGCATATTCAATGATTGAACGGTCGTTATGACCATCTCCGAAAGCGATGACCTGGTCACGGTCAATCCCTAATTCCTTGAAGACGTGACGTAACGCTTTCGCTTTATCGATGCCTAAATCGGTGAATTCATAATACATCGCCGCTGTGAACATGCTCGTGACCCGCCCTATGAATGGGGCAGCTAGGGCTGGGGCATTTTCTCGTAAGTATGACGGTTCACCAGCAACCAGAATCTTGTGGACTGGAAAGTCGATGATGTCGATCAGGCTCGGTTCTTCTCGCAATTGGAACTGACCTCCTCTTGATTCATATTCGATGATGTTGATCAATTTTCCATTTACGTCAAGTTGTCCTTCGAATACGTCTCGAACATACATATACGTATCATCGTTAATCATTGGGATGACCTCGTAATTCTCTAAATGCTCTAAAATCGAGCGGACATCATCGATTTGCATCGCTTGTTCAAATAACGTGTCGCCTGTTGAAGCGTCCGTGACACACGCCCCATTTGAGGAGACAATCAGTCCATCGAACTCGTTCAGTTTTAACTCTTCAGCATAGCAAATCATGCCTCGTTTCGGACGTCCTGACGCAAGCACCACTTTCACACCTTGTGCTTGCAATGCTAGTAGCGTACGCTTCGTTTGTTCCGTGATCATTTTATCGTCATTTAAGAGTGTGCCGTCTAAATCAAGTAAAATTGCCTGGATCATGTGTGTTGTCTCCTTTTGATTAAATGGTCAATTCGACAGTGTTACCCTCTGGATCAAGGATGACACTTTCATAATAGCCGTCACCGGTCATCCGTGGACCGTCGACATGTGTGTATCCATCAAGTTGAAAACGTTCCGTCAATGCATCTACCGTTTGCGTACTCCCGAGCGAGAAGGCGATGTGTGCATAGCCAATCGTTTCTTTTGGATGCGATACGAGATTTGGCCGTTGCATTATCTCGAGTCGGCAACGTGAATCTGGAAACGTCAAAAAGTATGATTCAAACTGTTTCTTCTTGTTTTCATATTTATCATTGGACTTTGCGCCAAAATAGACTTCATAAAATCGGCGCATGTTTTCGATGTCGTTCACCCAAATCGCGACATGTTCGATTCTCATATCTTCTCCTCCTGTGGTGTGCGTCTAAGGATTTGATTCAATCGTTCTGTATTGAAGAGCATCCCGGTCATAATCAAGATGATCACGACCGGTAAAAAGCGGAGTGAGGTCATAGATACAATCAATCCGAATAGTGGGGGGAGAAACGTACTCCCTGAGTAGGCAAATGCCATTTGAAAACCCATCAATCGCTTCGATTGTGCCGAGCCGAACCGACTCGGCGTATCGTGAAGCATGCTCGGATATATCGGTGCCAATCCAAAACCGATCAACATTAATCCGATTAGCATCGTCGCGGACGTCGGGATGAAGAAAAGGATGCTACCGAAGAGAGCGAGCATTTGTCCCATCCGAATCATCTGTCTGTTCGTGAAACGGAAGGAGAGGAATCCGCTCAGGAATCGTCCGATTGTGATGCTGCCATAGTAGATGGACACCCATGCTGCTGCTGTCGCAATCGAAAACTGTTTCAGCTGAACGAGATAACTACTCGTCCATAACCCAATCAACGCTTCGACCCCGCAGTAAAGTAAAAATGTGACCAACGCATAGGAGACTCCTGTCGGTAGCTTACGATTGAGTGTTGTTACGGCTGTTTCTTGAAGTTGTGAAATGGACGTCTCTTTCTGTTTCCAAAGTGGAAAGGATAACCACAATATGAGAGCTAAGCTGAACTGAACGGCAGCGATGATCAAATAGCCGTCCCGCCATCCATTCTCCGTCAATACACTCGCCATAACGAGTGGCCCTCCGGTAGCGCCAATCCCCCAAAAACAATGTAGCCAGTTCATGTGGTGCGCCTTATAATGTTCCGCCACGTAATGGTTCAGTGCGGCATCGACGGCACCCGCTCCGAGTCCGAGCGGGATGGCGACCACAAATAACCAACCGATTGAAGGCGCGATGTAAAATCCAAATAGACAGATCGCGGTGAGCAACGTTGAACCGAATGTAACTTGTTTCGTGTCGAAACGTTCCAACAGCTTCCCGCTTAATAGGCTTGAAAGAATCGTTCCCCCGGCTATCGTCATGAAAATCCATCCGAGCATCGATACAGGTGCTGAGAATTCTCGATGCATAAGTGGTCACCCGACACCGAGCAATGCATCTGGAAGACCAAGGCTGATAAACGCGATATAAATCACGGCCAATAATAAAATCGTCATACGCCACCTCGCTGAATCGTTTCGAGCATCAATTCAATACCAAGTCGTGCTAGTCCAGAAAAATAATCTTCTTCCCATTCCCCTATGTGAAGAACAGGAATGTGACGAGAAGGGAGATATCGTTCACATGCACGATTAATGTGAGGCAAATCTTCTAGAACGAGATCGACATCTGAAAAAATGAATGCATGTGGGTTGAGTGTCGCAGCGAACGTAGCGACTAGACGTCCCATTGCATCAATCTCTTCTTCTTTCAGGACGTTCGGTCCATAAGACTTGTTTTTAATTCGGTCATAAAAAGATGCATGATCATAAAGCGGAAGAAACGAAACCTCGCCGCTGAATCCGGATTGTCCCCTGACGACATGTCCATCGACTAAGATGCCGGCACCGGGACCGTTTTTCCCAAGCCCGAGATAGACGATAGACTGATGTGTTGAGGTCTCATCCCGTTTAGAGAATCCGTAGACGGCAGCGTTCATATCATTTTCAATGACGACCGGAAGGCCGGTCCGGTCCATCAACCAATTCTTCAAATCTAAATGAGCCAGAGACGGATATTCTGGGGCGAAAACAATCCGACCCCTATCTACTGCAGCGGCGACGCCGACAGAGATGGCGCCAAGCTTTATGGTGTGTTGATCGAATGCATCAACGAGGGTGCCTAACGTCTCTAAATGAGTTCCCGTGACGAAAGACACGCCTTCCTCTGCAATCTGATTTTGACAGTCAATCAAGCGATAGTGAATCTCGTTCGCTTCGATATATAAGGTCAGGCAATGTCGGAAGGTTGAATTGTAACGATAACTTTTTGCAGGACGTCCACCTTTAGGAGCGTGTTGCCCATGTTCGATGACCTCACCATATTCAATCATGTCATCGATAATTTTTTTTACGGTGGGGAATGAAACGTGTGTGATCTTACTTAACTCAGAGACCGTCGATACGTCGTGGAGGACGATTTGCTTTCGGATGTCGACCAGTAATTCATGTTGTGGATCTTTCATCACAATCAAACTCCAATCTACTTTTTAAAATATTTTAATAAGTCATACGTAGTATATCGCTTCTGTGTTGGATATGCCAGAAAAATAAGAAAATAGAGCTGTAGATTCCTCACGTTTATGTTCACAAAAAATTGAATAAAAAATGAGGTCAGACATCTTCACAACAGTTTACATAAGTGATATGCTGTAAGCGTATTCAGGTGAAACAAGGAAGGAGGAGGGTATGATGCGTTCGCATATTGAGTCATTTCTTCAATACATGACGGTTGAAAAGCGGATGTCCGCAAATACGAGACAAGCGTATGCGAGCGATTTGACGCAATACGCATCGACCTTGACCCAACTTGAGGTGGAAGATTGGAACGAGGTGACACGATCACACATCGTCAAACATATCGAAGAACTGTCACAAGCAGGACGAGCCTCATCGTCGTTGAGACGGGCTGTCAGTTCAATCCGAATGTTCCATCATCATCTCAAACTGACCGGGGTAACGACGACCGATCCGTCTCTATATTTAGAGACACCAAAAGCAGAGAAACAACTTCCCGATACATGGTCACAAGCGGAAGTCGAGCGACTCTTGGACAGCGTGCCGACGTCCGACCCACTCTCGCTTCGAGACCGTGCCATGCTTGAACTGCTATATGGGACGGGAATGCGAGTCAGTGAACTTTTAGGTCTGGATTTGGATGATTTGCAGTTTGAATTGGGGTATCTACAATGTGAAGGGAAAGGTGAGCGCGCCCGAATCATCCCGGTTTCCTCCGTCGCTCAAGGCTTTGTCGAGCGCTATATCCAGCAAGCTCGTAACGGGCTCGGCGGAAGAGAAACAGAGGCGCTCTTTTTAAACGGAAGAGGGGGACGGCTCAGTCGTCAAGGATTTTGGAAGATGATCAAACGACGTGCCAAACTTGCGGGTATCGATAAAGAGATTACTCCGCATGTGCTCCGTCATTCGTTTGCGACACACCTGCTTGAAAATGGGGCGGATTTACGCGCCATTCAACAGATGCTCGGTCACGCGGATTTGGCGACGACACAAGTGTATACGCATGTCAACAAGTCGCGATTACAGGATGTGTATCGCAAGCATCACCCTCGTGCCTAACTATCGAAAAGGAGGATTTTTTTGTGAAAAAATTTAAACGTATTTTCTTAGTGGTCATGGACTCGGTCGGAATCGGTGAAGCACCGGATGCCGAACAGTTCGGTGACAAAGGAGCGGACACGCTCGGGCATATCGCACGCGAACATAACGGATTGAACATGCCGAACATGGGTAAACTCGGACTTTCGAACATCAAGCCGATTCAAGGCATCGATGCATCGGATGCCCCAAGTGCGTATGGTCGTATGGAAGAAATCTCAGCTGGTAAAGATACGATGACGGGACATTGGGAAATCATGGGTCTTCATATCGAGACGCCGTTCCGTGTATTTGAAAAGTTTCCTGACGATTTGATTCACCGCCTCGAAGAGTTCAGTGGCCGTAAGATCATCGGAAACAAACCGGCATCAGGAACTGAAATCTTGGACGAACTCGGTGCAGAACATGTCGAGACGGGCGCCCTTATCGTGTATACATCTGCCGACTCGGTCCTGCAAATCGCAGCACATGAAGACATTGTGCCGATTGATGAGTTATACCGTATTTGCGAATATGCCCGTGAAATCACACGTGAAGATCCGTATATGCTCGGACGCATCATCGCTCGTCCGTTCATCGGGACACCAGGAGCATGGGTCCGTACGGCAAATCGTCACGACTACGCATTGAAACCATTTGGTAAGACGGTCATGAACACGCTCGAGGAATCTGGGAAAGACGTCATCGCATTAGGGAAGATCAGCGATATTTACGATGGTGAAGGTGTGACAAAAGCCGTCCGTACGAAATCGAACATGGACGGCATGGACAAATTGGTCGAGTCGCTCGAGGAAGACTTCGAAGGACTCTGCTTCTTGAACTTGGTTGATTTCGATGCCTTGTTCGGTCATCGCCGTGACCCAGAAGGCTATGCGGTCGCACTTGAAGAGTACGATGCGCGCCTACCGGAAGTGATGGAGCGTCTTCGTGAAGACGACTTACTCATCATCACAGCTGACCACGGAAATGACCCTGTTCATGCCGGTACAGACCACACACGTGAATACGTTCCGCTCATCGTTCATCATAACGGAGCGAAGGCGGTTGATTTGGGCATTCGCGGGACATTCGCAGATATCGGTGCGACCGTTGCTGATAACTTTGACGTCGCGGCACCATCACACGGAAAGAGTTTCTTAAACGAAATTTGAGGAGGCAATATTCATGGTAAATTGGAACGAAACAAAAGCGTTTTTGCAGGAGCGTATGGGTGATACACCAGAAATCGGACTCATTCTCGGGTCAGGTCTTGGAGTCCTTGCGGATGAAATTGAGAACCCGGTAGCCATTCCTTATGAGGAAATCCCACACTTCCCAGTGTCAACCGTCGAAGGACATGCGGGTCAACTCGTGTTCGGAGAACTTGAAGGTAAACGTGTCGTCGCCATGCAAGGACGGTTCCACTTCTATGAAGGATACTCGATGGAACAAGTGACGTTCCCGGTTCGTGTCCTCAAATTGATTGGTGTCGAGACGCTCATCGTGACGAATGCAGCAGGCGCATGTAACGAGTCATTCAACCCAGGGGACTTGATGATTATCACGGATCATATCAATTTCTTCGGAACGAGTCCGCTCATCGGGAAAAATGCGAGTGAGTTCGGGACGCGCTTCCCTGATATGTCAGAAGCGTACGATAAAGAGCTCGTGAAATTGACAGAACGCGTCGCGTCAGACCTTGGACTTTCTGTACAAAAAGGAGTCTATTTCGGGAACACAGGTCCTACGTACGAAACACCAGCTGAAGTCAAAATGGCACGTCTTCTCGGTGGAGACGTCGTCGGTATGTCGACGGTCCCTGAAGTCATCGTCGCACGCCATTCAGATATGCGTGTCCTTGGGATTTCGTGCGTCTCGAACATGGCGGCAGGTATTTTAAACCAACCACTCAACCATGAAGAAGTCATCGAGACGACAGAACGTGTTCGTCAAGACTTCCTTTCACTCGTGCGTGGCACGATTAAAAGCATGTAAGTAACTTAATTTCTAGGAGGACGACAGTTATGCGTATGGTCGATTTGATTTTGAAAAAACGTAACGGTGGAGAATTGAACGAAGAGGAGATTCGCTTCGTCGTCGAAGGATTCACGAACGAATCAATCCCTGACTATCAGATGTCAGCCTTGTCGATGGCCATCTATTTCAATGGGATGACTGAAAAAGAGACGGCTGCCTTGACGATGGAAATGGTGAAGTCGGGCGATACGATCGACCTTTCGAACATTGAAGGGAAAAAAGTCGATAAGCACTCAACGGGCGGTGTCGGTGACAAGATTAGCTTGATTGTTGCACCACTCGTCGCGTCGATCGGAATTCCGGTTGCGAAAATGAGTGGTCGTGGTCTCGGCCACACGGGAGGTACAATCGATAAGCTTGAATCGTTCCCTGGATTCAATGTCGAATTGACGGAAGAACAATTCACGAAACAAGTGAACGATATCAAGATGTCCATCATCGGGCAGACTGGGAACTTGACGCCTGCCGATAAGCGCCTCTATGCGCTCCGTGATGTCACGGCTACGGTCGAATCGATTCCACTCATCGCGAGCTCGATCATGTCGAAGAAAATCGCAGCGGGTGCGGACAGTATCGTCCTCGACGTCAAGACGGGTTCTGGTGCGTTCATGAAGTCGTTCGACGATGCGAAAGCACTCGCGGAAGAAATGGTCGCAATCGGGAAGAACGTCGGACGTAAGACGGTCGCTGTCATCACGGACATGGACCAACCGCTCGGCTTTGAAATCGGGAACGCGAACGAAGTGAAAGAAGCGATTGAAGTCCTTTCAGGTAAAGAAGTTGAAGACTTGAAGACGATCGCACTCACGATCGCTGGACATATGGCTGTCCTTGGTGAGTTCTATCCAACTTTCGACGAAGCATATGCAGACCTTGAAAAACGAATTGCTGACGGTCATGCACTCGAGGTGTTCCGTAAATTCGTTGAAGCCCAAGGTGGCGACGCGTCACTCGTCGATGATGTGACAAAATTACCACAAGCCTCTTACGAGACGACATTCGTTGCGAAAGAAGCGGGTTATGTCGAGTCAATCATCGCAGACGAAGTAGGTGTCGCAGCGATGCTTCTCGGAGCGGGCCGCGCAACGAAAGAAGACGAGATTGATTTCGCGGCAGGCATCACGCTTGAGAAGAAAGTCGGGGACCGTGTCGAGTCAGGCGATGTCATTGCGGTGCTCCGTTCGAACATCGAAGACATGTCTTCAGCCGTTGAACGTTTAGACCATGCCTATACAATTGGTGCAACGAAACCAGAGGCTCGCCCACTCGTTCACGCTGTCATCCAATAAGACAGAACGTCTGTTTCCACAAAAAAAGTGGAGACAGACGTGTTTTTTTGATAAGATGGGTAATGTGAGTGTCAAACAGCAGGATACATACCATAAATAAAGGGGTTGCTTGAAACATGAAAAAAGGTTCTATGAAACTTGAAAATGGCGAAATGATTGAATTTGATTTGTTCCACGGTGAAGCACCTATTACAGTCGAAAACTTCGAAAAACTTGCAAACAGCGGGTTTTACAACGGATTGACGTTCCACCGTGTCATCCCTGGCTTCGTGAGCCAAGGTGGTTGCCCACAAGGAACTGGAATGGGTGGCGCAGGCTACACGATTCCTTGTGAGACATCGACATCTTTCCCACACAAGCATGAAGCGGGCTCACTTTCAATGGCCCACGCAGGTCGCAATACAGGGTCTTCACAGTTCTTCATCGTGCACGAGCCACAACCGCATTTAGATGGCGTCCACACGGTATTCGGTAAAGTGACATCTGGTCTTGAGCATGCCGTCAAACTTCGTCAAGGTACGAAGATGGCAGAAGTGAAGGTTTGGGACGAGAATTGATTTTTGCCTGAAGGTTATGGCACAATGAACCATGTCTCTCACGTGTTCACGTTGTGAAACTTGAATGACAAAAGGTGGTGAACCCAGCGATGCTGGTCAAATATAAACGTTCTTATGAAAAGACGGCGATGGGTCTACTCGCATTCTCATGCAGTGACAAATCTCCGCTCAGCTTGCTTGAACTCGTCCGATCGTATGACGAGGAGGAGTCGAAGTTCCTCTACTTATGGAAAGTCGACGAGGACTTCGTTGGCATCATTGGAATGGTGCAACAAGGAACGACGATGGTCATCGACCATATCGCCTTGTCGCCTTCATTCCGTGGCGAGAAACGTTCTTACGAGCTTCTTGATGAGGTAAGAAACGTCCTTCCACTTGATTTGACGTTAACCGGTACAGGCAAGACAGGCGATTTATTAGATAAATGGAATCAATTAGTCGTCTGATGACAAAAACCCCCGTAATCACGATTGTGATTATGGGGGTTTTACATATTGATAGAGTAAATCACAAACCCGTTAAATGAGGTGGATTCATGAATCGAGTAACAATCGATGAACTGATCAATCGATTGGAGCAAGTGCTCAGACAAGAACGAACGAGAGAAGAAATCTCTGACTGGGCATATCAGTGGATGGAACAATATGAAAATATAGATGGATTTGATTGGACAGCTTCTGACGAGGTGGTTTGGTCCTGCTTACAAACGATAGTTGGCATGGATTTACTTGAAACCCCTTCTGAATATTTACATGATCGGAGCGATCTCGAGAGTTGGGTGCTGGCGTTTAAGAAGTTAAAAAATCATCATTGATCATGAAAAGAAGACTTCTTGAATCTTGACGTCAACTTCTTGCACGTTGCCTTTTTAAAAGTGCCAACTCCCGTTTCGTGATCACCTCACTCCGGTCACGGCGCAGATGCTTGTGGACCAATTCCTCGAAAGATAGTTCCGTCGATGGGAACGTCGGTTTCAATGATTCGACCGTCTCACGAACGTTTTGTTGTAATGGGAGCTTCGTTTCTAACGGCCATTTCTCAAGCTGGGCGATGAAGGAGTCGACATCAAGACCAAGTTCGTTTAAATAGGGGGAAGCGACATCAATCTTTCGACGCAACAGTCGTAAGCTCTTGTTCGCACCGATGAGATTGTCTCGTCGTAGATGGTAGTGAATAACAGCGTATTGGATAAGTGCCGCATAGCCGTGATGTTGTCGTCCACCTTCTTGCCATGCCTCCTCTAATACTTCGTGACATTCAAAATAATCGGCATGACATTCAAAGAGCAACGTATAATGAATAAAAGGGGTCATGAATCAATTTTCTCCTTTCGTGTCCACGGTGTTATAAAACATGTTATACTAAAGCGCAAAAATGTAAAATGGCAGGTGTCTCTATGGAAGCCTATAACGTTAAAATTGATACGTTCGAAGGTCCACTCGACCTGTTGCTCCATTTGATTGGAAAAATGGAGATTGATATCGTCGACATTTCCGTGGCAGAAGTCACTGACCAGTATGTCGGCTATATTCGCACGATGCAAAAATTTGAACTCGATGTGGCCAGTGAGTATCTGGTCATGGCGGCGACGTTGCTCCAATTGAAGAGCAAGCAATTGTTACCTCCGGTGCCAATCGAGGATGAAGAGGTACCAGACTTTAGTGATGAACCGACGCGTGAGGGTCTCATTCGTCAATTGATTGAATACAAAGCCTATAAAGAAGCCGTCGTTTTTATGCGCGAACAGGAAGAGCATCGTCTTGAACTGTATACGCGGCCAGGTGAAGACTTGACGACGTATATGTCTGAAGAAGTGTCGAAGTACGACGGACCACTCAACTTTTCAGATTTACTTCACGCCTATTCGAAGATGATTGAGCGAAAACGTTGGAAAGAGCGACGCAAAAAGACAATCAAGCGAGAAGAACGGACGCTTGAAGAGCAAATGACACGACTTCATGAACACGTTTCTTCTACGCGACAGACATCATTTTTTGCCTTTTTTGTCGAACGTCCGAACGTCTCGGATCTCGTCGTGACATTCATGGCACTTTTGGAGTTGATCAAGTTACGGGTCGTCGAAACGAAACAACTTGACCAAGATATTCAAATCTCGTTCATCGAATCATCAAAGAAAGGGGATGAAGCGGTTGCTGTCCTATGAGACGATTATCGAAGGATTGCTGTTCGTCGTCGGAGACGAAGGAATGGAAGTACGAGCGCTCGCCGAGACGCTCGACATTTCAGAGGCTGCGGCACGAGAACAGCTCAGTAAATTAGAAGCTTCGTTTAAAACATCGAGCCGACCGTTTCAACTCATGGAATCGGCAGGGGTGTATAAGCTTGTGACGGTACCGGACGTCTCTCCGTACATTCAAAAATACGTCGGGACGATGGCTGAGCAGGCTCTTTCACGCGCGGCGATGGAGACGCTTGTCATCATCGCGTACAAACAGCCGGTCACACGAGCGGATATTGAAGAGATTCGAGGAGTCAAAGTCGAACGGGTCATCCATACGTTGTTATCGAAAGGATTGATCGAATCGGCTGGACGTGCGAAGACGATTGGTCGTGCCAAACTATACCGTACGACAGAGCATTTCCTCGACCACTTCGGGTTCAACTCGCTCGAGGAACTGCCGCCATTAACATTTGAAGATGAACTGACAGACGAAGGCGATTTGTTCTTCGGTCAGGAACCATCGAAGCAAGAAGAGAGATTGGAGAAGGATTAATCATATGGAACGTTTGCAAAAAGTAATCGCACAAGCGGGGATCGCCTCGCGCCGGAAAGCGGAAGAAATGATTTTAGATGGTCGCGTTCGCGTCAATGGGAAAGTCGTCCGTGAACTCGGGACGAAAGTCGGACCGAAGTCAGAGATTGAGGTCGATGGCGTCAAAATCGAACAAGAAGAGCATGTCTACTACGTACTCTATAAACCGAGCGGCTATGTGTCGACGGTAGAGGACGATAAAGGACGTAAAGTCATTACGGACCTCGTTCCACCAGGAGCGCGTGTCTTCCCGGTCGGACGTCTTGACTATAACACGACGGGACTCATCATCTTGACGAACGATGGCGAGTTCTCGAACATGATGACACACCCGAAATATAAAATTCAAAAGCGCTACGTGGCAAAAGTGAAGAATATTCCTTCTTACTTGGCCATTAAACAACTAGAGTCAGGCGTTCAGCTTGATGACGGTTTTAAAACGGGAAGTGCGAAAGTGAAAATGAAGTCTGTGGATCAGAAGAAGAACACAGCGATTCTCGAAATCGTTATCTCGGAAGGGCATAATCGCCAAATTCGTCGAATGGTTGAGGCGATCGGTTCCGAGGTCATCAAACTGAAGCGTGAACAGTTCGGTTTCTTGACGCTCGACGGTCTCAATACAGGCGATTGGCGTGAACTTTCACACAAAGAGATTAGTAAACTCCGTGAACTCGCGAACCCGACCGTCCCACCGAAACCACGAGGCAAAAAGAAGAAAAAATAACAATAAAAAATCGTCCTGAAATGGGATGATTTTTTTGATTGTGGAGATTGTGTGACAAAAAAATGAAAAAAGTCTGTTAATGTGCGTTTTTAATGTTTTTTCAGTACAATAGCAACTGAAGGATGGTGTGAAAACGATGACAAAAGATCAACAGAAAGACGATCGGATGGAACAAGCGGTCGCGAAAAAGAAAAAGAGATCCTTTTCGCGATTGATGATTATGACGGTAGTGCTCTTTGCGGGAGCGATCACCCTCATGCAACTATTTGACCAAGCAGGGAACGACGGGCGCATCGAGGCAGGAGACGAGGCACCGAACTTCAAGCTCGTCACACTTGATGGTTCGACACTATATGAACGAGACAACTATGAAGGGAAAGGGATGCTCCTAAACTTCTGGGGGACATTCTGTGAGCCTTGTAAGAAAGAAATGCCGGTCGTACAAGAAAACTATGCGGCACTTCAAGACATGGGCGTCGATTTTTGGGCGGTGAATGTCGGTGAAACACCGCTTCGCGTCGACAACTTCATCAACGACCTTGGTGTCAAACTTGATTATCCGATTTTGATGGATACGAAGAGTGAGGTCGAAGGAGCCTACGGCATTTATAACTTGCCTGTCACATTCGTCATCGATGGTGAAGGCAACGTAATTGAAAAATATGAAGGTGAACTTTCAAAAGAGAAATTGATGGAGTTAGCCGAGAAGTCATTGTAAGCGAACGGGGGACGCACAGATGCTAGATATGAAATATGATGGCGCTGATTTACGGTCGAAGCGTCGTCCTAGATCGATCATTGACCGCGTATGGAGCTTTTTCGCTTCGGTCAAAGTAGGTTTATGGTTGATTGGTCTGATTATTGTCGGTTCGGCAATCGGAACAATCTTCCCTCAAGAGATGTATATCCCACAACAGTTACCTCCTGAACAGTACTATCTGGAGGAGTATGGAACACCGGGTTCGATTTATTATGCCCTCGGATTCCATAACCTATATACATCGTGGTGGTATATCAGTCTGATTGTCATGTTGACGCTCTCGCTTATCGTTGTATCCATTGACCGAGGTGTCCCGCTCTATAAGGCACTTAAACATCAACCGGTCAGACGTACAGAACGCTTTATGAAAGGGCAACGTCTTTTCGGACAAGGTGAAGCAACTGATGCCCAAATGGATGAGATGGAGGTTGCACTCAAGAAGAAGCGGTATCATGTCAAACGGGACGGAGATGCGCTACTGGCGGAGAAACACCGTTTCGGACGTTGGGGTCCATATGTCAACCACGTCGGACTCGTCATCTTCTTCCTTGGGGCGATGCTCCGCGTATTCCCTGCATTCCATACGGACACGCTCGAATGGGTGCGCGAAGGAGATACGGTTTCGTTAGAAGCGACGGACGGTGAATATTATTTGCGGAACGATCAGTTCATCCTGGAGATGTACGACCCGGAAAACAATGAAGAAGATGCGAAATTTGCAGCAGCCATTGAAAAAGCGGGAGCCGTTCCTAAAAACTATGAGACCGAACTGACATTATTCAAAAAAACGGGAATGAACGAGGACGGATCGCCGCAACTCGAACAAATCGATACTGGTTCGACAAAAGTCAACCACCCGTTTAAATTCGATAAGTTTGAAGTGTATCAGGAGCAATATTCGAGTCGTCCGGAGTTCTTGTCGATGTCGTTCATGCTCGCTGATAAGCAAACAGGTGATGAGTATGGTCCGTTTAAAGTTGATTTGGAGAATCCGGAACAATCGTATGATCTCAATGGAGTCACGGTTTCGCTGAAGGATTTATATCCCGACTTTGAAGTAAAAGACGGACAACCGAACACGAAATCGCCGCGTGCACTTAATCCTGCATTCTTCTTCAATGTCGAAACGCCAGATGGCGCGACAGAATCGAATTTGATTGGAATTCGACTCAATGTAGCCGATGAAGACAACCGCTATGAAGTGAAATTTGCGGGTACCGAGATGGCGAGTACGAGCGGACTTCGAGTGAAGAGTGACTCGACATATCCAATTCTCATCGTCGGTGCAACGATTTTCATGATTGGGATCGTGATGGGAATGTATTGGCCACATCGACGTGTCTGGATTCGTCGTCATGAAAACGATGTGCTCGTTGCGGGCTTCACGAACAAAAACCCGTCCTCGCTCCGTCGGGAGGTTTCACCGTTACTAGAGCAAACAGGACTGCCGATGTGGGAAGACCAGGCAAGGTTCACATCGAAATCTGAGAACGAGTCAATAGATGAAAGAGGGGAATCTTGATGGAATGGATTGAATGGAGCAGCCGTATGCTGTTTATCGCGTTCTTCCTTTACGCAATCTCAACGGTGCTCTTTACCATTGCTGTGAGTGGCATGCGTAAAGAACGGAACGTCAACCGGATTGCTTACGGGAAGTATGCATATATCTTGGCAATTATCGGTTTTATCGCTCAATTGACATATTTCTTTATGCGTTGGGCAGGTGTCGGTTATGCACCGGTATCGAACTTATACGAGTACACGACGTTCTTTGGTATGATGATGGTCGTTGGATTCCTCGTTGTGTACGGAATTTATAAGAATGACGTACTTGGCTTGTTTGCGATGCCGGTGGCGTTACTCGTTATTGCCTTCGCATCAATGTTTTCAAGCGAAGTCGCGCCGCTCATTCCAGCATTGAACAGCGTGTGGTTAAAAATCCACGTTACAACGGCGGCGCTCGGACAAGGGATTTTGGCAATCAGTTTCGCCTCGGGGCTCATTTTCTTATTGAATGAAACATCAATGAAAGAGCAATCGAAATCACGGACGTGGCTCGAAGTGACGATGTTCGTCCTCATGTGTACGCTCGGTTTTATCCTCGTCTCGATGCTCTTTAAAGGGATTGGCGCTGGTGGTGTCGTCGAGTTCACGAACGACCGAGGACAAGCCGAATCGTATGAATACTTTATGCCGATTTTGTTCGTACCGGAGGGTGCTCAGTTATTGTCTGGTGCGAGTGGTTTGTCACTCGAATTGCCGAACTGGATTAACACGCTCAAGTTGAACACACTGATTTGGTCAATCATCGGTGGAATTGTGATTTATGTGCTACTTCGATTCGTCATTTTGCGTAAACGAGTCGCTGAGGCACTTCAACCGCTTGCGAAAAAAGTCGATCTCGACCTTGCTGATGAAATCAGCTATCGTTCGGTTGCGATTGGTTTACCCGTCTTTATTCTCGGTGGTCTCATCTTCGCGATGATTTGGGCGCAGATTGCCTGGAACCGTTTCTGGGGATGGGATCCAAAAGAGGTATGGGCATTGATTACGATGCTCACCTATGTCTACTACTTGCATATGCGGATTCAGCGCGGATGGACAGGTACGAGAGCGGCATGGCTATGTGTCGGTGGATTTGGAATCATCATGTTCAACCTCGTCTTCGTAAACTTGGTCATCGCGGGTCTTCATTCATATGCATGACCCAAAAGAAGTCACAATTGTGACTTCTTTTTCATTTGGTCCACCAAATCATCGTTGTGAAGCGAAATAATAGAGTGGTATAGTTATGGCAGAGAGTGGAATGTTCACAATTGTGCAACATTCACTACAACTCGTAATGGGTCTTAGGAGGGTTTCACATATGGCTGAGAAAACGAAGATTTTAGTAGTTGACGACGAGGAGAGAATTCGTCGACTTTTGAAAATGTACTTAGAACGTGAACAGTATGTGATTGAAGAAGCCATCAACGGCGAAGAGGCACTTGCGCTCGCCCTTGAAAACGAATACGACGTCATCTTACTTGATTTGATGATGCCGAAAATGGACGGAGTCGAAGTATGCACAGAACTTCGGAAAACGAAAGCGACACCGGTCATCATGCTTACAGCGAAAGGTGAAGAAATTGATCGCGTTCAAGGATTTGAAGTCGGAGCGGACGATTACATCGTTAAACCGTTCAGTCCTCGTGAGGTCGTTCTTCGTGTCAAGGCACTCCTTCGTCGTTCTGGCTCGACTAAATTCATGCAAACGAGCGAGAAATCGAAAGACTTGATTGTTTTCCCACATTTGACGATTGATAACGATGCACACCGTGTCACGGTTGACGGAGAAGAGATTGCACTCACACCGAAAGAATATGAATTGTTATTCTTCCTAGCCAAACAGGTGGATAAAGTCTTTTCTCGTGAGCAACTGTTAAAAGAAGTATGGAACTACGAATTTTTCGGAGACCTTCGGACCGTCGATACACACGTGAAACGCCTACGTGAAAAATTGAACCGCGTCTCGCCAGATGCGGCGCACATGATCACGACTGTATGGGGTGTCGGGTACAAGTTCGAAGCTGCTAGTGAATGATGCTTCGTCGAAACAGCATCGTCACGAAACTATGGCTGACGATTCTCGTTTTAGTCAGTGTCATCTTATTCATCGTCTCGGTATTGATGCTCGAATTTTTCAATTCGTTTCACATTGACCAAGAACGAGGACATCTCGCCAAACTTGGAGGACAGGTTCAATCGGTATTATTGAATGAAGGTGACACGTCCCAAACGATTGATCAAATTATCGAAGTTTATGGGGCCAACTACATCTTGGAGAATGGGACCGTTCGTTCCAACTTCGGGAATCAAGTGGATGAGTTGATGGTCGAACTTGGTCGCCAAGATTGGGAAGCGTACCAGGCAGCAGGAGAAACGGCGATCGGCAACTTTTCCTCTTTTGACGATCAGGCGGCTCTTGCTTACCGAACCACATTTACGTTGTCGAGTGGTCAATATACGCTTTACTTACTAGAACCACTCGATGCCATCTCAAGTGCGAACGCGGGGGCACGAACCATTATTCTTTGGACCGTTGCTTCGGCCATCATTGTCACGACCGTCTTCGCGTTCTTCCTATCGACTCGAATCACGGCGCCGCTTCGAGCAATGCGTGATGCTGTCAATAAGACGGGGGAAGGCCAGTTCGATTTACGTCTCGAGACGAAAACACGAGATGAGATTGGCGAACTCGCTGCTTCCTTCAACGCAATGAGCAGTCAGCTGGCGAAGTATGTCGATGCGCTCGACCGGGAACGGTTGCAACTTGCGTCGATTCTTCGTTCGATGGCGGACGGTGTCATCACACTCGATCGTCATGCGAACGTGATTGTCACGAATCCTCAAGCGAGTCCGTTGCTTCATGAGGGGCAACCACATGAAGTCGTCTTGTCACTCTATGAAGAAGTGATGGAGGGGGCATCCGAAAAGACGATTGAAGTGAAGCAGGACGATCGGTACTATACACTCACGGTCACACCGCTCGTCGGTGAAGATGATTTCGAAGGGGCTGTCGTGGTCCTTCGTGATACGTCCGAGAGCCATCGTCTCGATAAGATGCGGACCGACTTCGTGGCGAACATTAGCCACGAACTTCGAACGCCGCTCGTGACGCTACAAGGATATTCAGAAGCCATCATCGATGGCATGACAGAGAGCGACGAGGCGACGAAAGAGTTCGCCTCCATCATCTATGACGAATCGCTCCGTTTGGCACGACTCGTCAATGACTTATTGGATTTGGCACGCATCGAATCGGGTAAAGAGACGATGAAATTCAGTACGTTTGATATCGGTGATTTCTTGCCTCGTGTCATGCGGAAGTTTAATCAAATGGCATCTGAAAAAGAGATTCATTTACAGACGGACGTACCGCACCGTCTCATCGAAGCAGACGGGGACCGTCTCGAACAAGTGTTCACGAACTTGATCGGCAATGCCATCGCCCATACCGACTCTGGTGAGATTCGGATCGTGGCAACGGAAGAAACCGATGGGTTACGGATTCAATTGACTGATACGGGACACGGAATTCCTAAAGAAGACTTACCGTTTGTTTTCGAACGATTCTATAAAGCCGATAAGGCAAGAACGAGTGGTTCGAAGACAGGGACAGGAATCGGCCTTGCCATCGTAAAAAACGTGGTCGATGCCCATCACGGAAAAGTCAGTGTATCAAGTACCCTCGGTGTCGGTACGACCTTCGATATTTACTTACCATTTGAACAACCACACATCTCATAATGGTGACTCGTTTGAGTCACCATTTGTGGCATTTTATGGGGGGAGACGAATGAAACGATATACACGTACCGGTGACACCGGTGAGACCTCATTGATTGGGAGTCGGGTCGAGAAGCATCATCCTCAAATCGAAGCGATGGGTCATCTTGACGAATTGAATAGTCAGATTGGGCTCGCCATCGCTCATCAGGAGGATGCGACACTTCGAGAACAATTGACGAAGATCCAGCATGATTTGTTCGACCTTGGTTCGGAACTGATGTATACGGAAGAACCTCCGAAAACGGTCGATTTATCGATTGTGACGGAGCTCGAACGCTGGATGGATGAGTGGGAAGAGTCTTGTCCAGAACTCGTGCGCTTCATCCTTCCGGGTGGCAGTGTTGCCGCATCTAGCTTACATGTGGCTCGCGCCGTCTGTCGCCGGGTCGAGCGTGACTTAGCGGCTCTCGGTGTCGCTGACCGGCAGTTGCCTTACTTTAACCGCTTGAGTGATTACTTATTTACAGTCGCCCGTTACGCGAATGTCGTGGCAGGGGTGCCGGACCAAGAATATGCACGCGGCGCTGCCGTGTTTCAACCAAAACGAAAAAAGGAGTGATCGGCTGATGAAAGGGATCGTTCAGTTCCAACATCAATTGCACTATTCGGTCTATCCGACCAAAAAATTTAAAACGACGACATGTCTCGTGTCATTCGCCGCACCGTTGTCGGCAGAGACGGTTGCGGATCGGGCATTGCTCCCATTCATCATGGAGAAGTCGACGGCGACGTATCCGTCCATCGAGTTGTTTCACACACCGCTAGAAGATTTGTTTGATACGAATTTGTACGCGGGAGCATCTAAAATCGGTAAAGAACATGTCATCCAATTCCAACTTGAAGTCGTCAACGATCATCTTGTCGGAGAAGATGTGTTGAGTCAGGCAATCAAGTTACTTGAAGACGTGTTGCTTCGTCCAAATGCCTATGATGGAGCATTTCAACCACTGATCGTAGAGCAGGAGCGTCGGTTACAGCGTCAACGCATCGAATCGGTCTATGATGACAAAATGCGCTTCGCCCAACAGCGTTTGCAAGAGATGCTTGGAGGAGAGCTTGCGATTCCGTCACTCGGTACGCTCGAACAACTCGACCACGTAACACCAAAGTCGTTGTATGAGGCTTATGAGTCGATGATTCAAAACGATCGTGTTGACATCTATGTCGTCGGTGACGTCAGCCGTGAGCAAGTCGAACTGGCCTTCGAACCATTAGAACCTCTCGGCACACGTCGCTCGCGTCTGTTACCTGAAGCAAGTCGGGCAGAGTTCAAACGTTTAGAAGAACATCAAGATATTAAACAAAGTAAGCTTCATCTCGCTTATGCCATTGATGTCGATCCAAGGACCGAAGATGCGATTCGCATGCAGGTCCTGAATGGACTATTCGGCGGATTCCCTCACTCGAAACTGTTCATGAACGTCCGAGAAAAGGAGAGTTTGGCGTACTATGCCGCCTCTCAATACAGCTCCCTAAGTCGGAAATTGTTCGTCTATGCCGGCATCGATGCGTTGAACCAGCAAAAGACCGAACAGATCATCGAGGAACAATTGAAGGCATTACAGGCAGGGGAGTTTGAAGATGAGACGTTACAACAGACGAAAGAAATGTTGTTCCATCAACGTCGTCAACTCGGAGACAGTCCACGTCAATTGATTGGCTGGATGAGTGGGTCAGACATTCGCCCATTCTCTTTAGATGAAGAGATGGCGATCATTGAAAATACGACGCGAGATCAAGTCGTCGCTCTTGCAAAAGAAATTGAGCTCGAAGCCGTGTATTGCTTGAAAGGAGGAGAAGCATGAAATTAGATTTTCCTAATGTCGGGGAGACCTTACATCATCATGTTCTCGAAAATGGCCTCTCCGTTTACTTACTGAAAAAAATCGGATATGAAAAAACGTTTGCGACGTTTACGACCAAATATGGCTCGATTGACCGGCGCTTCAAACTAGAGGACTGGGTAGAGGTTCCCGATGGTATCGCCCATTTCTTAGAACATAAGATGTTCGAGAAGGAGGACGGTGACGTCTTTCAACAATTTGGTCGTCAAGGGGCGTCAGCGAACGCCTTCACTTCCTTCACGCGGACGGCTTACTTGTTCGGTGCCACATCGAATGTCAAAGAGAACGTGCAAACGCTTCTTGACTTCGTCCAGACTCCTTACTTCACGAAAGAGTCAGTGGAGAAAGAAAAAGGAATCATCGGACAAGAGATTCAAATGTATCAAGACAACCCGGGATGGCGATTGTATTTCGGTTTGATTGATGCGATGTACGAGACGCATCCTGTCAAGATTGATATCGCCGGGACAATCGAATCGATCGCTGAAATCACTGCGGAAGATTTATATACTTGTCATCAAGCGTTCTATCATCCGAGCAACATGGTACTGTTCGTTGTCGGGAATATCGAGCCGGATGACATGCTCGAACTCATTCAGAACAATCAGTCCGCCAAATCATTTGACGAACCGACGTTACGTACCCGTGAATCGATTGATGAACCGCTAACGGTTCGTCTGTCAGAACGCATCATCGAAATGGATGTCTCTGTACCGAAAGTCATGATTGGGTATAAAGATGTCCCGCAAGCAGGGGAAGCGGGCCTCAAGCAAGAGTTGACAGTGGAGCTGCTCATGCATGCCCTCTTCGACACGACAGCGCCACTCTATACAGAACTGTACGCGGAAGGCTTGATTGATGATGCCTTCTCGTTCGACTACACGTCAGAAGAAACGTTCGCCTTCGCCGCCTTGTCAATGGAGACACCTGAAGTTGAGACGTTTGTAGGACGGGTGACAGAGGCGTTGGAACGTCCCCTTCAACTCACTCAAGAGACACTGGACCGGAAGAAACGCATGATGCAAGGGCAATTTTTAAAAGCTTTGAATTCACCAGAGTTCATCGCTAATCAATTTTCTCGCTATGCGCTGAATGATGGGAATCTGTTTGATATTCCGAACTTGATCGATGCCATCACACGAGATGAGCTATACGAAGCGTACAGTCGATTGTTCCGTACTGAACAACGAACGGTATGCATCGTCAAAAAACCATGAAGACGTTGATTGTTGGAGCGAGCGGTGCCATTGGTCGCGCCGTCTCGCTCGCTTTTCGTGACGACGAGCTAATCTTACATGCGAATCAAGGTCGTGATCGACTTGCGCGATTGATTGAGACGGAAAAGGTACAAGCCGAACTGATCACCTGCGACCTGTCTGACCGAATCGCCGTTGAGGAATGGGTATCCTCTATCGATATCGTCGATCGCATCGTTTATGTGGCGGGTCACGCACAACATGGTCTAGTTGTTGACCAATCAATCAGTGAACTCGACCTTCTTTATGAAGTACATGTTCGCGCCATGGTGCGACTCATTCAGTCTGTCGTTGCGAAAAAACCGTATGCCCGTCAACTCGACATCGTGATCGTCTCTAGTGTATGGGGAGAAGTTGGAGCGGCGGCTGAGGTGTTTTATTCGACCGTCAAAGCGGCACAGCTTGGCTTTGTCAAATCGTTCGCGCGAGAGGCGGGACCGTTCAATGTTCGAATCAATGCGGTGACCCCAGGGTGGATTGATACGCCGATGAATGATACGGTAGAAGAGACGAAACAAATGGTGACGGATGACATTCCGCTTGGTCGTCTTGGGGATGTTGAGGATGTGGCCAAGACAATCCGATTCTTATGTTCATCAGATGCCTCGTATATGACAGGCGCCGTGTTACGCATCGATGGCGGATGGCAATGATTGTATCCGCACAAACCTGTTCTTTTCAATTCTTCTAAAATAATTTAAAATAGGCTAGGTAGCGAACTCGCTCGAAAGGATGGTTGGGGATGGAACATAAATTCGAAGAGTGGTATCTCGAATATGAATTGTGTCAAAATCGACCGGGTATCCTCGGAGACATCGCGTCTCTCATGGGAATGCTCCAAATCTCCATCGTGACCATCAATGGGGTCGATCTTCAGCGTCGCGGGATGTTGCTTAAAGCTCCGGCTGCTGATCACGTCCATCGTCTCGAGCATATTTTAAAGCGAATGGAAGCCATCGCCGTCATTAAATTGCGCCGTCCGAAGTTGCGGGACAGGATTGCGATTCGGCATGGTCGGTATATCGATCATGACAGTGATGACAAGAAGACGTTCCGCTTCGTCCGAGAGGACCTAGGAATCCTCGTGGATTTCGTCGCAGAACTGATGAAGGAAGAACGTCATTTGTTGATTGGGGTACGCGGTAATCCGCGTGTCGGAAAGACAGAATCGATTGTCGCAGCAAGTGTATGTGCGAACAAACGATGGTTGTTTTTATCCTCGACATTGATGAAACAGACCGTTCGGACCTCCTTGTTTGAAGAGGAGCGGGAAGGCGATCACGTATACATAATCGATGGTGCTGTCTCTACCCGTACGATGGATGAGCGACATCGACAGCTCATCCGTGAAGTCATGCGGTTGCCTGCTGTGAAAGTCATCGAACACCCTGACCTATATGTCCGAAACACCGATTGCGTGTATGAAGACTTTGATTATATTATTGAATTGAGAAACAATCCGGATGAAACGATAATCATCCCACAAGAAACGCATCGTGAGTCAGAATGGTTTGAATAATTATGTGAATGGAAGGTGTGGACCCCTGTGACAGAACTAGGGACTTTTTTGAAACAAAAGCGTGAAGAGAGCGGATTGACGCTCGACCAAATCCAGCAGACGACAAAGATTCAAAAACGCTATATCATCGCGATTGAGGAAGGTGATTACAAAAATCTCCCTGGCTCTTTCTATGCACGGGCGTTCATCAAAACGTATGCGGAGTCGCTCGGTCTTGATGTGGATGAACTGTATGAGACGTATGCTAAAGATTTACCGGTCATCGAGGCACAGCCAACCGTTCAACTTTCTCGGAAGAAGACGTATTCAAAAGCTTCAGAGTCGACGAGTCGAGTCTCGCGTTGGGTCCCGAAAGTGCTTCTCGCCCTCACGGTGTTCTTGCTCATCACGGCCGTTTATTTTGCAGTGAGAAGCATCGATTTTGGTGGTCAGGATGCCAGTCCGGCCGAACCGCCAAGTTCAGGGGTCACGGTCGATCAAAATAAAGATGTCCCGTCAGATGAGCCAGCCGAAGAAGAACCTGCTGAAGAAACACCTGCCGAAGAAGAACCGCCAGCGGAATCTGGTCCGATTGCGGTAACCGAATCGAACGGAGCAGACATCACATATGAACTCGCGACAAGTGATAAACTTTCGACTGAGATTTATGTAAAAGATTCACCTGCTTCCTATGTTGGTGTTCGTGATACGTCGTTAGAAGGGGCTTTCCTTGCACCGGAGTATCCGAACCAGTCGAAACAGAACCCGATTGTCATTGAAGACGCCGAGACGGACACGCTTCGTATTCGAATCGGACTCATTGCAGGCGTTGAGAAAATCGTCGTCAACGGTCGTGAGCTCGAGCTTCAAGAGTCTCCGGTCACACAAAATATTTTTGTAAAGAGAGTCGACGCCGAATAAGTCGACTCTCCTTCTAAGAGGAGGCGTTCTACATGAACCTACCTAACCGATTGACGATGCTACGCGTGGTCTTGATCCCCGTATTCGTCGTCTTACTCGCTGTTGATTTTGATTGGGGAAGCATTGCCTTTTTAGGTGCCGATGTCCCTGTTCACCAATTCATTGCTGGTGTGATTTTTACCATTGCGGCCATTACGGACTGGTTGGACGGTCATTTGGCACGTAAGCATAACTTAGTCACGAACTTTGGTAAATTTATGGACCCGCTCGCAGACAAATTGCTCGTCACGGCAGCACTCGTGTTGCTTGTGGAGATGGATCTCGTCGCAGCGTGGGTCGTCGTCGTGATTTTGTCACGTGAATTCGCGGTCACGGGCTTACGCCTCGTCGCTGCCGATGAAGGAATTGTCGTCGCGGCCGGAAAGTCTGGAAAAGCAAAGACGTGGGTGCAACTTTTTGCGATCATCTTCTTACTGTTCGGTAATCCGATTTTCAGCTATGTCGGCATTCCGTTCGGTGAGTGGGCGATGTGGTTGGCCCTTGCCCTGACAATTTATTCGGGTGCCGAGTATTTCGCACAAAACTATAAAATTATTGTGAAGTCGATGTAAGTCGACAGAGACGAGTTGGTTGATCTAGCTCGTCTTTTTTTTGAAGTCGAGGAGGAATTGAGATGAAACGAGCCGAAATCATTGCGGTAGGAAGCGAGTTGCTCTTAGGGGAAATCGTCAATACGAATGCGAGTTACATATCAGAACAACTGTCGAAGTACGGCGTGCCAGTCTTGTATCATCAAGTTGTCGGGGATAACGCGGCACGAATGAAAGAGATTTTCGATACCGCCCGTCGCCGTTCCGACTTTGTCATTGTCACGGGAGGACTCGGACCGACGGCAGATGACGTTACGAAAACGGTCCTTTCAGACTTACTCGAACGTCCAATCGTACGGGATATGGAAGCGTATGAAACGATTCAACGATTCCTTCTGTCACGCGACCGGGAGATGAATGACGGGGATGCTCGTCAAGCCGATGTGCTAAGCGGTGCCGATGTGCTACAAAATCCAGTTGGACTTGCTCCGGGGATGTGGATTGACGGGGAGACGACATGGATGCTTTTACCGGGCGTGCCACGAGAGATGAAGGCATTGGTCGAGGCTACGTTTCCAAAGAAACTCTCAGGTGCGACACTCGTCTCGGAATCGTTACGCTTTTATGAAATCGGGGAATCCGCTCTCGACGATGCCGTGAAAGACTTATTGGACGGTTCGAATCCGACCGTCGCCCCTTATGCCGAGACGGGCGAGGCAAGGCTTCGAATTAGTGCCCGTGCGACGGACGAAGCGACCGCACGCCAGATGATTGAAGAAGTGAAGACCGAAATTCTGAGACGGGTCGGCTCGTACTACTTCGGTTCTGACGATGAAACAATCGCATCACATCTCATTCAATCATTGTCACGGTTGAATCAGACGCTCGCTGTTGCCGAGTCGTTGACCGGTGGTGAAGTTCAGTCAATGATTACATCGACACCTGGTGCGTCAGCTGTTTTTCTAGGGGGAGTTGTGGCGTATTCGAATGAGCTAAAAAATAGGTATTTAGGGGTCTCTCTTGATACAATTGAACAACATTCGGTCGTCTCAAAAGAAGTAGCCTATGAGATGGTGAGCGGATTGTCCAAGGGGACACATGCCGACTATGCTCTATCTTTTACTGGTGAGGCGGGACCGACATCGAATTCAGGTCGTCCGGTCGGTACGGTCTATATCGGAGTGAAGACACCGGACGGAATTGAGGTCATCGAACGGAATTACCCCCATCAAGAACGGAATATCATCCGCATGCGAGCTGCAAAGGATGGATTATGGACGCTCATTCAACAAATGAAAAAAGGCGAATAAATGTTCGTGAAAAACTTGTGTATCATGAAATGTTCACGTATAATAAAAGTATCAATTAAAGGAGGCTCATTTACCTATGAGTGATCGTAAACAAGCGTTAGAAATGGCATTACGCCAAATTGAGAAACAATTCGGTAAAGGCTCAATCATGCGCCTTGGTGAAAATACAGACCAGCAAGTATCGGTCATCCCTTCAGGGTCAATCGCCCTTGACGTCGCACTCGGAGCAGGTGGATATCCACGTGGTCGTGTCATCGAAGTATACGGACCGGAATCTTCTGGTAAGACAACTGTAGCGCTTCATGCGATTGCGGAAGTTCAAAAGCGTGGCGGTCAAGCAGCATTCGTTGATGCCGAGCATGCGCTCGATCCAAAGTATGCTAAAAACCTTGGAGTCAATATCGATGAGTTGCTTCTTTCACAGCCAGACACTGGGGAACAAGCCCTTGAAATCGCAGAAGCCCTCGTTCGTTCAGGAGCGGTCGATATCCTCGTCGTCGACTCGGTCGCGGCACTCGTACCGAAAGCCGAAATCGAAGGGGAAATGGGAGACTCGCACGTCGGTCTTCAAGCTCGTTTGATGTCACAGGCACTTCGTAAGTTGTCTGGTGCGACGAACAAATCGAAAACGATTGTCATCTTCATCAACCAAATTCGCGAGAAAATCGGGATCATGTTCGGTAACCCAGAAACGACTCCTGGTGGCCGCGCCTTGAAATTCTACTCATCTGTACGTCTTGAAGTTCGTCGTGCGGAGACACTCAAACAAGGTCAAGATATGGTCGGGAACCGTACGAAGATCAAGATTGTAAAAAACAAGATCGCGCCACCGTTCAAAACGGCGGAAGTCGATATCATGTACGGTGAGGGGATCTCACGTGAAGGGGAACTCATCGATATCGGTGCCGACCTCGACATCGTTCAAAAGAGCGGAGCTTGGTACTCGTTCAATGAAGAACGTCTTGGTCAAGGTCGTGAAAACGCCAAGCAATACATGAAAGAAAATCCAGCGATCGCGGCTGAAGTTGAACAACAAATTCGTGATCACTATGGATTGAACGGCGAAAAAACGGTCACGGTTGAAGGTGAAGACGACGAAGTCCTCTCGCTTCTCGATGACGAATAAGCACATCGTCTCACTCGAATTCTTTCGAGTGAGATTTTTTTAGTATAATTTTTTAGGCAATTGGTAGTTCTATCCTGTCCGTGCATTGCATTCTCCCTCTTAAATAAGTACAATAAAGTTATGCGCGGGCTAGCCCGTGTATCTCACTTATTAAAAAAATAAAATAACCTTGCGAAAGGGAGGTGAACATGATGGAATGGCTATACTGGCTTATTCTGATCCTCCTTTTGCCGATAGCTTTTGTTGCAGGTTTTTTTGTGCGTAAATCGATCGCCGAAGCGAAGATTCAAGGTGCCGAGACGGAAGCGACTAAGATTGTAGAGCAAGCAAAACAACAATCGGAAGCGATGCAAAAAGAAGCACGGCTTGAAGTAAAAGAAGAGATGATTCAACTTCGTAATGAGACGGAACAAGAATTACGTGAACGTCGCGAAGACCAGAAAGTAAAAGAGAATCGCCTCGTTCAAAAAGAAGAGCTTCTCGACCGCAAAGCAGACATGCTCGAGCGGAAAGAAGATTCACTAGATGAACAGGAACGAGGACTCGAAAAACGCAAGCGTGAAGCAGAAATGCTCGAAAGCAAAGTGGAGGAGTTATACGAAGAGGCACGCCAAGAACTTGTACGCGTGGCATCCCTCTCGAAAGATGAAGCACGTACCATCATCATGGACGAAGCGAAGCAGGAAGCGCTTCACGATGCTGCTCTCCTTCAAAAAGAAATCGAGCAAAAAGCAAAACAAGAAGCGGATAAAAAAGCGAAACACCTCTTATCTCTCACGATGCAACGATATGCTGCTGAACATGTCGCCGAAACGACGGTATCCGTTGTCAACTTACCGAGTGACGAGATGAAAGGTCGCATTATCGGTCGCGAAGGGCGTAACATCCGGACGCTTGAAACGTTGACTGGGATTGACCTCATCATCGATGACACGCCAGAAGCTGTCATCTTGTCAGGATTTGACCCGGTTCGTCGTGAGATCGCGAAGATGACGCTTGAAAAACTCGTTCAAGACGGTCGAATTCACCCAGCTCGCATTGAAGAGATGGTGGAGAAGTCTCGCCGTGAAGTGGATGAACGCATTCGTGAGTACGGAGAAGAAGCAACGTTTGAAGCCGGCATTCATGGACTCCATCCAGATCTCGTCAAGACACTCGGTCGTATGCGCTACCGTACAAGTTACGGTCAAAACGTCTTGTCTCACTCGGTCGAGGTGGCTCACCTTGCAGGGATGATGGCAGCCGAACTCGGGGAGGACGTCACGCTCGCGAAACGGGCAGGACTCTTACACGACATCGGTAAAGCGATTGACCACGAAGTCGAAGGTAGTCACGTTGAAATCGGTGTAGAACTTGCGACGAAGTACAAAGAACATCCGGTCGTCATCAACTCGATTGCTTCCCACCACGGGGACGTCGAGGCGACATCGACGATTGCTGTCCTTGTGGCGGCGGCTGATGCCCTATCGGCAGCGCGTCCTGGAGCTCGTCAAGAGACGCTTGAAAGCTATATCCGTCGTCTTGAACGTCTCGAATCAATCTGTGAGTCGTTTGAGGGCGTCGAGAAATCGTATGCGATTCAAGCAGGACGAGAAGTCAGGATCATCGTTCGCCCTGATGTCGTCGACGATGTCGTCGCCGGTAAGATGGCACGCGATATTTGTAAGCGAATCGAGGATGAACTCGACTATCCTGGACAAATTAAAGTGACGGTCATTCGTGAAACACGTTCCGTCGATTATGCGAAGTAAACGAAGCGGAGAATTTCTCCGCTTTTTCTGTTTGAGGGAGGATTTTATATGAAAATTTTATTTATCGGTGATGTGGTCGGGAAACCCGGCCGTGATATATTAACGAAACAAATTAGTCGCTTGAAAGACAAATACAACCCGACGTTCATGCTCGTCAATGGCGAGAACGCGGCGAACGGTCGGGGTCTCACGAAAAAAATCTATCAACAATTTTTAGAGCTCGGCTTTCACGGGGTGACGATGGGGAATCACACGTGGGACAACCGTGACATCTTTGATTGGATCGACGACGCTGACCGGATTGTCCGTCCGGCCAACTATCCAGACGGGACACCTGGGGTCGGGATGATGAAGTTGAAACAAAACGGAAAGAAATTGGCCGTGATCAACGTCATGGGAAATGTCTTCTTGCCGTCTCTTGATTGTCCATTCCGTACGGTAGACCGTCTCGTCGAAGAAGTACGGGACGAGGTCGATGCGATTTTTGTCGATGTCCACGCCGAGGCGACAAGTGAGAAGATCGCTATGGGCTATCATCTCGACGGACGTGCTCAAGCAGTTGTCGGGACACATACACACGTGCAGACGGCGGACGAGCGTGTCTTACCGAACGGGACGGCCTACATTACAGACGTCGGCATGACCGGCCCATTAGACGGGGTGCTCGGGATGGATGCATCGGTCGTTTTAAAAAAATTTATGACACAACTCCCAGTTCGGTTTGAAGTTGCCGAGGGACGGGAACAACTTAATGGAGTTTTCATTACAATCGATGATCAGACGAAACGAGCGACAAAAATCGAACGAATACACCTAGATGATCAGACCGTCTGGTTTGATTGAACAACCTACCCGAGGGGGAAACAAGAATGGACGTACTCAAAGTTTCGGCAAAATCGAACCCTAACTCCGTTGCGGGTGCTTTAGCGGGTGTGCTACGTGAAAAAGGAACGTGTGAGATACAGGCAATCGGGGCAGGTGCGCTGAATCAGTCCATCAAAGCCGTCGCGATTGCCCGAGGCTTCGTCGCGCCAAGTGGTCTCGATTTGATTTGCATTCCGGCCTTTACTGATATTATGATTGACGGAGAGGAACGTACTGCCATTAAGCTCATCATAGAGCCACGATGAGCGGTCGGGACATAGGTCCTATTCTTGTGAAGAGGAGCCATCGGCGCGGATGGCTCCTCTTTTTAATGTAGAGAGGAAAGGGAGATTAAGATGTTAACGTTGTATGTCGTCAGGCATGGACAAACAGAGTGGAATAAAGCAAGACGTTTACAAGGCCGGCAAAATTCGCCGTTAACAAGCGAGGGTGTCTTGAATGCGGAAAAGTTAGGAAACCGACTTCAAACGATTGCTTTTGAGACCGTGTATGTGAGCCCCAGTGGTAGAGCCATTCAAACGTTAGAAGCGATGGACGTATCATTAGATTCACCGGTACATATCTTAGATGAGTTGGATGAAATTTCATTTGGTGTCTGGGAAGGGAAGGCGGAAGACGAAATCGAACGAATGGATGTATTTGAAACATTTTGGTCAAATCCGAGTCAATATGATCATCGGTTGAATCATGGAGAAGCCATGTTGACATTCACGAATCGGGTTTCATCTGCAATGCAACATATCATTCAAGCGAATATGAGTGGCAATGTTCTGGTTGTGACACACGGAATGGTCATTCAAGCGATCTTACGAGAAATCAGGGAAGCAAATATATCTGAGTTGTGGTTTGATGATGAGATTGAAGGGACGAGCTTGACAGTGATTCAGTATTCGAACAATCAATATAAGGAAGTGGCGATTGGTGATATCTCACATCAGTTAAGTGAGACGTGCTAAGACGAACTCTCAGAAGAATGTCATAAAAAAATCATGATGCATCTTCTCAGTTTCGTCATTTTATGACAAGATGATAAGGAACGTATCGTTCGATCATAAGAGACAAGAGGGGGACGTTTTCAATGGAACAACTTGTGTCAACCAAAGAGACGGAATCAACGACACCAGTAATGAAAGCGATTCAAAAACACACGGCCGGGTTTGGGGCAAAACTGGTCGACGTACCAGTTCCGACGCCAGGACCTGGAGAAGTACTCATTCAAGTCAAAGCGACATCGATTTGCGGGACCGATGTCCACATCTATGAATGGGATGAATGGTCGCAAAGCCGCGTCAAACCACCATACGTATTTGGTCATGAGTTTTCGGGGGAGGTCGTTGCGCTCGGGGAAGGGACGAAGCGGATCAAAGTCGGACAGACGGTGTCTGCTGAGACGCATATCGTCTGTCATCAGTGTAAACAATGTTTGCGCGGGCAGTACCACATCTGTAAGAACACAAAAATCATCGGTGTGGACACACAAGGCTGCTTCGCAGAATATGTCGTCATGCCTGAAGAAAATCTATGGGTGAACCCGGAGTCGATGCCAGCGAAACTTGCCTCGATTCAAGAACCACTCGGGAATGCGGTCCATACGGTATTGGCAAGTGACGTGTCGGCCAAATCGGTCGCCATCGTCGGTTGTGGACCGATCGGACTCATGGCGGTCGGCGTCGCCAAAGCGGCAGGGGCGAGTCGTGTCTATGCGATTGATGTCAATCCATATCGCTTAAAACTCGCCGAAGAGATGGGGGCAGATGTCGTCATCAACAGTTTAGAGGAGAATCCGCTCGAGTTGATCGAGCGTGAGACCGACGGAGACGGGATCGATGTCGTCTGCGAGATGAGCGGACACCCGATTGCGATCGATCAAGCATTCAAGATGGTCACGGCAGGTGGGGACGTCAACGTCTTGTCACTCCCGGCTCGTCCGGTCGCTATCGACCTCACGCGGGACGTCGTCTTTAAAGGCGTCCGCGTCCAAGGGATCACGGGCCGCAAGATGTATGAAACGTGGAGCCAAGTCTCGACGATGCTTGCGACGGGTCAGTTGAACGTCGAACCGATCATCACGCACGTCTTCAAGCTCGAAGAGTTCGAAAAAGGGTTCGAACTCATGCGGGCAGGGAAATGTGGAAAGGTCGTCTTAATACCTTAAAGGGGGAAACATCATGGCATTTGAACATATTACAGAAGCAATCAATGAGATGAAAGAACAGGGGACGTTCCGTAAGCTCGTCCCGCTCGAATCAGCACAAGGGAATGAAGTGACAATCGATGGGAAGTCACTCGTCCAACTGTCGTCAAACAACTATCTCGGACTCGCGAACCACCCGCGCTTGAAGCAGGCGGCGATTGAAGCGGTCGAAGAGTACGGTGCAGGAACAGGATCGGTCCGTACGATTGCAGGGACGTTCGAGATGCACGAAGCGTTCGAGCGCGAACTCGCGGAGTTCAAACATACGGAAGCCTCACTCGTCTTCCAATCAGGATTCGCGACGAACCTCGGGGTCTTGTCTGCACTTCTCGGACCAGAAGATGTCGTCATCAGTGATGCCCTCAACCATGCATCAATCATCGATGGGATTCGCCTCACGAAAGCGGCACGTCGCATCTATAAGCACGTCGACCTTGAAGATTTGGAGAAGGCGTTGAAAGAGACGCAGGACTATCGCACACGTCTCGTCGTGACGGATGGCGTCTTCTCGATGGATGGGAATATCGCACCGCTTCCTGCCATCGTCGAACTCGCAGAGAAGTATGACGCTGCGGTCATGGTTGATGATGCCCACGCATCCGGCGTCCTCGGGAAGAACGGGCGTGGAACGGTCAACCATTTCGGTCTTGACGGTCGTGTCGCGCTACAGGTCGGGACGCTCTCGAAAGCGATTGGGGTATTAGGTGGCTATGTCGCCTGTTCACAAGACGTACGCGATTACTTGATCCACAAAGGTCGCCCGTTCCTCTTCTCGACATCACATCCACCGGCAGTTGTAGCGGCGAACCGTGAAGCGATCCGTGTCATGAAAGAGGAAGAAGAGTTGTTCGACAAGCTGTGGGCGAACACAGAATTCTTCAAGAACGGTCTTCGTGACCTCGGTTTTGATATCGGACATGCGACGACACCGATCACACCGGTCATGCTCGGTGAAGAGACGCTTGCACATACATTCTCAGACAAGTTGAAGGGACATGGCGTATTCGCACAGAGTATCGCCTTCCCGACGGTCGAGCGCGGGAAAGCCCGTATTCGGACTATCGTTACAGCGGAACATACGCGAGATGACCTCGAACGGGCACTCGAAGCGTTCAAAACGGTCGCGGAAGAGTTGAATGTGACATTACACGCATAAACGAGAACTGCAGACGATCTGTCTGCAGTTTTTTTGTGGATTTGTCTATGAAATCGAGTATATTCAGATAGAGAACAAATGGAGTAAGTCGAGATATAGCGTATTTATTAATATTTCAATTACCGTAATTTGATTAATCAGTACATATCAGAAATGAGGAAAGTGTATGTTTCAGCAAGAGATATTTCAAGTGGGGATGGTGATAGATCGAAAAACGTTTTCGATTCTGACGATTTCACCACCATTCATCATAAATGTGATCTTTAGTGTCTTGATTGTGATGTATGTCTTGTACTTTCGGAGTGAGGGTTGGAAAGAAAAATTATGGAACGTTGCACTGATGTGCTATGCGCTCTTATTCATCTCTGTCTATATAGGAGCCTGGGTTGTGAGGCTGAAATACAACCTTACACCGAGTTTCAGTGAGTCGTTCGCCCTCGAATCCTTTCCTGGATGGAAGGTTTTTTTCATGCAATGGATGGAGAACGGGATAGAAGAACCGAATTTGACAGCGAATGCGATTATGTTTGGTGCATTGTTGTTCTACTTTAGGAAGTTCAAGGGTAAATATACGTGGATATTAAGGCTTTTCGCAGTGATTCCTATTAGTTTATTTTTTATCATCTATATTCCAAGAGTCTTGAGTTGGTTCTTTCAATAAAAAAGAAGCAAGGCGCAATGCCTTGCTTAGATCGTGACCATTCCTCTAAATCCTCGTGCGGCATAATATGAATCTGCACCGTTATGGTAGACGAAGATGTGATCATAACGACGGTCGCAAAACAGGGCGCCACCTTTTTGACGAATCACATCCGGTGTCTGAATCCAACTCGACGTTTTCAAGTCGAATGCCCCGAGCGTTTGTAAGTGACGGTACGTTTCTTCATCGAGAAGGCTGATTCCCATCTGTTCAGATAAGGCGAGCGCGCTTCCGACTGGCTTATTCTTTTTACGTGCCTCAAGAGCTGGTTCGTCATAGCAGAGACTTCGTCGACCGCTCGGACTCTCGGCTGAACAGTCGCAAAAAGCGAGGTCTCCGTTAGGGAGACGAATCACGTCTGGTTCGCCTCCTGTCTGTTCCATTAAGGAGAGTGTAACCAACTTGTCCTGATTGACTTGAATTCGTTCCAATACGTCTGACCAGACGACGTCAGAATGTCGTTCAACGTTTTCAGTGAAACGAGACTCGAGGGAATTAAGTAATTCGAGGGTTTCTTCGTGCGAAAGCTTTGACATGATAATCACTCCGATCGTGTATTTCTTTCAGTATACGACATCATTTAGTTCAATTTACTTCATTCATTACAAGAAAGGAGAATCTGGTTTGAACTTTGATGAAACAAACGTCGAACATTTACATGTTCAGTCATTTCAGACGATGGATCTGTTCACATTGAATCATGGCTATTTAAGTCGATTGCCTGCCGGTTTATATCGAGTCACAGATTATTGTGAACTTGATGTGATGGTCACAGAATCACAATTAGGACGACTTCGGTACATTGATTTGACCTTGCCGTTGGGCGTTTATATAGAGGGACAACTTCTCTTTTTGTATGATCCGTATCGTCGTGAAATCTATTCAACTCAGACACGGATCAATCTCGATAAACGACGCATCTCGACAGTTGATTTTCTAAGTGCTTACAGTCGCGATTTTCATGACCCTGATTCGTTTTCTGTAAAGAAAGAAAATCTGTTTAACCTACCGTCGGAAAGCAACTGGAGGGAATTTGGATTACCAAAAGTGAAGTCGGCCTCCTCGTTCATCTCCCGACTATTAACATTACTAGACGTCTCTTCTTTTCAGGTAGTGTCTAAGAAAAATCCATTTCTATCTGAATTTAAGAAATGGGCAAATCAGACTAAGCGTGAGTATAATATCGAACATCATGGGAAAATGATATGGTCGAATGACTATACGGTGATATGTAATCTTTCAAATACATCTGAAAGTGATCTCCTGCAATTGGTTACAATGATCGAAACAAGTGAAGAATTAGAAGAATTTCGATTTTTGATTGAGACCGAGGCGTGCATTCTTTCACTTTTTATTTTAGGAGATTTGAAACGTGGATATGGCATCGGAGTGTTTCAATACGAAATTGACTAAAAGGGGGGATGACAATGAAGTTCGAAGATTTATTCTTCTATCACGGTATGATGCACGTATTTGATTATCAACATGATATAGGATTGAGCCGCCTGACCTTTCAATTATAATTACTTGATCACCAGAAGAAGCGAAACACGAGATTCCGTGAACGAGTCGAGGTTGCTGAGGTTCATTCCCAGCGATAAGTGATCAATGTAAAACTATGCTTTGAAGACGTCATCTATATGGAGGTCATTCAAGAGTCGTTTGCGGATGGAATCATGGATGAACCGTCAGATGAGTTCGAAGGTTCGTAAATCAAACGATTCGAGAAATCCGGATATTTGGATTTTTTGACACAAACGCGTTTCTCGTTTTTGGGGTTGATACATGACAATTTAACACTGTTCACGCACTATCGGATTTGCGGCCTAAACTCAGTTTTAGAAATCATCACGCTTTCGGAACCGACCATTGCATCTGTGATTTCACTCGATTGTAATCGAAAGGGGAGTCCAACCGTATATTTCGGTGGAAAGTTCTATACATAAAGGCGCCCTCTCTTTGAGAAGGCGCCTGATACTTATACAGAAGATGCGGTCAAAATGGACTGTTCGGTCAATCGCCCAATCCAGATCAACGGAAGGGTCAAGAGTGCACCGAGAAGGTATACCGAATCAATCGGTAGCCCATCCGCAAGAAGACCAAACACCAAGCTTCCCACACTGAATGCGAAGGCATAGCCCGTTTGCTGCACACTATATACATAAGGAAGCTGTGCAGTCGGGATCTGTTCTTGAATGACGGTGTTCGTTTGGATGATGCGAATTTGTGTGGCTGCCCCTTGGATCACTAACGCCAAAATTGCAAAGGCAAGATGCGCGGTCATACCGAATAAGATGGCGGCGACAATGGATAGGATGGCAGTTGACGGCAGTGAGGGTGCTCTTTGAGACCGATAAAGATAGGCACTCGCGGCAATCATGCTAATCAAAAACGATGCGTTGAGAGTTCCCCACCAACCCGGATTGACGTGCAGATGTCGCTCGAGATAGACGAGAAGCAACGCTGAAATCCAGAGCGTGCTGACAAATGATTCATATGCCACAAACCAAGTCACACGACGAGCGAATGGTGACGTTCTTACATAAGCGAGGCTAACGCGTAAGGTAATCGATTCATCCGTTCGATCATCAACAATGTCTTCCGTAAGCGATTGATAGAAGTAAATCGTCACAATCGTCGAAAGGCTGAACAGGACGAGTGACACGATTAACGCAATGGCGCTCGACGAGAGAGAGACAAGCATCGTCCCGAGCGGCCACATCGCAAGTTGGATGAACTGATTGGAACCTTGAACGAGGCTGTTCGCTTGTTGACGATTCGTCGTCAATCTTGGGATAAATGACGCTTGAATCGGACTCGCGAACCCATCGAGGAATGCAATAATCATGACGAGCGCGAGAACAAGAATCGAATCCGTAAAGAGGACGAGAACTAGGCTGATCGTCTTCATCAGTTGTGACAGGACGAGCGTTTTCCCTAGCGAGTAGCGACTGAGGACACGGGCGAAAAAGAGTCCGCTGAGTGTCATACCGGCAGTCACGGCAATCGGGAAGCTGGCCGCCATGAGAGCGGACCCAGTTTGTTGATACAGCAGGGCAATGAGCGCGACAATGTATAGGACATCGCCAATATTTGCGAGCCATTGGCTAACGAGCAATGTGTAAAACGATTTCATCACAAATCTCCTCCGAATCTATTCAATTGGGTGGGTTGGACGAATCGTTATTACACATTTTCACCTCTTCATAAAATGATATAAAAATAATTATACAAAATTTGATGAATTCTGTAAACTTGTCATATGGGTGAAATTGTCATAACAGGAGGATGGAATGATTCAACAAGCTTTGAAACTAGTAGGTAAGAAGGAATTGGAGTGGGCTGAAACACGAATATCAACTCTTGAGACGGATCAGGTTTTAATTAAAACCATCGCCACTGCCATTAGCATTGGTGCAGAGCTTCCCCAATATGAAGAAACGGATTTGACAGACTCAAGTCCGGTCTACCCTCGTAAAGTGGGATATGAGAGTTATGGGATCATTGTAAATAGAGGGGAAGGTGTGACTTCGCTCAATATCGGAGATCGGGTAATCGCTTTCTATGGACAACAAACATACGGAATTGTCTCTGAACAAAAAGCGTTTTACGTTCCGCCAGAAGTGGATTATAAAACAGCATTGTTAGCGATTTTGTCTTGCGATGCAGCAAAAGGGGTTAGAAAGTTAGCACCATCCTCTAGCGACTCGGTCATTGTGTCTGGTTTGGGGACGATGGGGTTACTTGCCACCTATTATCTACGAACCTATTATGGTGTAACAATGATTGATGCGATTGAGCCAGATTCGAATCGAAAAGAACTAGCTCATACGTTTGGTGTTGGCCGGGTGTATTCCTCGAACGAAATGAAAGAGAGCTTCTATGATTACGGCATTGAATGTTCGGCTCGCAATGATGGATTCATCAACCTTCAACAAGCCGTTAAGCCGAATGGGTCGATCTGTATCTTATCAGACGGCAATCGAGAAGAATTGGTGCTTCAACCTCAATTTTACGAAAAAGAACTACATATCGTCGGGTCTAGTGATGGTTGGGATTACAGTGAACATTTCAGCTGGTATTTTGAAGCGAGCCGACAAACACCATACGTAAAAAAGGTATTTGAGTTGGACATTGATCAATATAGCTTGATTGATACATTTGAAAAACTAAGCGAACGGACCATTAACCCATTAAAAATTGCAGTAACATATGAAAGTGAATTGAAAAAAATTATAAATGATAAGGATGAATCTACATGCTGGAATATAAACTAAATGGCGATATCACACTGAGAATGTTCAATACAGACGATGCGGACGCATTATTCAAGCTGACGATTGCATCGAAGCCATACCTTCGAGAGTGGCTTGGTTGGCTCGATTATATTGAAACAGTTGAAGACTCAAGGAAGAATATTGAAGGACGTATCAAAGGATTGATTGAAACGGGTGGATTTCCGAAGTCTTTCGCATTGATGTATAAAGGTCAACTGGCTGGAACAATTGGATTTAACGAAATCGATCGCGGAATCCAATGTGGCACAATCGGGTATTGGCTCGGACAAGAGTTTCAAGGGAAAGGGATCATGAGTCAAGCACTCGAGACACTCATCGAGTATGGCTTCAAAGATCTTAAACTAAATAAGATTGAGATCCGAGTCGCGACAGAGAATTCGAAGAGTCGAGCACTTCCGGAACGATTCGGTTTTACAGAAGAAGGGGTCATTCGGGATGCGGAATGGCTATATGACCGTTACGTCGATCATGTCGTCTACGGGTTGTTGCGACATGAATATTTGCAGCTAAATCATCACTCTAAAGCTTATGATGAGACTGGGAATCGTATGTAAACAACGACGAGAAAGATACGTATTTTAAAAAGGGGACTACTAGATGACAACTATATACTTTGTCAGGCATGCACATTCTACCTTTACACCAGATGAATTCGCTAGACCGTTATCTGAAAGTGGGATGCGGGATGTTGCTGAAATTACGAATCTCCTAATCGGTGAGGGAATCGATATTGTGACTTCGAGCCCTTACAAACGAGCCGTTCAAACCGTCCAAGGCATCGCGGATTATCTTGAACAAGACATTGTAGTGATGGATGATTTAAGAGAGCGAACCTTGACTTCAGCACCGGCTAAAGATTTTAAAAGTGCCATGGAAACCGTTTGGCAGAACCCGTCGTTCGCATGGGAAGGTGGAGAATCGAACGTTCAGGCTCAATCT
Source organism: Exiguobacterium sp. s63 (assembly GCF_018617335.1). Lineage (GTDB taxonomy): Bacteria > Bacillota > Bacilli > Exiguobacteriales > Exiguobacteriaceae > Exiguobacterium. Next base: position 229,954 of record NZ_JACSKB010000001.1, on the reverse strand, counting down.
AGAGGAATAGAGGCTCTACAATCACTGCTCCGTATGTACGAAGGGAAAAAAGTGGTGCTCGGCACACATGGAAATATCATGGTTCTCATCTTGAATTACTTTGATGCGCGATATAGATATGAGTTTTGGAAAGAACTCGACATGCCGGACCTCTATAAAGCGACTTTTGAGAACGACACATTGATGAGTGTCGATAAGTTATATAAACCTCAAGGTTAGAAATCTATTGACTACTGATAACTGATAAGACTAAGATACGTATAACTATATGAAAATGCGTTGAAGAGAAAAGTAAATCGAGTTCGTTTTTATACAGAGAACCTTGTAAGCTGAGAAAAGGTAAAAGACACTCGTTTGAAAATGGTCTCTGAGCTTCGTCCTGAACGTGCGGATTCACAAGTAGGAGGCGACGGGATTTGGCATCCGTTATCCATGTCACGGTATTCGTGTATAGCATGATACACAGTACTTGTAGAGGCATCTGATGTGAATCAGATTGCGAATTAAGGTGGTACCGCGAGAATTCAAACCTCGCCCTTAACTGTTGTTATTGACAGTTGAGGGCGAGGTTTTTTCAATTTTAAGGATGGGAGAGGATTTAAGAATGAGTATATTTATTGGTGGTGCTTGGGTTTATGCAAATGGTTCATTGCATTTAGGGCATATTTCTAGCCTACTTTCAGGTGATATCTTAGCAAGATATTATCGGAGTAAAGGGGAGGACGTTCTATATGTTTCAGGAAGTGATTGTAACGGAACACCAATCACTGTTCGTGCTAAACAAGAAGGTGTATCGGTTACGGAAATTGCTGACCGATACCATGATGAGTTCGTAGCGTGTTATTCATCTTTAGGTTTCTCTTATGATGTGTATGCACGTACCGATCATCCCCAGCATCATGAAGTGGTACAAGACATATTTACTGAACTTTACTCAAAAGGTTTTATTTATAAAAAAGAAGTGGAACAAGCCTATTGTGAAACATGTAAGCAATTCTTACCGGATCGCTATGTTGAAGGTACTTGTCCGGTATGTCATGGTTCCTCTCGTGGCGATCAATGTGATCATTGCTCAACAATTTTGGAACCCTTAGATTTATTGGAACCTCGATGTAAGCATTGCTTGAACAAACCGTCCACGCGCTCAACTGAACATTTTTACTTATCATTGAGTTCGTTTCAAAAATTTCTTGAGAAATATACGGAATATGCGGACTGTCAATCGTTATGGAGAGAGAATGCGATTTCTTTGACGAAGCGTTACTTACAAGAAGGTCTTCACGACCGTGCGGTATCACGTGATTTATCTATCGGTGTGAATGTTCCAATTATTGGATATGAAGAGAAAAAGGTGTATGTATGGATTGAGGCGGTTTCAGGATATTACTCAGCAAGTCGATTGTGGGCGCAATCAGTAGGAGCTGATGAGGCTTCTTTCTGGTCCAACTCAACTCGAGCTTATTACGTTCATGGAAAAGATAACATCCCGTTTCATTCCATCATCTGGCCAGCGATTTTAGAGGCTCTTGGAGACAAAGCACTCCCGACTCATATCGTATCTAACGAATATCTGACGCTAGAAAAAAGAAAGCTCTCAACAAGTAAAAATTGGGCAGTGTGGCTTCCTGATATGTTAGAACGATATGATCCAGACTCTATTCGCTATTTCTTAACGATCAATGCACCTGAAAATCGGGATGCAGATTTTTCATGGAAGGAGTTCATATATAGTCACAATGCAGAACTCTTAGGGGCCTACGGGAACTTCGTGAATCGAACATTAAAATTTATCGAGAAATCTTTTGAAAATCTCATTCCGAACGAAAATATTTCAAGTGAGATTGAAGAACGGATTAGCAACTTATATGCAGAAGTAGGTCAGTTAATCGAAGATACGAATTTTAAACAAGCGCTGGAATTGATTTTTGAAGCGATTCGATTTTCGAACAAATATTTTGATCAAACGCAACCATGGAAAACGATTAAGGAAAACCCAGCGGACTGCAGACAAACGTTAGCGAACTGTACGTTTTTAATCGTGAATTTTGGTAATGTATTAAAGCCGTTCTTACCATTTTCGAGTCAAAAAATACGAGATGCAATAGAGGTGGACAAGGAAGGGTGGGAGGTATTGAAAGTGAAATCTTCGATTCTTCAATATGACGGTCCATTATTTACAAGAATCGATACCCGTCAAATTGACGATGAAAGGGAAAGACTATTTCAGCATGCGATAGAAGCCAAATAAAGTAGAATCGGAATAATCATTAATTATTTATGAGTGTCCTTTATGCCAAATTTCGATAACACTTATAAACGGACAAAACAAGACCCGTCCTTCACGAGAGGGCGGGTCTTTCGTCTGACTCGAACAGTTCAGTTCCAAACTCTTCATAAGCCTGTTCGTAACGGCGAAGGGAAGACTCTTTATGCATACAGGTGATATTCATTCGATCGGATGGTGTCATATCTTCCGCATATGTCTTTAACACGTGGGCGTTTCGAAGCATCGATGGAGTGACGGAGCGCGCAAGTCCACTCCGTTCGTTCAATTGCCGCATCATTTTCGTGATCATGACAATCGTCAGTTGCTTCGGTTGATTCTTCGCATATACCCAGCGGAACGTCATTCGGGCGAAATCGAATGAGACGAAGACCGGATCTTCCGAGTACCAGCGTGGCCGCACCGGAGTCGGGATATCAGCCAAATAATTCATGAGTAACGATTGGTCTTCCTGCGAGAGCTTCAACGTGAATCGGTTTCCGAGACGGTCATACACGTCGAAGGTGTGATCAGCCAGATGCAAGTCGCTCATTCGCAAACGAATGATGTGATGGACGCGCAATCCATATTTATAGAAGAGCGTCACGATCAGTTCGTTCCGATTGACGAGATATGGATGGGCTTGCAATTGATTCTCGCTCAGTCCTCTCGTCGATCGAATCGTTTGCACGAGTCGGTCAAATTCAGATTCGAGTGCGACTTGGTCGATTGTCAACGTATGTGCCGGTTGCGAATAGGCAAGCATCTTTTTACGAAGCGGATTTAAAAAGTGGGTCAGGCTATTGATGACCGTGACGATCCTTGCGACGGTCGCCTGTTGATAGTGCTTCTCTTCGATTAAAAAGTCATTCACGAACGTCTTCCACGATTCGATGGGGACGTCTAACCAGTCCGTCGGTTCGTTCAGTTCGACATTGTGGTCGTGAAAGTATTTATGCACGTCGATCAAGTCGTAGCGATATCGTTTAAGCGTCGAGGGTTGACGGCCGCTTGCTCCGAGATGATACAAGTACGTTTCGATAAATTCCGGGAGCGGATAGTCTTTTCTACGTTTCGTCATGGTCGAGCCTCCTTCTTCTTTTATCCTACCACAAACGGACGTTCTCTATACGCTGATTCGTGGTAAGATGAAAGGTGAGACTTTATGGAATGAGGGATTACATGATTGAACGTGAAAAAGTTGTCATCGTCGGCTGTCAGTTACCGAATGTCGATGATTGGACATATGAACAGTCGATGGGCGAGCTCGTCGAACTCGTGGATACGGCGCAAGGTGAGGTCGTCGCACGACTCGACCAAAAGCGTCAACAAGTCGACCGTCGTACCTTTATCGGGAAAGGAAAAATTGAAGAGCTCGCGATGCTCGTCGAACAGTTCGAGCCGGACTTGTTAATCTTCAACGCCGAATTGACTCCGGCGCAGTCGAAGAACATTCGCATCGCCTTGAACGACCCGGATGAGATGAAGCTGATCGACCGCACGCAGCTCATCTTAGATATCTTTGCGAGCCGTGCGCAATCGCGTGAAGGGAAATTGCAGGTCGAACTCGCGCAGATGAACTATTTGCTGCCGCGTCTCATCGGTCAAGGGACACAGCTTTCGCGACTCGGTGGTGGAATCGGGACGCGTGGTCCTGGTGAGACAAAACTTGAATCGGACCGTCGTCACATCAAGCGACGCATCGATGAAATCACGAAACAGCTCGAGGGGACAGTCGCACACCGGGACCGCTACCGGGAACGTCGGAAAGAAAATCGCGTATTCCAGGTCGCGCTCGTCGGGTATACGAATGCTGGGAAGTCGACAATCTTTAACCGATTGACCGATGCCGACACGTACGAGCAGGATGAACTGTTCGCGACGCTCGACCCGTTGACGCGTGAACTCGAACTTCCACGCGGCGGAAAAATATTGATTACCGATACGGTCGGATTCATCCGTGACTTGCCGACGAAACTCGTTGCAGCCTTCCGTTCGACGTTGGAAGAAGTAGTCGGTGCCGACTTGATCCTTCATGTCATCGATGCGTCGAACCCACATTATTTGAACCAAATCGATACGACGAATGCGGTATTGGAAGAACTCGGTGCGAGTGAGGTCCCACAACTCGAGGTATATAATAAGAAAGACCGGCTCACGGAAGACTTCGTCGGCGGACCGCTCTTGATCTCAGCGATCGCATCAGAAGATATCGTGACGTTGACTGGTGCTCTCGAGGATAAGATTGCGGACATTTTGACAAAAGTCCACGTCATTCTCACGGTGACGGCTTTTGAACATTACCACCCGGCCAAAGAGGCAATGTATCGTCTTGAAGAAAATTTCTTGGAAGACGGTTCTGTCGAGTTGGTAGGCTATATGAGAGAAGACACGCGTCTATACGCGACGCTAAAACAATTTGAGGTGTAAGTATGTGGCAAGAAAAGATTGAACATTATGATGCACTCGCGCCGTTCGTGAAAAAAGCAGAGGCGCGGGTCAAACCGTTTTTTGAAAAGATAGAAGAAACAGCCGAATTCAACCAGTATCGCGTCCTGGAATCGTTTAAAAAGCATAAAGTATCGGACTTTCATTTTAATCCGACGACGGGATATGGATATGATGATCTCGGTCGGGACACGCTCGAATCGATTTATGCGGACGTGTTCGGAGCAGAGCTCGCATTATGTCGACCGCAAATCATCTCGGGTACCCATGCAATCGGGATTGCCCTGTTCGGTGTCCTGCTACCAGGTGATGAACTGCTCTATATCACAGGGAAACCGTATGACACGCTCGAGGAGATCGTCGGCATCCGAGGCGATGGTCGCGGTTCTCTGAAAGAACTCGGTGTCCTTTACGATACTGTCGAATTAAAAGAGGAACGTGAAATCGACATCGACCGCGTCATCGAACGGATTCGTCCGGAGACGAAACTCGTTGGGATTCAGCGCTCGAAAGGATATGCGAATCGTCGCAGTATTCCAGTAGAAGAAATCAAGATTGCCATCGAACGCATCAAAGCGGCGCATCCGCATGTGTATGTGTTCGTGGACAATTGCTACGGTGAATTTGTCGAGACGATTGAACCGACGCACGTCGGAGCCGACTTGATGGCCGGTTCTCTCATTAAAAATCCGGGTGGTGGATTGGCGAAGACAGGCGGTTATATCGCTGGTACGAAAGAGTTGATTGAACGCTGTTCGTTCCGAATGACGACTCCAGGGATCGGAAGTGAAGCCGGACCATCACTCTATTCGCTTCAAGAGATGTATCAAGGCTTCTATATGGCACCTCATACAGTCGCACAGGCATTAAAAGGGGCGCATTTGACGGCAAGTCTATTGTCGTTGATTGGATTTGAAACTGATCCACACTATTCGACTCCAAGAACGGACTTGATTCAGTCGGTGACGTTCCGTGACCGTGACAAGATGATTGCGTTTTGTCAGAGTATCCAAATGGCATCACCAGTGAATGCCCATGCGTTGCCAGTACCGGCCTATATGCCAGGCTATGAAGATGACGTCATCATGGCGGCTGGGACATTTATTCAAGGGTCTTCCATCGAACTGTCTGCCGACGGTCCGCTTCGGGCACCGTACACAGCTTACGTCCAAGGTGGTCTGACGTATGCTCACGTAAAAGTCGCTCTTATGTTGGCGTTGAGCCAATTACACGGTAAAGGATTGGTCGAATTCAACGACCAAAATCAGCCGACACATTTGTAACCAATCTGTCATGTTAACTTTCTTAACATCTATTGACAGGATTGTTGTCATATATTATTCTCACATTGTGAGACAGAAAAGGAGGGGTAAGGATGGCCGATCAATTTCGTCGCTCCAACCCGTTGTTTCCGATTGGAATCGTCCAAGATCTGACGCAATTGACAGGTAGGCAGATTCGGTATTACGAAGAACAGGGTCTGATTTCGCCTAGTCGGACGGAATCGAAACGACGACTTTATTCCTTTAATGATGTCGAACGTCTACTCGCAATCAAGGATTACATTGACCAAGGCTTTAATTTGGCGGCGATTCGCCACATGTTAGAGCAAGAAGGTGAAAAAGAAGCGGAAGCATCTGCTCCTGCCGCACCGGTCAATGAAGCACCGAAGGTTTCGGAAAAAGAGTTACATCATTTGTTGAAAACACAGCTTCAAGAAGCCGGTCGTTTCAATAAGACGTCGCTCATTCAAGGTGAGCTTTCACGTTTTTATCGATAACGCCGCACACATCAACCATTACGCAATGTGAGAGGGGACATTTTACCATGGCCAGAAAAACGTTCACAAAAGAAGACATTAAACGCATCGCACAAGAGGAAGACGTACGCTTTATTCGTCTTCAATTCACGGACATCCTCGGAACAATCAAAAACGTCGAGGTGCCGATCAGCCAATTGGACAAAGCACTTGATAACAAGATGATGTTTGACGGATCGTCAATCGAAGGATTCGTCCGCATCGAGGAATCAGACATGTACTTATATCCAGACCTCAACACATGGGTTGTCTTCCCGTGGACAGATGGCAGCGGAAAAGTCGCTCGCTTAATTTGTGATATTTATAACCCAGACGGTACACCATTCAGCGGTGACCCGCGCGGTACTCTGAAGCGCAACCTTGAGAAGATGCAAAAACTTGGCTTCTCAGCGTTCAACGTTGGACCAGAGCCAGAATTCTTCTTGTTCAAGAAAGACGCATCAGGTCGTCCGACACTTGAGCTCAACGACCAAGGTGGATACTTCGACTTGGCGCCAGTTGACCTCGGTGAAAACTGCCGTAAAGAAATCGTCATCGAACTTGAAAACATGGGCTTTGAAATCGAAGCATCACACCACGAAGTTGCACCAGGACAACACGAAATCGACTTCAAATACGCGGATGCTGTCACAACGGCAGATAACATCCAAACGTTCAAGCTCGTCGTCAAGACGATTGCAGCGAAGTATGGTCTTCACGCGACATTCATGCCAAAACCACTCTTTGGTGTAAACGGTTCAGGAATGCACGCGAACATGTCACTCTTCAAAGGTGACTCAAACGTCTTCTACGATCCAAATGGTGACATGGAACTTTCGGACACAGCACGCGCGTTCACGGCTGGTATCTTGGAGCACGCTCGTGCGTTCACAGCAGTATGTAACCCGACTGTGAACTCATACAAGCGTCTCGTACCTGGTTACGAAGCACCTTGCTATGTTGCATGGAGTGCACGCAACCGTTCACCACTCGTACGTGTACCAGCGGCACGTGGTCTCTCGACTCGTATCGAAGTACGTTCGGTTGACCCAGCAGCGAACCCGTACCTCGCACTTGCTGCCCTCTTGGCTTCAGGTCTTGACGGAATCGAAAAAGATTTGAATGCACCTAAACCAATCGACAGCAACATCTACGTGATGGACAAGCCAGAGCGTGTTGCGAACGGAATCGACGATCTCCCAGCAACGCTCTTCGACGCACTCGAAGTCCTTCGTGCGGACAAAGTCGTGATGGACTCACTCGGTGAGCATATCGGCGAACACTTCCTCGAGTTGAAAGAAATCGAGTGGGATATGTTCCGTATGCAAGTAACGGAGTGGGAACGCGATCAGTACATGACGCTCTACTAATCTATTAGATTCATCGACTCTTGTCGGACACTTCATTCAGAAGCAGTCGGCAAGAGTTTTTTGGTTAAATGAAAAGTTATAATTGAAAATTAATGAATCGAATCGTATAATTATAAAAAATATTGTTAAAGTTCTCTAGGGTTCCGCATTTTGAAATGGTTCTGGTCCGAGAGGGAACGTACAGTAGCATATACTGTATACACGGAAGGATAAAAGCCTGGGAGATATCTGATTGAGATATCTCCCAGGCTTATTTTTTTTAAGGAGTGAAAGGGATATGAAGCAATTTGAGAGTGAATCGGTCAAAATCTATCAGAGTGCTCTGTGGAAAACGACGAGCACGATTGTTGAAGGAGAGGATTTTATACTTCTTGTCGATCCGACATGGTTACCGATTGAAATTGAGGAAATAAAAAAAGATATTGAAAAGATTCGAGCAGGACGAACGCTATACTTGTTGTTCACGCACGGGGATTTCGATCATATTATTGGTTATGGTGCCTTTCCGGATGCGATTGTAATTGGAAGTGAGGGCATGAAACATCATCCGAGAAAGCAATATAAACTCAATCTCATCAATCAATTTGACAATGAATACTATATCGATCGCCCGTATGATATTCAGTTTCCAGAACTTGATTGTGTCATTAAAGAAGACGGTCAACAATTGAAGTTGGGTGAGACGACGATCACGTTCTATTTAGCGCCCGGTCATACGCACGACGGATTGTTTGCAATCATCGAACCTCAAGGGATTTGGATTGCGGGAGATTATCTATCTGATTTTGAGTTGCCATATATATTTGATCAATCATCTGCATACTTGAATACGTTAGATAAAGCCGAAGTGATTTTAAAAAATCGCAACATTACACTTCTCATTCCGAGTCACGGTGAATTCACAACTGACACGGGTGCTATGTTGGCTCGACTTGAGATGGCGCGTAGCTATATAAAACGTTTGGTTCGTTCGGTAGAACAAAACGATAATGAGGCAATCATCGCATTAGGAGAAGAGATGAAGTATCCATCGTCATTTACGAGAGAATGTCATGAAGGGAACGTGGATCTTGTAAGGCAGGAGTGTCTTGAAAGAGGTGTACAACTATGAAAGTAGTTGATTTGAAAAAGTTAGGGAGATCCCTTGAAATTGATCAAGATTATGAATTAAAGAAAATAGATGCAGGTAGCTTGATTATGATTCATTTGAGAAATCAATCTTATCCATATGAAGTGCATGACTCTAATGAAGAAATCATTATCGCATTTCAGGGTGGTTTTTCAATCGAGACAAAGACCGAGTCTCTGATCGTTCCAGAGGGTCATATGGTGACGATTCCAAAAGGGGTTGAACACCGGTTTGGAGCAGAGAGTAATGCCGTTGTACTAGTGGCGTTCGGATAAACAATGTACGATAAAAGGCGATTTTCTCCGTATGAGGGGAAATCGCCTTTCGATTGTTCAGAATGCTTTTTTTATAAATGTCGATGTATAGTCGAGCATTGTATGCAGCGTTGTCGCAAACACGAGCCCTAAAAAGAAAGACAAGCCATGAATGTCAACCCATGAGCGGATTGCCTCTTCGTATGCCGTGAAGGGCAAGGTCAGCACGAGTGGAAAGCCGATATATGCAATCCGAATCACATCACTCAAACCAGGTAAGTGCGAGAAGAGCGAACGGTGCGGCATAAGCTTTACGTAAGGGAGCCAGATCAATTTGAGTGGTCCCCATCGATAATAGGCGTCTGATTTTAAATCGAGGTCCGGGGAGAGCCAGAGTGTACCGATGATGGCACCGATGATCAATGAGAACGGAACATCGATTTCAAGAAAAGGCGTGGCAACCGCAAGTGCTCCGGTTGCCACGAGATTCGTACGAGTATGGGTCTTGCCACTAGCCATTAATGAATCGTCCGGTATACACCGATAACCTTCCCTAAAATCGAGACGTTGTCAAAATACATCGCTTCTAACTCGTCGTTCTCCGGTTGAAGGCGGACCTTTGAAGCTTCCTTGTAAATCCGTTTCACGGTCGCTTCGCCTTCTTCCGTCATAGCAACGACAATCTCTCCATTGTCGGCCGTGCTCTGCTGGCGGACGAGAACCCGGTCCCCGTCTAAGATGCCTGCGTTGATCATCGAATCCCCAGAGACAGACAACATGTATACATTATCTGAACCGACGATATGTGCCGGGAGCGGGAAGTGTTCTTCCACGTTCTCGATGGCGGTGATCGGTGTCCCGGCAGTGACTTTCCCGATGACCGGTACGTACATGACGGACTCTTGTTCTTCCATTGACGGCATGTCGTCAGTTAAAATTTCAATCGCGCGAGGCTTCGTCTTGTCTCGACGAATCAATCCGCGCTTCTCTAAACGATCTAGGTGACCGTGGACGGTCGAACTAGATGCTAGACCGACGGCTTCACCAATTTCACGAACAGAAGGCGGATAACCTTTTGCCCGTACTTCGTCTTTGATGAAATCAAGAATCTGTTGTTGTCGCGTTGACATTTTCTTCATTATGTTCACCTCGATATAATCGAATAACCTGCAATCGCATCCTATTCTTTATGTGTCTAGTGTAACACAAGAACACATGAGCGTACAAACATTCGTTCGTTTTTTTATGTTGACCGAACACGGGTTCTTGTTTTATGATGAGAACAGATAAACGAACAAACGTTCTAACGAACATATATTCTTATACAGGAGGCAATGCAATCATGAAAGATACACTCAACGGAATCATTTTAGTCGGGATGCTCTTGGTCGGGATGTTCGCCTTTTATTTGGCTGGGGAAATGCGAGGGGAATCAAAGGTTGTCGATCCGGTCGTCACGACAGAGCGGACGATTGAAGAAGAGGTCGCATACGTCGAAGCGGAATCACTCGAAGCACAGATTATGGCTGAGCGCGAAGCGCATAATGAACGAAAAATGAAATGGTATGCCGCTGAGTGATCGTTCTTCATTGCGAACGGTTTACGAACTGTGTATCGTAAGAAATGAATGCGATGAAAGGGAGTGATGCGATGCGAGTCGTCATCTATTGTCGGGTATCGACGAACAAGTCTACCCAAGAGACATCACTCAGTCGGCAAGTCGAAGAATTACAAGAATTGGCTTCTCGATTAGGGGCCGACGTTATTGATGTCATCACTGAGCAAGAAAGTGGCTATGAAGTGAACCGACAAGGGTTACTCGATTTGCTTGACCATGTATCCACTTCGCAACTGGATGCCGTTCTCGTCACGGACGACAGCCGTTTAGGACGAGGCAATGCCAAGATTGCGATTTTGCATACATTAATGAAGCATGACGTTCGATTGCTGACGATGCAGTCGACGTCGGACTATGTCGTTTCCGATGCCGAGAAAATGGTATTGGAGATTGTCAGTGTTGTCGAAGAGTATCAGCGTAAGATTCATAACGCAAAAATTTCTCGTGGGATGCGTCGTGCGGTCGCTAACGGATTCAACCCACAACGTAACATTCAAAGTAATGATCAAGGCGGGCGACATCGAATCGAAGTTCCAATCGAAGAGATTATTCAATTGCGCGAGCGTGGCTTGACGTTCGCTGAGATTGCGGCGACACTTCGAGGATTTGGCTATGAAGTCTCGAAAGCAACGGTCAATCGACGATATCTCGAACACCAGTCAGTTGCTGAAACTTGATTCTTCCTCTCTGATTTTGTAAAGTATAAGAACAAATTCACTAGAGAGGGGGCGAGTCGGATGTTAGCACCAGGACAATTGGAGCGAATCAATTTCCTCGCCAACAAAGCGAAGACAGAAGGACTGTCTCAAGAAGAAATGAACGAACAACAGGACTTGCGTCAAGAATACTTGAAAGCGTTTCGTCAGTCGTTCAAATCACAAATGATGGGGATGAAAGTCGTCGACCCAGATGGAAACGACGTTACCCCAGAGAAGTTGAAAGAAGATCAAAAACGCTATCGCGGTGAGTGATACTGAATGCACATCCTATTTCGTATAGGATGTGCATTTTTGTTATACACGAACACGCATCAGACGAACGGATTACACGCTATTTTATTCAATAGAAGGAAACGATTTCATCAAATGTGTTATACTAATTAATTAGTTGTGACACACGATTGAGTGTGATAAAATATGACGGGTAGAAAACCTTCTTAACACAGAGAGGATGAAATTAGTGGAAACAACTACTAAAGAATTATTAGCGATTAACTCGATTCGGACGCTCTCAATTGATGCGGTCCAAAAAGCGAACTCTGGTCACCCAGGGATGCCGATGGGGGCTGCCCCGATGGCGTTTACACTTTGGACGGATAAAATGCGTCACAACCCGAAAAACCCGAACTGGTTCAACCGTGACCGTTTCGTGCTTTCAGCGGGTCATGGATCGATGCTCTTGTATTCGCTCCTTCACTTGTCTGGCTATGATTTGTCGATGGACGATTTGAAATCATTCCGTCAAATGGACTCGAAGACACCTGGTCACCCTGAATACCGCCACACGGCTGGGGTAGATGCGACAACGGGACCACTTGGACAAGGGATTGCGATGGCTGTCGGGATGGCCATGGCAGAGAAACATTTAGAAGCGACTTACAACCGTGACGAGTTCAACGTCGTTGACCACTATACGTTCGGTATTTGCGGAGACGGAGACTTGATGGAAGGTGTATCTGCTGAGGCGGCTTCACTCGCAGGTCACTTGAAGCTCGGTAAACTCGTCGTTCTTTACGATTCAAACGACATCTCTCTCGATGGCGACCTTCATAAGTCATTCTCTGAAAGCGTAGAAGACCGTTTCAATGCGTACGGATGGCAAGTCATTCGTGTCGAAGATGGAACAGATATTGATTCAATCGCAAAAGCAATCGATGCAGCAAAAGCTGAAACATCAAAACCGACATTGATCGAAGTTAAAACGGTCATCGGATTCGGTTCACCGAACAAATCAGGTAAATCGGCATCACACGGTGCTCCACTTGGAGATGCTGAAATCGAATTGACGAAACAGTTCTATAAATGGGAAGGCGAGTCATTCTACGTACCAAGCGAAGTATATGACTTGTTTAACGAGAAAGTTGTCGAGCCTGGCGCGAAATATGAATCAGACTGGAACGAACTCGTAGAAGCATATAAAGCGGCACACCCAGAACTCGGTGCACAGTTCGAGCGTGCAATGAACAATGAGCTTCCTGAAGGTTGGGATAGCGAGTTGCCGACATTCGAAATCGGTTCGAAAAAAGCAACACGTCAAACGAGCGGAGAAGTGTTGAACGCGATCGCAAAAGCAGTACCGACACTCTTCGGTGGGTCGGCTGACCTTGCCGGGTCGAACAACTCGATGATCAAAGGTGCAGTGGACTTCGATGAAGATCCAGCTGGCCGTAACATCTGGTTCGGTGTTCGTGAGTTCGCGATGGCAGCGGCTGTGAACGGTATGGCCCTTCATGGTGGTGTGCTTCCTTACGGTGCAACGTTCTTCGTCTTCTCGGATTACCTTCGTCCTGCAGTTCGTCTCGCAGCACTTATGGGACTTCCATCAACGTTCATCTTGACGCACGACTCAATCGCAGTCGGTGAAGATGGTCCAACGCACGAGCCGGTCGAGCATTTGATGAGCTTCCGCGCGATGCCGAACCTCTCAGTTCTTCGTCCTGCTGACGGCAAAGAAACGATTGCAGCTTGGAAACAAGCGGTGACATCGAAAACGACTCCTTCACTTCTCGTCTTGACTCGTCAAGCGTTACCAGAACTCGAAGGCACATCTGTTGAAACGGCAGCAAAAGGAGCTTACGTCGTTGCAGGTGAATCGAAAGATGCAGACGTTCTCTTGCTCGGTACAGGTTCAGAAGTACATGTCCTCGTCGAAGCGCGCGAGCAACTCGCGTCAGAAGGCGTGAAAGCGGCAGTCATCTCGATGCCATCATGGGAACTCTTCGAAGCGCAATCTGCAGAATATAAAGAGTCTGTCCTTCCATCTTCAGTGACGAAACGCGTATCGCTTGAAGCGGGTGCGACACTTGGATGGTACAAATATGTAGGATTCGGTGGTAAAGTACTCGGAATCGACAAGTTCGGAGCATCTGCACCGGGAGACCTCCTCATGAAAGAGTACGGCATGTCAGTTGACAACGTCGTCAATGCAGTAAAATCACTTTAATCTCATGTTAGATTGTTGTGACGGCCATTCATTTGGCCGTCACTTTTTTTCTGGACGACTAGCGAAGTTGCTCAATTTAGTGTATAGTAAAAAACGATGTTTCATATGGTAGAGGAGGTAAAGCCTTGAGTACATTATTCTGGATTCTTCTTGTCGTGGCAGCACTCATCGGGGGGATCGCGATCGGATTCTTCATCGCGCGTAAATACATGATGAACTACCTTGAACAGAACCCGCCAATCAATGAAGATATGATTCGTACGTTGATGATGCAGATGGGTCAAAAGCCATCACAGAAGAAAGTCAACCAAGTGATGCGCGCCATGAACGTGCAGATGAAAAACGAAAAGAAATCATAATCAATCACGAAAGCACTTCGGTTCCCGAAGTGCTTTTTTGTTTCCTCTTTTTGTTAGACAATCGAACAAACTTTCGCTACGATTAATGAATAATCTTTATCTAAAGACAAAGGGGGGCGTTTCACATTCGTGTATTTAAACAGTTATCTTGGTTTTTGCGTCTTGAGTGGAAGACCTACGCGCTCGGCATTGTCTTACTGATCTTCGTGGCTGGCCTAGAACTGATTCCACCACGCATTATCGGACGGATCGTCGATGAGATCAACCGTGGTTCGCTATCGTCAAACACGCTTTGGTTGTTACTCGGGGGACTTGCCGCCGTTGGGGTTGGGAATTATATCGCTCGCTTCTTTTGGCGCTATTTTATCTTCGGCGCGTCGATTCGACTAGGAAGAATGCTTCGGAGCCAACTATACCGACATTTCACAGATCTTGATCAACGGTTTTATAAAAAGTCACGTGTCGGGGATTTGATGGCCCACGCGACAAATGATGTACAAGCCGTATCGATGACGGCGGGGGCGGGGATTTTGACGCTCGTCGATAGCGTGACACTCGGGACGTTCGTCATCATCACGATGATTACGACAATCAGTTGGAAGTTGACGCTCGTCGCTTTGCTACCGTTACCAGTCATGGTCGCTTTGACGACGCGGTATGGAAAGATGTTACATAGCCGATTCGGGGTCGCCCAAGCGGCATTTTCAGAATTGAATGACAAAGTACAGGAAAGTGTCAGTGGCGTCCGTGTCTTAAAATCGACGGGGGAAGTCGACCGGGATGTGGAATCGTTTGAGAATTTATCGAGTGAAGTCATGGCCAAAAACGTACGAGTCGCGAAGATTGATGCCTTATACGACCCGACCATCTTCGGAATTGTCGGACTCTCTTATATCCTCTCGGTTGGGTATGGAGCCGTCTTGATTGAACAAGGAGAATTGACGATTGGACAGATTGTCAGCTTCACAGCTTATTTGGCACTGTTGACGTGGCCGATGTTAGCCTTTGGATGGTTGTTTAACATCGTGGAGCGAGGTCGCGCGTCTTACGACCGGATTGAGCGAATGCTCGCCGTCAAACCTGAGATTCAAGACGACCGCATGGCTGCGACGACGCTCTCTCATTCAGAGGTGGAAGTCGATATTCGAAACTTCGCCTATGACGAGACCGTTGTGCTCCACAATGTTCATTTTCGGATTGAACGTGGAAAAACAATCGGGATTGTCGGCAGAACAGGTGCGGGGAAGACAACGATTGTCCGTCTGTTGACACGTGAGTATGACGTGAAAGATGGAAAGATTACAATCGGCGGGATCAACATCCGCCAAGTGAAAAAGTCACTTCTGATGGATAAGATTGCGGTCGTGCCGCAAGATCATTTCTTGTTCTCGGATTCGATTGCGAACAATATCTCGTTCGGAAGACCTGAAGCGAGCATGGAAGAAATCATCGAGGCGGCGAAAGTCGCTGAAGTACATGAAGACATCATTCGACTTCCGGAAGGATATGCGACACTCGTCGGTGAACGCGGGGTCACATTATCAGGTGGTCAGAAACAACGGATTTCTATCGCGCGGGCGCTCATGACAGCGGCTGATGTCTTGATCTTAGATGATGCGTTATCTGCCGTCGATGCGAAAACGGAAGAGTCGATCATCGAGCATTTCCGAGTCGGCAATCCGGACCAGGCGCGCGTCATCGTCGCCCATCGACTTTCCGCCGTGGAACATGCTGACGAGATTCTCGTGATTGAGGACGGAAATATTATTCAGCGAGGTCGTCATGAGACATTGCTTCAAGAGACAGGCTGGTATCGAGAGACATATGATCGTCAGCAACTTGAAGCGATTGTAGAAGGGGGTGGACACGATGAAACATGATGTCCAAGAATGGCAAGTCATCAAGCGTCTGCTCAGTTACGCGAAACGTTACGGAAAACCGCTAAGTGTTGCCTTCGTATTTCTCTTGATTGCGACAGGTGCAAAGTTGGCAGGACCGTTTCTAATCAAAGTATTCATCGATGAATTCGTCACACCGGGTGTCTATCCGACGAACTGGGTCATCGCTCTATTCGCCGTCTATATGGTTCTTCATGTATCTGCAATCGTGTTTGATTATCTACAATCGATTTCGTTTCAAAAGATTGCGCTAAAGATTGTCCAAAATATTCGGATGGATATCTTCCGTCATGTCATGGGGATGCGACTCGCCTATTTTGACCGCACACCAGCGGGCGTCCTTGTATCCCGTATTACGAATGATACGGAGGCGGTAAAAGAGCTATACGTAGGGGTAATGAGTACGTTCGTTCAGTCCACTGTTCAGTTGATCGGGACGTATATCTTCCTCTACATCTTGGAGCCACCGCTCGCGACGATGGGACTCATCCTGTTGCCTCTCTTCTGGCTCATCATTTGGGCGTATCGTCGTTTCTCGACGAAATATTTCGCACAAGTGCGTGATTTGTTGTCACAACTCAACGCCCAGTTGAATGAATCGATCAATGGGATGGGTATCATTCAACAATTTCGTCAAGAAGAGCGCCTCATTCGTCAGTTCGAAGAGACGAATGAGGCACATCAGGAGGCACGATATCGAAACTTAAAACTCGATAGCATGTTGCTCCGCCCGATTATCGAATTGCTTCTCGCCTTCTCCATCATTGGTCTGCTCGGTTATTACGGGGTACTCTCGATGAGTGAACAGGTTCAAGTTGGGGTCGTATATGCGTTTATCAGCTATATTGAACGTATTTTCCGTCCGGTGCTTGATATCATGCAACGTTTGAGCGAATTTCAACAAGCGGTCGTATCGGCAGACCGTGTCTTCAAAATTTTAGATACGGATGAGCCAGCTCCTGGTAAACAGTTGCCTGGTGAAGCGCACATCACCGAAGGAGAAGTTCGATTCGAAGATGTGACGTTCAGTTACGACGGAGAAGTTGACGTATTAAAACAGATTTCGTTCGTTGCGAAACCTGGAGAGACGGTCGCCCTCGTTGGGCATACGGGGAGTGGAAAAAGTTCAATCATCAATTTGTTGACACGATTTTATCCTTATGAATCAGGTCGCATCACGATTGATGGGCAACCGCTCGAACAGTTCGAGGAGCAAGAGCTTCGTCAACAGGTCGGTCTTGTCCTACAAGACCCATTCTTATTTACCGGAACAATCGAAGAGAACTTAAAACTCTTTAATCCGGCCATTGATTCTGAACGCGCGCGGGAGGCTGCTGAATTCGTCCAAGCGCATACGTTCATAGAGAAGCTGGACGCTGGCTATGGTCATGTCGTCGGAGAGCGTGGCGCGACGTTCTCGAGCGGAGAACGACAATTGCTCGCGTTTGCCCGTACGGTCGCGCGTAATCCGAAAGTACTTATTCTCGATGAAGCGACGAGTTCCATTGATACCGAAACGGAAGAACGTGTACAGACCGCGCTCGATCGGATGCGCCGTGGTCGGACGACGATTGCAATCGCCCATCGCCTGTCGACGATTCAAGATGCGGATTTGATTTTGGTTTTGCATCGCGGTGAGATTGTGGAACGGGGCAATCATCAACAGCTATTAAAGCAAGATGGACTGTATAAAAAGATGTATGAATTACAATCCGGTCAACGTCTGATGTCTTGAATTGGAAAGGATGCCTATTCAGGTATCCTTTTTTCCATGGGAAAAGCTCGCCACACAAGGTGACGAGCCGTCAAGTTTCAAGAATGAAGTTGATTTTTTTTATGTTTTGATAGGACATGACGAGTGATTAATGAGTCAAGCTCTTGGCTAACTGAAATGACTTCAGGTGAGGTCCAAGAATGCTTTGACGCGATTTTATACAGTTCATCACGTTTTTGTTCAATGGCCTGGTGTAGAGTATCTGCTGCGGTGACTGCCACGTTCGTTCCCCCATCATATAAAATAGAATATTGTGAACTAGAATATCCAAATCTTAGCACCTCCGTTTACAGATGACAAGTTTCATTTCCATTTCAAAAATTACAAAATGATGTTGGAGTCTGAAAGAAAAGATGCGAGCAATTTAAATAGGTTTTCGCTATAATGGTCGTGAAAGGTGGAAATCGTCATGGAAGTCACATTATGGCTCGCATTTGGGGCGGGCGTCTTATCGTTTTTGTCACCATGTACGCTCCCGTTATATCCGGTTTTTCTTTCGTATATTACAGGGGTTTCCGTATCTGAATTAAAAAATGAAGGATTGAAACAGCGTACAGCCTGGTTCCACACATTTTCTTTCTTGTTTGGATTCTCAATTGTCTTTCTTGTCCTCGGGTTATCGACCTCATTGCTTGCAGACGTCTTTATCCAATATAAGGACAGTCTACGCATGATCGGCGCCATCTTGATTTTCGTATTTGGTGTCTTTTTAGCAGGTCTATGGCAACCAGAGTTCATGATGCGTGAAAAGAAAATGAATATCGGCGAAAGAAAAAGCGGATATTTTGGAACTGTATTAATTGGGATTGGATTTGCAGCCGGCTGGACACCTTGTACGGGTCCGATTTTAGCGGGTGTGATTGCATTGGCCGCCACTAACCCGAGTCAAGGTTTTGGTTATATGTTGGCGTACATCATCGGTTTCGCCATTCCCTTCCTTGTAATGGTCGCGTTTGTAGGTAAAATTAAGTACTTAGCGCGAAACAGTGCAAAAGTTGCAAAAGTCGGAGGCTATTTGATGATGGCGTTCGGCGTACTATTATATTTTGACGGTATGAATCGGTTCGCTGCTTGGATGAGCGAACTTGTCGGATTCACCGGATTTTAAGGAGTTGACCGAGATGTCAATGTTGTGGGGATCAACTCTCATCGCGTTATTCATGGGGATCGTGGCAAGCTTCGTACGTGTGAAAGCCTCTGCGAAACCGACCAATGCAAAAAAAATCTTAATCCCACCGCTTGCGATGTCAACGGGAATGATTCAATTTTTGATTCCCGCGTTTCGCCTGACATGGGTGGAGGTCGCTGAGGCACTCGCGGTAGGATTGATTTTCAGCCTGTTCTTAATCAAAACTTCTAATTTTGAAAAACGGGACGGTGAAGTCTATCTGTCACGATCGAAAGCATTCTTCATCGTTGTCTTTGCACTTCTTGCCATTCGTACAGCGATGAAAGTGTGGATTGGACACGATGTCGATCTCTTTTCTACAGGCGGACTGTTTTATTTGATTGCCTGGGGGATGATTGTACCTTGGCGAATCGCCATGTATCAAAAATATAAACGAATCGTTACCGCATAAAAATGGAGTGGCCATGAGCCACTCCATTTTTATTGTTCGGTAGTAACGGCAACTTCTGTCTCGGCATCGATTCCTGTGTTCGCCTTGACGAGTATGCGTTCGTAATTCCCTGAAACTTCATCCGATTTCGAGAGATACGTACCGACTATGGCAGCGATAAAGCCGAGCGGAATTGATACAATCCCAGGATTCGATAATGGGAATAGGGCTTCTCCAACAAAGATGGCTGACCCATCTGGTGCCCAAAGGTTCGGGCTGAGTGCGACTAGAATTAACGAAGAGAATAGACCGACAACCATTCCCCAAATCGCACCACCTGTATTGAAGCGTCTCCAGAAAATTGTGAAGAGAATAACGGGCAAGTTCGCACTCGCTGCAACAGCGAAGGCGAGAGAAACAAGAAATGCCACGTTCATCGATTGAGCGAAGAAGGCAAGCCCCATCGATACGAGTGCGACTGCTACAGATGCAATTCGAGCAGCTTTCACTTGCTCTTTCTCAGTTGCTTCTCCTTTTCGGATAATATGACCGTAAAAGTCATGAGCGAATGCCGAAGCAGCAGATAAGACGAGGCCAGCCACGACAGCAAGAATCGTAGCAAATGCAATAGCGGCAACGAAGGCAAACAAAAGATCACCACCAAGTGCTTGAGCAAGAAGAGGAGCCGCCATATTACCTGCAGGGTTAGCAGCAAGGATGGCATCTCGTCCGACAAATGCGGCAGCACCGAAACCTAAGAAGATTGTGAGGATATAAAATGCACCGATAATCCAAGTTGCATAGACGACTGATTGACGTGCGGTTGGCGCATCTTTGACGGTAAAGAAGCGAATTAGGATATGCGGAAGTCCTGCTGTACCAAGAACGAGTGCCATATTCAAGGAAATCGTATCAAGAGGGAGCTTGAACTTGTTCCCAGGATTTAAGAAGTCACTACCAAGCGGTGTCGCTTTACTGACTTCACTGAACATCGTCGCAATTGAGAAATCGAATCGTGCGAACACTAAAAACGAAATAATGGCCGTTCCTATCATTAGTAACACGGCTTTTGTGATTTGAACCCATGAAGTGGCCGTCATCCCACCGAAAACGACATAGACCGTCATTAAGATCCCAACGACGACAACACTTGTCGTATAAGGGATTCCGAGCAACAGCTCAATCAAGGCACCTGCTCCGACCAGTTGAGCGATCATGTAAAAGATAGAGATGACAATGGCATTCATCGCGGCGACACCGCGTACCCTTGGTTTGTTGAAACGTGCCGCAATCATATCGGCCATCGTATATTTTCCGAGATTTCGTAACGGCTCAGCAACGAGATAAAGCACGACGAGATACGCTACGAGAAAGCCGATTGAATAAAAGAAGCCGTCGAATCCGGCGAGTGCAATCATGCCCGCAATTCCAAGAAACGATGCGGCGGACATATAGTCACCTGCAATAGCGAGACCGTTTTGAAAACCGGTCAAACCGCCGTCTGCCGTATAAAAATCACTGGCAGTTTTCGTTTTTCGTGCTGCAAAATATGTAATCACAAGCGTGAGTCCGACAATTGCGGTAAAGAGACCGATGGCTGTCCAATTCATGATTTCACCTCTTCTTTTAATTGTTGGACGAGCGCGTCAAAGCGCCGGGCACGGCGACTGTAAAGTACACAAAGTGTCCAAGTCATGATGAACTGTGAAAAGGCGAACGCCCAAGCCCAGGTGATGTCTCCAATGAGCGGCGTGTTTAAAATAGTCGTATAGCTTGTCAAAATAGGGAGTGTGAAATAGAACAATAGTGAAAAAATAATGGCTGGGACGATGAAGCGATTTTTTTCACGCATCAGTCGATGAAACGTCTCGTGTTCGGTGATCGAGTGAGCGGAACGGTGGCTCGTCGTCTGTGCTGCTTGTGTGACATCATGCATAATGATTCCTCCTAATCTACAAGATAGACTTATTATGCGGTGTGAAAATAAGGAGAGTCATTCCTTTTTTTTATGTCGAAATGAGAGAAATTATATCAATATTGGTCATACCAATTTATTGTAAGCGTTTTCAATATTGTCTAAAAATTGAACATTATTCTGATATTATAAATAGTGAAATAAAAGGTACTTTTTACCTATTAGGCAAATCGCACAATTCGACAAATAAAAAACTCTATCTGAATGAGATAGAGTCTACTGCTGAAAATAATGTTCATAAGGTGTCCAATCAATCTGTTCTTCAGATAACGCCTTTTTTAAAAATTTGTGGTCTCGCTTTGGTGTTGCGGCAATGTACCCTTTGACGACAAGTTCGGTTGTCATTTTTTTCGCACGCGATTCGAGTGCAAACTGACCAATCTTTCCTGCTATTTTGCGGATGGCGACGTCACGGAACAATTCGGGAACCGGCGAGACGAGCCGATCTAAAAGCGTCCGTGTTTCTGGCGTCCATAGGTGCCGGGTTCTCTCTATATAATCATCTTCAATGTCAAGTAGGGAACGTCCATCTTCTTTCGGCATGCGTTTTAAAAACTTGCGAAACATGAAGTACCCGCCAATCGTCATGAGACCAATCATGACGAATCCCCAGAATACAATGAAATACATCATCCAGTTTTCTGGCATCGTCTTTCCCCCGTTCTATTCTTTCACTTGCTATCAACGTTAGTATACAAAAAAGAATCCATTTGCAAAAGGCGCACGTCTCGTTAGGATAGACGAACTCAATCGATTTCGATAGAATAGATAGCGTTGCTACGAGAATAAGCATGAACTGAGTCGAGAAAGGAAAGGTCTATCTTATATGAGCCAATTGAAACAAGAAGTCGAGAGACGTCGAATATTCGGCATCATCTCTCACCCGGATGCGGGTAAGACGACATTAACAGAGAAATTACTTTTGCACGGTGGTGCGATTCGTGAAGCCGGTACGGTCAAGGCACGCAAAAATTCAAAGCATGCCAAATCAGATTGGATGGAAATTGAGAAACAACGTGGAATCTCAGTTACATCGTCTGTCATGCAATTCATCTATCAAGACAAAGTCGTATCCATTATGGATACACCAGGACACAACGATTTTGGAGAAGACACGTATCGCGTGTTGACATCGGTCGACAGCGCGGTCATGGTCATCGATGCCGCGAAAGGGATCGAGACACAGACGAAAAAGCTATTCCAAGTTTGTCGGATGCGTGGGATCCCAATCTTTACGTTCATGAACAAGTTGGACCGTCAGGCGAAAGACCCGCTTGAACTAATGGAAGAGCTTGAGGAAGTACTCGGCATGCCTTCTGTTGCCATCACATGGCCAATCGGGAGCGGGATGCAGTTCGAGGGCGTCTATGACCGAATGAAAAATGAAGTTCATTTGTTCCGCGGAGACAAGTCTACACTTCAACTAAGTGAGGACGGGGTAAATGACCCGGTGCTCGCTGATCATCTTTCTGAAGAGAACTTGACGAATCTTCGCGATGAGATCGACCTCCTCGACGGAGCAGGGAATGAGATTGATGTGGAAGCGATTCAAAGCGGTAAATTGACACCAGTATTCTTCGGAACGGCGCTCGTTGACTTTGGTGTGACTGCGTTCTTGAATCATTATTTGGAGATGTCTCCGGCTCCAGAGGCACGTAAATCGAACGTCGGCCCAATCAATCCGACATCGGAAGATTTCAGTGGGTTCGTCTTTAAGATTCAAGCGAACATGAACCCAGCACACCGTGACCGAATCGCATTCGTTCGAATCTGTTCAGGTGTGTTCGAGCGTGGGATGGATGTGACGCTCACCCGAACCGGGAAGAAAATTAAATTGAGCCAGTCGACTCAACTCATGGCCAATGATCGTGAAACGGTCGACCAAGCGTTCGCCGGTGATGTTATTGGGATCTATGACTCTGGGACGTATCAAATCGGGGATACGATCACGACATCGAAGCAAAAGATTGCCTTTGAAGCATTGCCGACATTCCCACCTGAGTTATTCATGCGTGTATCACCTGTCAACTCGCTCAAGTCGAAACACTTCCACAAAGGTGTGGAGCAACTTGCCCAAGAAGGAGCAATCCAAGTCTATCGCAACGAATACAATGAGATTTATCTCGGTGCGGTCGGCCAACTCCAGTTCGAAGTGTTTGAATATCGTTTGAACAATGAGTATGGCGTAGACATCCGGATGGAACCTGTATCATACAGCGTTGCACGTTGGGTAAAAGACAAGGAATTGAAAGCGTTGAAACCATTCCAAGATTCACGTAACATGCTCGTTACGGACCGCTGGGAGCGCCCGGTATTCCTGTTCGCGAACGAGTTCACGTACGAGCGGTTCGCAGAACGTCACGCTGACGATTTGACGCTCGTAGAGGCTTTAGATGTCAACGAAGAGATTGGAACGGAAGAATAAGCAAGGAACACCTCATTTTTGAGGTGTTTTTTATTGTTCGGAGAAGGTTTCAGATAATGATAAGTTTTACTTATGACTAATTTGTGACGGAATGTATTTTACGTCACGCTATACTTGTATTATGATAAATATGTGAAAAGTAAGCGATTACGCATTGTCGTGTGGTCGGCGCTTTCAAAAAGGGGGAAATTGCAATGGAACAGACGAATGTTTTAGACGCCTTCGCATCTCGGACGACGTTCGAGGCGAACGGGCAATCGTATGATTTTTATCGTTTGAAAAAGTTAGAAGAAGAAGGGTTAACGAACATCAGTCGTTTACCTTATTCGATTCGCGTACTACTCGAATCGGTACTCCGTCAACAAGACGGTCGCGCGATTACAAAAGAGCATGTCGAAAACTTGGCAAAATGGGGTACTGCCGACGTCTCGAAAGACATTGACGTTCCGTTCAAACCGGCACGTGTTGTTCTTCAAGACTTCACGGGTGTCCCAACGGTCGTAGACCTCGCTTCACTTCGTAAAGCGATGGCGGACCTTGGTGGAGACCCGAACAAAATCAACCCAGAAATCCCTGTCGACCTCGTCGTTGACCACTCTGTTCAAGTAGATGCGTACGGTTTCGCTGGCGCATTGATGAAAAACATGGACATCGAGTTTGAACGTAACGAAGAACGATACAAGTTCTTGCGTTGGGCTCAGACGGCATTTGACAACTATCGTGCCGTACCACCGGCAACGGGGATTGTTCACCAAGTAAACTTAGAGTACTTGGCATCAGTCGTCCTCGAGAAAAATGATGCTGAAGGTACAGTTGCTTATCCGGATTCACTCGTCGGAACGGACTCACATACAACAATGATCAACGGACTCGGTGTTCTCGGTTGGGGCGTTGGAGGAATCGAAGCGGAAGCAAGTATGCTCGGTCAACCATCGTACTTCCCAGTGCCAGAAGTAGTCGGTGTCAAAATCATCGGTGAAGTCAACCCTGGTGTAACAGCGACAGATGTGGCACTCGTCGTAACAGAGATGCTCCGTCATGAAAAAGTTGTCGGGAAGTTCGTCGAATTCTTCGGACCGTCGCTTCATACAATGCCACTTTCAGACCGTGCGACGATTGCAAACATGGCTCCTGAATATGGTGCAACATGTGGATTCTTCCCAGTCGATACAGAGACATTGAACTACATGCGTACAACTGGCCGCTCTGAAGAGTTGATCTCACTCGTTGAGGAATACTCAAAAGCAAACGATCTCTTCTACACGCCAGACCAAGCGGATCCAACATTCACGAAAGTATTGACGCTCGACTTGTCAAAAGTTGAACCTTCACTTGCAGGTCCGAAACGTCCACAAGACCGAATCAATCTCTCAGACGTTCAAACGTCGTTTATCGACAGCTTGAGCGCTCCGGCAGGAAACAGCGGATTTGGACTTGACCGTTCGGAACTTGAGAAGAAGGCGACTGTCAACTATGAAGACGGTGCGGTCGACATGAGCACAGGAGATGTCGCGATTGCTGCCATCACAAGTTGTACGAACACATCAAACCCATACGTCATGGTCGGTGCTGGACTCGTTGCGAAGAAAGCGGTAGAACGTGGTTTGACGGTTCCAAAATACGTGAAGACATCTCTCGCACCAGGTTCAAAAGTTGTAACGGACTATCTTGATAAGGCCGGCTTGACTTCTTACTTGGATGAGCTCGGCTTCAATACGGTCGGTTACGGCTGTACGACATGTATCGGAAACTCAGGTCCGCTTGACCGTGAAGTCGAAGAAACGATTACGGAGAACGACTTGCTCGTATCTTCTGTCCTTTCTGGGAACCGTAACTTTGAAGGACGCGTTCACCCGCTCGTGAAAGCGAACTTCTTGGCGTCACCACCACTCGTCGTCGCTTACGCACTCGCAGGGTCAGTCAACTTCGACATCATGAATGATTCGTTCGGTACGGATAAAGATGGAAATGAAGTGTACTTCAAAGACATCTGGCCATCAAACGATGAAATCAAGATGGTTGTACAAGACGTCGTCTCACCTGAAGCGTTCCGTAAAGAGTACGAAACGGTCTTCACTGGTAACGAGCGTTGGAACGCACTCGATGTTCCAGAAGGAAACTTGTACGATTTCTCAGATGAGTCGACATATATCCAAAACCCACCGTTCTTCGAACAACTTGAGCCAGAAGCGGGTGAGGTTCATGCATTGAATGGCTTACGTGTCATCGGTAAGTTCGCGGATTCGGTCACAACTGACCACATTTCGCCTGCGGGATCGTTCTCGAAAACGACACCTGCTGGTCAATATCTCCTTTCAAAAGGGGTAGAACCAATTGACTTCAACTCATACGGTTCACGCCGTGGTAACCATGAAGTCATGATGCGTGGTACGTTTGCGAACATTCGTATTCGTAACCAAGTTGCTCCAGGTACAGAAGGTGGCTTCACAACGTACTGGCCAACTGGTGAAATCATGCCGATGTACGATGCGGCGATGAAGTATAAAGAACAGGGAACAGGACTTGTCGTCCTCGCTGGAAACGATTACGGAATGGGATCATCTCGTGACTGGGCAGCGAAAGGGACAAACCTCCTTGGTATTCGTGCCGTCATCGCACAAAGCTTTGAGCGGATTCACCGTTCAAACCTTGTCATGATGGGTGTCCTCCCGCTTCAGTTCTTAGAAGGTGAATCAGCAGAATCACTCGGATTGACTGGAGAGGAAGCAATCGATATCCAAGTAGACGAGTCGGTTCGTCCACGTGATATCTTAAACGCGAAAGCGACACATGAGAACGGAACGGTGACTGAATTTAAAGTCATCGCACGTTTCGACTCAGAAGTTGAGATCGACTACTATCGTCATGGTGGAATCTTGCAAATGGTTCTCCGTAACAAATTGAAATAAGTCTCAGACAATCATACCTTCCTTTGAAAAAAGGAAGGTTTTTTTCATGAATATGCAAATTTATGGTGAAAGTTTTAAAGGAATCGGGAACAGGAAGACAGGGAGGGGTGTGCTTATGGAGCGAGAGGAGAAAGGGAAAAGTAGTTGGTGGAGACGTTTGACGCAACAAAAAGAAGTGGAATCCGATCGCGAGATCGATGTGACGCTTTCCGAATTGCGACAAGCCATCCATGAATATGAACAGACGTTACCGAAAGGGGTCAATCGTACCGTCTTGTTAGATGACACGCAAGAAATCGACACCAAACGATTAAAACATCATTTATCCGGTGTCCCGAAACAACGTTTCTATATGTCAAAAGAGACGTTTCATATCGTACCGGAAGAAGAGCGAGATGTCATTTATGAGATGGATCAAGTTCAACGTGCCCTCGATTTGTACATGGATGAAGAAAAAAAATTACCGTTGCGAAAATTTCAAGATGCACTACAGCTCGATTTGACTCGATTACGTGAGGGTGGTTATTTAAAGACGTTACCAACGAGGCCGTATTATGTGGTGGATGAGACGTTGATTGTATCCCTTGAACCGAAAGAATCAAATTCATGACAAGACACCTATCTGTTTTACAGTAAACGACACATTTGTAGACAGTTAGGGTTGAGACTTGTTTAAAAAGTATGTTAGGGTGGAAAACGTATATGAAAATAGAAAATTAAATAGGAGTGATTTTTCATGGAACGAAAAAGCCGTGTGACGACCGTGTTCGTCGTATCTGCAATCATAACTGGCTTATTCACAATCTGGGGACTCTTCCCTGAGAGCGTATTAGGAAATGCTAGCCTCATCAATGTGACGAGCACATTACAAGGGTGGCTTTCAAACGGGATGGGTTGGTTCTATCTCTTGAGCGCGACTGGTTTCTTACTAGTTGCCATCTTCTTAATCTTTTCACGTTACGGTTCGATTCGTCTCGGAAAAGATACGGACCGACCTGAATTTAGCTATTTGACGTGGTTCGCTATGTTATTCAGTGCTGGGATGGGGATTGGTCTAATCTTCTGGGGAGCAGCAGAGCCGTTGCTTCACTTCCATTCACCACCATTCTCTTCACTGACACCAGAAGGGGACGCACGAACAGCAATGCGCTATGCGTTTTTCCACTGGGGTTTCCATCCGTGGGCCATCTATGCCATGATCGCACTGGCCATTGCCTACTCGACATTTAGAAAAGGACGCCCTGCAACGATTGGGGAAACAATCGGTTCATTGGTACACAATCGTTATGAGCAGCCTGTTAAACAGACGGTAGATATTCTTGCGGTTATCGCGACAGCATTCGGGGTGGCGACATCACTCGGATTTGGTGCTCAACAGATTGCCGGTGGCCTTCATTATCTCATCCCTGGGGTACCGAACGCCTTCATCACACAATTGATCATCATCGCCGTCGTCACAGTCCTCTATATGATTAGTGCTTCAACCGGTCTTGAAAAAGGGATTCGAATCCTGAGTAATACGAATATTTTCCTTGCCATCGTGTTACTTGTCGCGACAATGTTCGCCGGACCGACAGCATTCATTTTCGACTTATTCACACAGACAGTAGGGACATACTTGCAACAACTCCCTGGTATGAGTTTCCGTACCGCTGCATTCGAGCCAGTTGAACGTGAATGGATCAACGGTTGGACGATCTTCTACTGGGCTTGGTGGATTTCATGGTCACCATTCGTCGGAACATTTATCGCCCGTGTCTCAAAAGGACGTACGATTCGTGAGTTTATCATTGGAATCATGCTTGTACCAACGTCATTTGGTCTGTTATGGTTCTCTGTCTTTGGTGGATCGGCCATTTGGGCTGACTTGTTCGGTGGCTACGATTTGATTGGTAAAGTAAATGAGATTGGGACTGAAGTTGGCCTCTTTGCCCTCTTTGAAACGTTTGGCGGATTCGGTACTGTGCTCAGTATCGTCGCCATCTTCTTGATTTCTACTTTCTTTATCACATCTGCCGACTCCGCGACATATGTACTCGGTATGCTTACTTCGAACGGGAAGCTCGTTCCGCCGATGGGAATTAAATTGACTTGGGGTGTCATCCAGTCATCCATCGCTGCCGTACTTCTTTACGCGGGTGGGTTGGATGCGTTACAAGCTGTTGCCATTCTTGCGGCGTTCCCATTCATATTCGTTCTCATCTTTATGATTGTTGCCTTGTTCAAGGACTTGGCCGACGAACCAGACGAACGAGATAAATGGATTGAAATGCAAAAGAAAGACGACGATAAACTAGGTTAAATTGGGAAGGGTCTCATTAGAGGCCCTTTTTTAGTTGAAAATATTTTGATTGTCCTCTTCGCTAGTGTAGGATAGTAAGTGAAGAAACGAGGAGGATAGGCTATGAAACAACAGATAAAAAAACGGTTAAGCTGGGTGATATTGGCCGGCATCCTCATTGTCGGGGCATTACTCGCTTACAATTTCTATGTACTCATGAATTTCAATGCTGGAGAAGAAGAACAGGTCGAACCTTTCTATTCAAATGTCGTCATCGGATACAAGGAGCGTAAACTTCCGAAAGAAGGGGAAGAACTTGAGGAACGAGAATATGTCGTCACGTATGACGAAGACGGGCATTTCGTCTCAGAAGTCGTAACGGGTCCAAACGTTGGCGCCAAAGCAGAATGGGACGGAAAAACGTATTTAGAATTTGACCCGGATGGAGAAGAGATTCTTCGTCAGGAAACTCAATCAGGAGCCGTAGCCCCTCATCCATTCTTATCACGTGCCACGAACGAACAGATTCGTAAATGGTTAGATGATGGAACACTCGGTTCGAGTGAAGGGGAAACAGACATCGTCGGTAGAACGGCACAAGCCTACGTGAAATCTGAATCTGCCGAGACGGTCCCGGAAGAATGGATTAAAAACTATCCATCGATTTTTAGTGAAGAAGAGAATAAAGAGACAGTCACATACTATGTCGATGCGCATGAACGAATCTTGCTCGCGGCAGAATCGCGGAATAACGGGAAGTTATTCCATTCGATTCGGATGACATCTTTTGAATCAAGATAATCCGATGGGGAGCAGACATGATGTCGGCTCCCTTGTCGTCTGAAAGGGAGAACAGTATGAAACAAATTCAAGTGGAACAAGTCCAAACGGATTTGACGAACTGGGAAGCTGGAGAAAAGATTGATGAGGCAGCGTTACTATCCTATGCACATTGGTCTCGTGCCACGCATCACCAGGAAGAGTTGATTCGTTCCCTGACGTTACTTGCGACACACCGTCTCGAACACAAAGGGACAATGGATCCGTTGCTCAACCGCTGGGTGAAAGAATTAGAGTCGATGAATGCGTTACCTCCAGAGTTGAGGTTCTTTCAGTTGAATGAACAGTTACGTCGAGCGAAGCAGGCGCTTCAAATCGATTGGCCGACACTTCGGGAAGCAGACTATGCTTCGATGAAGGTGCAAATTTTGACTGAATACGAATCGAAGACATCTGCGTTACTCGATCAGCTCGATCAACTTCACGATGAAGTGGAAGCTGCAAAGTCAGATTTGCGTGATTCAGAATGGCGAGGGCAGCTTGAGAATCTGTTTGAGGCGATTATCGAGGCAATGCAGGAAGTCGCTTCCCTTGAGGATGATACTGCTTCCTTATTGGCATCGATGCAAGGGAATTATTTTAGTCGGGAAGCGTTCCGTCGATTCGGGGAACGGGTCGGACTCGTTAAAGAACGACTAGATACGATCTGTGAACTGTTACCGGAACGTAATATCGAAACTCGTTCGAGCGCGATTGAGTCGCTTGAGGAAATGATCGGTCTCGATGATATTAAAGAACGTGTGAAGGCGTGGTATCGTTTTCTACTATTCCAAAAAGAAAGAGAAAAAGCTGGATTTTCTTCTAAGCATCAGCCTTCTTTACACCTCGTCTTCACTGGTAACCCAGGAACCGGTAAGACAACCTTGGCACGGCTCATGGCAGAAATCTACTTTGAACTCGGACTTCTCAGCCGTCCAGACCTCGTCGAGGCGGATCGGTCTAGCTTAGTTGGCGCGTATGTTGGACAAACAGAAGAGCAAGTGATGAACAAAGTGAAAGAAGCGGAAGGTGGCGTCTTGTTCATTGACGAGGCATATGCGTTGAAGCGACAAGATTCAAGCGGAAGTGATTATGGGCAAGCGGCAATTGATACACTTGTCGCAGCGATGACGAGTGGGGAATATGCGGGCAAGTTTGTCGTCATTCTAGCGGGTTATCCAGAAGAAATGCGTCATTTTCTATTGGCAAACCCTGGATTACGTTCACGCTTTCCTGAATCGAATCACTACGAGTTACCGAACTATCGTGATGAGGAATTGGTCGCTATTGGTGAAAAAGTGGCACAGGAGAATAATTATGTGTTGACCGAGGGAGCGAAGCGCGCACTCCTTACTCGAATTGACCGGGAACGGGTCGACTCATCGTTTGGTAACGCCCGTACGGTTCATAATATTTTACTCGATGCGATGTTCAAAAAAGGATCTCGTTTCGGAGCAGACGCCCCACTCGACGAGATGGCATTATTAACAGAAGAGGATTTCGAGCAGGCTTCGGACGACTCGGGCGAAACTTCCTTAGACGATCTTGTAGGCATGGAAGAGGCGAAAGCACAACTAGCAGAAATCGAAGCACTCGTTGAGATTCAGAAGAGACGGAAGGCGCTCGGCTTAAAAACGGCACCAGTCCAACTTCATATGACACTCACTGGAAACAGTGGGACTGGGAAGACAACATTTGCCTATTTGTATGCTCAGATGTTGAAACGAACAGGTTATTTAAAGCGAGGGCATGTGAATGTCGTCAGTCGTGCGGACTTGGTCAGTGGTTATGTAGGGCAGACAGCTCAAAAAACGAAAGCAGCGATTCGTGATGCGCTCGGTGGTGTCTTACTGATTGATGAGGCGTATAGTCTGAACGGTGGGGCAAACGACTACGGTCGGGAAGCGATTGATACGCTCGTGGATGAGATGCCAAAGCACGGTGAGAACTTGGTGGTCGTCCTTGCAGGATATGAAGGGCCGATGCGCAGATTGATTGAATCGAATCCAGGGCTGAGCAGTCGAATGAAACGAACTATTCATTTCAATGATTATTCTCAGGAACAGTTAGTTGAAATCGCAAAAAACTATGCGAATCAATTTGGGTATGAGATGAATGAAGAGGCGACTGATGCATTGGCGAGTCGATTAAGCGATATCCAACATGCGAATGCACGGACGGCCCTCTCCGTCATCGATGAATCGATTGCCCGACAGTCATATCGACTCGTGAATGAAGAAGAGGATGAACTAGCTCTTCAACAATTATTAGTAGTAGATATTAAGAGTAAGTTATAATATACTAGGAGTAGGAAAGAAGGATGATTCAATGCATACGGTTCAAATTCCAGTAAGGTACCAAGAAACGGACATGATGGGAATCGTCTATCATGCCAACTATTTAGTTTATTTAGAAATTGCACGTACCGAACTGTTGCGACAACTCGGTGTCGAATATAAAGACATGGAAGAGGCAGGATTCGTATCACCCGTCACAAACGTGTCTATGGATTACAAACGAAGCGTAACGTATGGTGATACGGTTCATGTTCGTGTTTGGGTCGATCAATACTCCAAAATCAGAACGATTTATGGTTACGAATTGACGAATCAACACGGAGAACTGGTCGGCACAGCGACGACGACGCACGTAGTCGTCAAACGTGGTGATTTCAAACCGATTCGTCTCGATCGGGAATTCCCGAAATGGCATGAGATGTACTTGAACGTCATGAATCCTGTCTAAGAATCTTCTGTCTTCGTACCGTCAGTATGGTATCATATCTTGACGGTACTTTTTTGTTATCTAGAAAGGGGAAGATCGCATGCGTTATCCATCACTTTTGATGGTTTGCGGCGCCTTGACGTTCATGTTAGCCGGTTGTACCACAAACGAGCAAGTTGAACCGAAAGAACCAACGACACAGTCACCAACAATAGATGAACCAGAGACTGAACCAAATGAACCGAATGTTGATCAGGAAGATGTAGGGGACGGGGAGTCACCTACTGAAGAAGAACCTACAGAGGATGCGCCAATAGTTGAACAACCAACAGAACCTGCAGAAGAAGAGCCTGCGAAAGCTGTTCAACCGATTGAGGTAAATGGAATGGCTAATTTGGATTTAGATGAATTGATTCTAGTAAACAAGCAAATTGCATTGCCTTCTGATTACCAACCAAGCGATTTGGTGGAAGCGAAAATTGATTTTGTCGATTCAACAGTCGGCGAACGTCGAATGTTACGAAAAGAGGCGGCACGCGCAATTGAAGCATTAATGAAAGGTGCGAAAGCGGATGGAATCGATTTAAAAGGAACGAGTGCGTTTCGTTCTTACGATTATCAAGTCAACCTATTTAATGCATATGTCGAACGGGACGGAAAAGAGCAAGCTATGAAATATTCCGCACCGCCTGGCCATTCGGAACATCAAACAGGTCTTGCCATTGACGTATCGAGTGCCTCTGTGAATTATCAACTCACTCAAAATCTGGGTGAGATGGTTGAGGGCAAATGGCTAGCGGATCATGCACATGAGTATGGTTTTATCATTCGTTATCAGAAAGCGTTTGAGAATGAGACCGAATATATGTATGAGCCGTGGCATTTACGGTATATCGGTACTGAGCATGCGAAACGAGTGCATGAATTGAATCAGCCATATGATCGGTATATTGCAGAATTTATGAAGTAAGGGGTATTGCGATGCCATATATGACAGAAATTTTGATTGTGATTTTAAGCTATTTACTCGGGTCCATTCCATTTGCACTCATCATCGGAAAGCTCGGATATCGAGTGGATGTGCGTGAACATGGGAGCGGCAACCTCGGGACGACGAATACGTTCCGTGTCCTTGGAAAGAAGGCTGGCATCTTGGTCCTCCTCGGCGACATAGGAAAGGGTCTTATCGCCGCCTTATTGCCGCTGCTATTTGGAAGTGAGATGAGCTTGCTTCTCGCCGGGATTCCGGCCGTGATTGGTCATTCTTATCCGATCTTTGCGAAATTCAAAGGCGGGAAATCGGTCGCAACGAGCGGTGGCGTTCTGTTGGCCGCGTTCCCTTGGTTCTTTGTCGTTGTTGTTGGAACATTTATCATAACGCTATTGATTTCGCGCATGGTATCCCTCTCCTCGATGGCTGCTGCAGTTGTGGGGCTCATCACGGCGACGACATACAGTTTGCTGACGAAAGACTGGTTACCACTCATTGTCATCGTACCTTTGGCATTATTCATCATCATTAAACATCGTACGAATTGGCAACGAATTCGAGCGGGAGAAGAACCGAAAGTTCCACTTTTTCAAAACAAGACGAAATGAGAATGGAGAGGTACGTCAAAGATGACGTGCCTTTTTTTGTGCATTGTCGTTGATTTACACAAAAAAGAAACAAAAACATGTTGGATTTGCTCGTTCTTTACTTTCAATTTACGTTAAATTTACATGCGTTCGTTACACTAGAAAAGGAAAGATTTTTGTGGAGGAGGCAGGGACGTGTCTTTAATCGGTGAAGAACGTAAACAAAAAATTGTCGAATGGATCGAACGGGAAGGAAAAGTGAAAACGAGCGAACTGATCGAACGATTGAACGTGTCAGGGGAATCGATTCGACGTTATTTAGAAGAATTAGAGAAAGAACATCGCATTAAACGAGTGTACGGGGGAGCGGTCCTTCATCAAAGCATGTCCTTTCAACCAATCGTGATTGCGAACATGGACGGCATTCGTCGTATTGCTTATACGGCTTTTCAATTAATTCCAGATGATACGCTTCTTTACATTGGACACGGTGTCGCTGCTGAACAAGTGGCAGCACGGCTTCGTGGTAGGAATGTCACAGTGGTCACTCCTTCGTTAACTGTTGCGAAAGCTTTGTTTGAACAACGGGCGAAAGGTGTCCTTGGTGGCGAAATTCAATTACTAGGTGGTACAATCGACCCTAAGCATCTCGTGACGACGGGTGAACAAGTCCTTGGACAACTTCAAACCTATATGTTCGATCTTGCGATTTTGTCCGTTGAAGGGGTCGATTCGTCGCTTGGATTAACTTGTGATGCGTTCGGTTTAGCGAGTATCACACAATCGGTGATGTCACAAAGTCGCGAGACGTTCTTATTGACAGACCATACGCAATTAAATCAACAGAAGCGGTATCGTGTCTGTGACTTTTCGAAGGTGACGGCGATTATCTCTGATTTTCCGGAACCTCAAGACTTTAAAGGCGTTCTAGCCGAACATGGTGTGGACTGGAAGTTCGCGCCGTAAAGGGAGCGATTAGATGAAGATTGAAGTGATTGTCACAACACTATCAGAAGCCATACGGGCAGAACAACTCGGTGCAGATCGGCTTGAGCTGATTGCCGACATGGATAACGGAGGAATTACGCCAAGCTTCGGAACGATTCGGAATGTGGTTGAACACGTTTCGATTCCCGTACATGTGATGATTCGCCCACATACACGCTCGTTCTATTATAACGAGGATGACGTTGAAACGATGCTTGCGGATATCGGTCTGTGCCGTGAGTTAGGTGTGAACGGCATCGTATTCGGTGCGCTGACACAGGACGGAGCAATCGATGAACGCATTTTAGGAGAAGTCATTAAGCATAAAGGGGAAATGACACTCACATTCCACCGAGCGTTTGATGCATCACGTGATGTGTTGGAAGCGATTGAAGTGTTGAACGAATATCCAGAAGTGGATATCTTGTTGACGTCAGGTGGTGCTGACACCGCGTTGGACGGAATCGACTCATTAGCCAGACTACATGAAGTAGCCGAGATGACCCTCTTGCCTGGCGCAGGAATCCATGTGGAAACATTACCTGTCCTACAAGAACGATTGGATGTTGAAATGGTTCATATCGGAAATGGGGTACGAACGGACGGAGAGCTCGATGAAGTGAAATTCAAACAACTTCGAGGGTGAACCAAGGCGAAAAACAGTCGAAAGACTGTTTTTTTGCTATAATGAGAGAAAACAACAAATGTAGGTGAATTCATGCAATCTTCCGTTTACAAACAATATGCGCTACGAATGCTATCAGGGAAGTGGGGTATCTCATTACTCGTTGTCTTAACGGTCATGGTCATTCAAGCGATGATTACGACACGTCTTGATCTCTCGACGGACGACCCTGAAGTTCTTCTTACTTCAGTGGCACTCTTGTACGGGGCAACGGTATTGCTCGCTCCCATCGAGCTCGGGAAAAATTGGGTGTTTCTTCAGGTAGCGAAAGATGAAAAGCCGACGTTCGGATTGTTGATTGAATCGTTCGGATCCCTGAAAGACTATTCACGTGCCGTGGTCTATTATGCGGTATTTTATCTAGGGCTAAACGTACTGATGCTCCTGCTGATCGTACCTGGTGTCTGGTTTTATTTGACGTATCGGATTGTTCCGTTCATCATGCGGGATGAGCCTGACCTTTCAGCGTTTCAGGCAATGCGTAAGAGTCGACAGATGATGAAAGGGCACAAGCAAACGATGTTAAAACTATTTGCAAGTTTTATCGGTTGGTACGCGATTGTGCTCCTCACTGGTGGCCTGGCATACATCTTTGTCACGCCATATCTTCAAACGGCAATCTCAGGTCTCTATTTAGAGATGAAAGCCTCTTATCAAGCAAAACAACCGGTCGGATAATCCGACCGGTTGTTGACGTTTAGTGCTGATCTGACTTTTTCGGATTTGGGGCGTCTTCAAAATCTTGTTTTTCCTCCTCCGACGCATCCGAATGCCACTTTTTCGCTTGCTCGGTGGCAATGGGAATCGCTTTCGTCTCGGAGTAACCTTGCGCGAGTAATGCGTTCGCAATATCAATCGCTTTCTTTTTTACAAGTGGATCGAAGTTTTTCAGTGATTCCGGATAGTCTTTCATATTCCATGGCACGAAAATCGCCTCCTTCATTCCTACTAATTCCACAAACGTCCTGTTTCAAACGTCTTGATGGAGATAATACTCGATCAGTGCTTGCGTGCCATTCTCTCCATACCCGTTCTTTTCAAGAATTGAATACAGGCGATGTGCGAGCTCGAGACCTGGTAATGTCACTTGTAGCTCACGAGCACTCTCGATGGCGAGTGTCATATCTTTGATGAAGTGTTTGATGAAGAAACCAGGTGCATAATCCTCGACAATCATGCGTGGAACCAGATTTTCAAGCGTCCAACTACCGGCTGCCCCGCCACGAATCGTACGAACGAGTGCCTCTGGGTCAATCCCAGCCCGTTTACTGAACGCTAGCATCTCAGCATTCCCCATCATGATTCCAGCAATGGCGATTTGATTGGAGAGTTTTGCGTATTGTCCGCTTCCAGCGTATCCCATTCGTTCAATCGATTGTCCCATCGCCTCAAATAACGGTCTCGCTTTATTGAAGGCGAATTCACCCCCACCGACTAAAATCGAAAGCGTTCCATTTTTTGCTCCGACATCGCCTCCCGTGACCGGTGCGTCAAGTGGGAGGAGACTTCGCTCAATGGCAGTCTCGGCAATTCGTTCAGCCAGTTTCGGTGAGGACGTCGTCATGTCAATCAATAATGTACCTGGTTCTGCCGAATCAAGAATGTTCCCTTCGCCAAAATAGATGGATTCGACATCGGACGGATAGCCGACGATCGTGATGACGGCATCGGCATCTCGGCAAACGTCCCGTACCGAATCACACCATGTCACACCTTCCTCTAACAATGCAGCTGCCTTCTCTTTCGTCCGTGTGTATGCTTGTACTTCAAATCCGTGTTTCATCAAATTACGTACCATCGATTGGCCCATGACCCCGAGCCCGATAAATCCGATTGTTTTCATGTCGCTTGTCCCCCTAATAATTGTTGTGAAACGAGTCGTTGATATAGTTCATTCTCCGTTAAAAGTTGCTCGTGTTTCCCGATCCCGCTGATTCGTCCTTCTTCTAAGACGACAATCTGGTCAGCATGTCTGACAGTCGAAAGTCGGTGGGCAATCACAAGCGTTGTTCGCCCGACCATCAAGCGGTCTAACGCTTCGTGAACAACGCGTTCTGATTCTGAATCTAGACTTGATGTTGCTTCGTCGAGTAATAAAATTTGAGGATTGCGTAACAAAGCTCGTGCAATGGCGAGACGTTGCCGTTGTCCACCGGATAAACGGATGCCTCGCTCCCCGATTTCCGTATCGAGCTGATGTGGCATCGTTTCAATGAACGACCATGCGTTGGCCATCTCACAGGCCTCTCTGATTTCATCATCGCTCGCTCTATGTTGAAGTCCATATAGGATGTTCGTCCGTACAGATCCAGATAAAACAGGTGAATCTTGAGCGACATACCCGATGATTTGCCGCCAAGTGTCACGTCCGTATGACTGAATGTCCCGATCTCCATATCGAATCGTCCCTGCCGTCGGTATGTAGAATTGTTCGACAAGCGAAAAAAGTGTCGTTTTGCCGGCACCACTGCGCCCGACGATGGCGGTGGTCGCCCCTGGTGAAACGTGAAGTGTCAAACCTCGGATGACGGGTTCAGTGCCATAGTGGAAAGAAACGTCATCGAACGAAAGTGTCGTTTGATGAATCACTTCTTCATGGGTGCTGTAAGGTTCTCGGCTGACTTCGAGCAGCTCGGCAATTCGTTCCGTTGCACCACGCGCCTTTTGAAGTCTCGTCAGGAATTCACTCATCGTGATGAGCGGCGTAATGATTTGGAAGAGATAGAGCATGAAAGCAAGTAGTTCTCCCGTTGATAAAGCCCCGGTCGAGACGCGATATGCGCCGAATCCGAGAATCGCAATCAACATCCCGGTCAAGGTGACATTGAGAAGGGGGATGAGGATTGCTTGAATTCGTCCTTCCTTCACCCCGTAATCGAACAGTGTCTCGATTTTTGTTTTGCCGGTTTTCACTTCCGTTTGTTCCGTCGCTTGTGATTTGACGAGGCGAATCTCACCGAGCAGTTCGGCAAAGAAGCCCGAAAGATTCCCGAGTTCTTGTTGTGTCTCTTTTGCGATAATCCGTAGCTTTCGTCCGAGCGGTATGACAATGATGAGAGTGGTCGGGACAGAAAACAAAATGACGAGTGTCATCTGCCAATCGAGTGTGAACAAGATGGCGACGGCACCGATGACGGAGACGATTGAGGTCAACAACCTGACACTCTGTTCGGACAAGAGTTGTTGAAGTGTCGTCGTATCATTGTTCAATCGAGACACTAGTTCACCCGACTTGATGCCGTCATAGAATGGAATTGGCAATTTGACGAGATGATCCCATAAGGTCGTGCGTAAATTGGCGACGACCCGTTGGCCGACAATATGTAACCAATAAATCGACACGGCACTCGTGACAACCTGAATCAGAAATGCAACGACGAAATATGCAATCCATTCGGGTGTCAACAGATCACTGCTCCATCGATCGACCACCCGTTGCAAGATGAGCGGAATGGCCAGTGAGGCGACGGCTTGAAGGAGCGAGATGAGAATAGCGCCGACAAATAATCCTTTCGGAGGATTTGCGATTTTGAACAGTTGAAAAAAAGTTTGCCATGTTGATGATTTCATTTTGACAATCCTCCTCTCTTCTTACTTTCGCTGTTTCAAAAACGGGTGTCAAGACGTCGAATCATTCGAATGACTCATGCTAGAATAGGAAAGAGAGGTGATACGTGATGAAATGGATTCATACGGCCGACTGGCATCTTGGTAAGATTGTCCACGGTCGTCATATGACAGAAGATCAACGGAATATACTATTCCATTCATTTTTAAATATTGTGGATGAAGAACAACCGGATGCAGTGATCATCGCAGGGGATTTGTACGACCGTGCCGTCCCCCCCGTGGAAGCGGTCGATCTACTTGATGAAATGTGGCGAGAACTTGTTCTGAAACGGGAAATCCCCGTCATTGCCATCGCTGGAAACCATGATTCAGCAGAACGTCTCGAATATAGTTCGAAATTGCTGAGACAAGTGGGGCTCCATATCATCGGGAAACTAGACCCCGCTATTGGTCCGCTCGAGGTCGCGGGCATCCCGTTCTATCCCATCCCGTTTCTTGAACCGGCCAGGGTGCGACACATTCTCGGTATCGATACGATTCGCACACATCATGACGCACTTGAGGCTGTGATTGAAGCGTATGGAGACATTGAGAAGAACGCGGTCTCGGTCGGTCACAGTTTTGTGGCAGGTGGGTTGGAGACGGATTCAGAACGTCAACTATCTGTCGGCATGGCAGGACAGGTCGCGAAAGGGTTGTATGAGCCTTTTTCGTATACGGCACTAGGTCATCTACATAATCGTGATGCAATTCAATATGAAACAATCGCATATAGTGGCTCGCTCATGAAATATTCGTTTTCCGAGGTCAATCATCAGAAATCTGTGGATATTCTAGAGTGGGACGGGCGATGGAACCGTCGTCGCCGTGTGTTGACACCAGAGCGAGATATGCGACAACTTACCGGAACGCTAGATGAGCTCCTTTCCCCAACTTTCTATCAGCAACAGAAAACGGATGATTACCTCAAAATTGTGTTGACGAATGATACAGCGTTACACGATCCGATGGCGAAACTCCGAACCGTCTATCCGAATATCCTACATCTTGAATTGGAAATGTTGCGCCGTCAGGAACAGACGTCCACGTTTGAACGTGAGATGCTCGAGAGACAGTCGGTCGAAGAAGTATATGTACAATTTTTTGAAGCCGTTCATGATCGCACTGCACCAGATGCTGTGAAGCAAATGATAGAAGAAGGTGATGTCTGAT
Source organism: Exiguobacterium sp. s63 (assembly GCF_018617335.1). Lineage (GTDB taxonomy): Bacteria > Bacillota > Bacilli > Exiguobacteriales > Exiguobacteriaceae > Exiguobacterium. Next base: position 189,157 of record NZ_JACSKB010000001.1, on the reverse strand, counting down.
GAGACCGGTCGAATTGATGATGCAAGCGTTTGGGCCATACGCAGAACGAGAGACAATTGATTTTACACAGTTGTTGGGTCGTTCCATGTTTGTTGTAAGTGGTCGGACAGGTGCCGGAAAGACGACCATCTTTGATGCGATGACATTTGCTCTTTATGGACGGGCGAGTGGTTCGCTCCGAAACGCGAGCGACTTCAGAAGCCAGTACGCGACACCTGAAACGATAACAAAGGTCGATTTCTCATTCACGATTCGAGGAGAACGCTATCGAATCGTTCGACAACCGCAGCAACCCCATCCTGTAAACAAGACGCCAATCCCTCATGAGGCGGTTCTATATGAATGGGAGGACGGTTGGAAACCGCTGGCTACTAAAGTCAATGAGGTTCAAGAACAAATTGAATCGATTTTACAACTTTCATATGAACAATTCAGTCAAATTTTGTTACTGCCGCAAAATCAATTTAGACAACTGCTTGACTCTAATTCGAATGAAAAGCAACAAATCTTACAATCTATTTTCAAGACGGAAGCGTATCGGTCGTTTCAAGAAAAATGGGCAGAACGATATAGCGCATATCGAAAACAAGTCGAGTGGTCGGTGGAACGAACACGCCTCAAGTTACTCGAACTCGAAGACGAGTCAATTGAAGAAGTCTCGGTCAAACCGATTGATGAGATTATTCGATGGCTTGAAGAACGGGAAGAGCGTTTAATTGAAACGTGTGACACGGTGGATCTCAAGAAACGAGAATATCTCAAAACGCTCGAAGAAGTTCGAGATGAACTTGAAGTTGCGAAGTCTCTGATCGGACTGTTCAACGAACGAGAAGAAACGAATCGGGCACTCGAAGCCTTTTTAGAAGGTGAAGTGTTACGAAACGAACGTCGAGACCGACTACAACTGTTAGAGGCGGCAGCCAATATTCGTCCTGTGTTTGATCGTCTCGTTGAGATGGAACGACAACTACAGCGATTGACGACTGAAAAACAAACTTCTTTGACTAAGTACGAAGAATTGAAAACGACACAATCAAAATTGGAAGAACAGCAGTCGTCGATGGAAGCGGGCAGACAAGAGGTTGGGTCACTCCGTGAGCGGCTTCGAGTGATTGATGAGTTGATACCTCAAATCGAAGAACGTGCTTCATTCGTTTCTCGTCGTCAACAATTAGAAACGAAATCGAAGGCATTAGCGGACTTCTCAAAAGAATCAAGATTGAATGAACTACAAGTACATGAACATGAACTCGTTGAACGCTTGAAAACTGAGCCGACTGAACGTTCTGTCGATGTCGAACGTTATGTCGATCGATTGATTCAACTGAAAACGCTTGAAACAAAAATCAGTGACCTCTCAAAACAACTTGCAGCATGTGAACGCTCTGGAAAAGAGATTCAGCGACAATATACGATACAGCAAGAGATCGTTTTAACATATAAACAACAAGAGCAACTCGTTTTAGCGACACAGCTACGTGACACACTTGAAGAAGGTGAACCGTGTCCTGTATGTGGATCTCGTCACCATGAAATGTCACAACCCGAAGCCGTGATTGAAGACATTGCCGCTCGAGAGGAAGCGTTATTACGACTTGAGGAATTGTCGACACGCTTGATTGAGGCGAGGGCAGATTATCGTTCTCTTCATCAACAACTCGAAACAACACGCTTGGAGTTTGAACAGGCATCTAAAGACGTTCAACACAAGCATGACATATCGGATGAGATTGAAAGATGGCAGTCCCATCTAAAGTCGCTACAGCGTGACGAACAGCTTCGCCAAGAGAATGAGCGAACATTGCGTCAACTGACCAACGAGATTAGACAATTGGAACAACAGCGTCGTGACCAGTTTGAGGAACGTCAGCGTGTTCTCTCAGAACTTGAAGGCATTCAACAAAAACTGCATAGCCTCGGTCAGACGGATGATGTGACGTTGGAGTCCCTGCAATCAGAACGAAATGAAAAACATCATCGACTGACACTACTTTTAAAGAAACTCGAATCATTTGATGAGCAATTGGAAACAGTGAAGAAAGCGTTGTGGAAAGAAGAAGAGCGTCTTTCCGTGACCCGTGAACAATTGAGAGAGTTGGAAAAACAATACGAGTCGCACCAATCGATTTGGACCGAACAACTTGCGTCGACCAATCTGACGCGGGAACGCTATGAAGAAATTGCGAGTCAAATCAATCAGCGACAGACGATTCGCGATCAACTGCTCGAAGAGGAACAAGAAGGCATTCGCCTTCGTCATCGGAAGCAAATAATCGAGGATAAACTTGGGAATGTTAGCCGGCCAAATCTTGAGCTGGTGGAAGCAAAAGTGAGGGAAGCTACTGCGCAATATGAACAAGTTTCAAAAGAGTTGATCACAGCACAAGACGCGTTAGCGAGACATCGCCAAATCACCTCAGAATGGTCTGCCCTTCGTGAGAGTACAGCCAACGAAGAGAACCAGTTACAAACCATCAAATTGATTGCTGATACTGGGAAAGGGATCAATCCACAAAAAATGACGTTTGAAACCTATGTCCAAACAGCATTTTTTGATCAAATCTTACATGCTGCTAACATTCATTTAGATCAAATGACGAGCGGACAATTCCGACTCGAGCGCAAAATTGAAACGGCAAAAGGGAACGCCAAATCAGGACTTGAACTTCTCGTCTTCGATGCATATACAGGACAATCCCGTCGTGTTCAAAACCTTTCCGGAGGCGAAGGATTTAAAGCGTCGCTTTCGCTTGCACTTGGACTTGCGGAAGTCGTGCAACAATTAAGTGGAGGCATCAGTCTTGAGACGATGCTGATTGATGAAGGATTCGGGACACTCGATGCCGAATCATTAGACCAGGCGATTGAATTATTGATGTCTCTCCAGTCGACAGGTCGACTCGTAGGGGTCATCAGTCATGTTCAAGAATTGAAAGACCGTGTGGATGCACGGATTGAAGTCAGTAAAACTAGAAGCGGGTCGACGATCCAGCTGATTGTGGAGTGATAGTTGTGAAACAGATGGTGACAAAGTCAAGTCTCATCAATGATTTAAAAGAAGCGGGAGTTCAAGCAGGAGAATCGCTGTTTGTCCATACATCGTTATCTAAACTGGGGTGGGTATGTGGTGGTGCCCAAACCGTCATTGAGGCATTACAAGAAGTTGTGGGACCATCAGGACTTCTCATGATGGCAACACAAACAGGAGACAATTCAGACCCGGCCGAGTGGGAGGCACCACCAGTCCCAGTAGAATGGTGGCAAACGATACGTGAGGAAATGCCACCTTATGAAAAAGAAAAGACATTGACTCGAGGTATGGGACGTGTACCCGAGCTGTTTCGGACTTATCCAAATGTGTATCGGAGTGATCACCCGATGTGGTCTGTGGCGGCATGGGGGAAGAATGCGAAGGAAATCGTTTCCGGACATACGGTTGAAGTCGGATTCGGACCGAGCTCTCCGATCGAACGAATGATTGAACGTGACGCACGTGTCCTTCACCTCGGTTCTCCACTCGATGCGACGACGCTATGGCATTTTGCGGAGTACGGAATCGAAGGTCCGGTGAAATCGTTCGGATGTGCCGTTTACGAAGCCGGAGAGCGTAAATGGATAACATTTGATCACGTCGATGTGAATAGTGATCCGTTTGGTGCAATCGGTGAGAATATTGTGAAACAAAAAGATGTTCGTACGTTCACTATTAACGAAGCAACATGTTATCTGATACCCGCTAGTACGTGGGAACCGGTTCAACATGCGCTCATCGCATTACGAAGCTGGTTGAGATAATTATTCAGAAACGAGGGGAAGCATCAGATGAATCGTTGGATAAAAATTGCTAGTATGACGGTACTGATCATGTTGCTTGTGGCCGGATTGGCGATTGCAGGAATCTCGGCTCATATCGGAGATCAATTGACGTCACCTGAACGAGAAACATTGACATATACGCCGAAATCTCTTGGGTTGAAATATGAAAATGTGACAATTCAATCGGAAGAAGGATACGACTTGTACGGATGGTGGATTCCGCATCCGACGCCTCGTGCGACCATCGTGTTTGCTCACGGTTATGGGAAGAACCGAGAACAAGATGATCTTCCACTTAAAGACTTGATTCCAGAGTTTCACGAACAAGGATATCAATTCTTAACGTTTGATTTTCGTGGGTCGGGTATTTCAGAGGGAGATCGTGTGACGGTCGGAGCTAAGGAACAATCGGATTTACAGGCCGCTATTCAATATGCGAAAGGAAGAACAGATGGACCGATTGTCTTATACGGCATTTCGATGGGAGCCGCAACGGCTCTCTCTACGGCAGATGACGTCGAAGTGGCTGCCGTGATTGCAGACAGTCCATTCAGTGATTTACGAAACTATCTTGAAACGAATCTTCCGGTGTGGAGTGATTTGCCAAACGTTCCATTCACTCCTGTCATTATGACCGTGACACCGTGGTTCACCGGTCTCGATGCCGATGTCGTTTCGCCGATTCATGATATCGAAGCAATCGATGCGCCGATCCTCTTGATTCATAGTAAAGGGGATGATGCGATTCCTGTATCGGAAAGTGAAAAACTTGCTGATGCACAAGCAAATGTCGAACTTTGGATGACGGATAACGATGGACATGTCGGGTCTTATCACGCGTTCGAAAGCGAATATCAACAGCGAATCTTTGATTTTCTAGAAAAATCATTGTGAGCAAAGGGGCGCATTTGACGCCCCTTTTTGATATGATTGCTCACGAGACCAATGAAAGAAGGGTAGAATATGGACGTATTACAAGTCATACAATTTTTACTTCTCGGAACGTTAATCGGGATCTTGAGCGGTTTTTTTGGAATCGGTGGAGGTATTTTATTGACGCCACTCCTTCTCGTCTTCGGGTATGAGGCGAGTGCGGCGATTGCACTGAGTCTTATGTTGACGCTCGGTTCAACGACTGCAGGTACGATTTCACACATTCGCTTACGTAACGTAAACGTAACCCATGCGCTATGGATTGGTTTGTTTGGCGTACTCGGGACATGGATTGCGACGCCACTTGTCTTTTATTTAGAAGGAGTAGATGGGGCGACACTCATCATCTCACTTGTTTACATCGCGTTACTCACTTACTTTGCGATTTCATTCTTTCGCTCGAAACAGCATGTCGAGGGGAGTGTCGGTACAGATTCTGTTCCACGTCTCGGGATCATCGGAGTCTTCGCTGGATTTATCTCTTCTTTGATGGGGGTGAGCGGTGGGTTCGTCTTGACTCCACTCCAAGTGAAGTTATTGAATACTGAAATGAAGCGAGCGGTTGGAACGAGCATCTCCGCAGCGCTCCTTATCGTCATTTCAGGTGTCATCAGTTACGCTGTCGCTGGTGCGGAAACGAACTATTGGCACGGTCTTGCCTTGATTGCGGGTGCAATGATTGGGTCGCCATTTGGAGCAAAACAGTTGCAACGCTTTAGTTCACAACACGTTAAAAAAGCACTCGGAGGATTTTATATCACCGTCGCTTTCAGTGTGGCGCTTAACCTGATTGGATGGAATACGGCTTCCCTCGTATTACTTGTCACATTGGCACTATTATTCATCATTACACTCGTTGTTCGACCACGCAAAAAATAAACCCCGTCCATGGACGGGGTTTTAACGTCTAGCAATATGGTCAATGTTTTCTTGAATCTCGCCAACCTTACCTTTCGCCTCACGGAGTCTGCGCTCAAACGCTTCAGTGTCACGTTTTTCATGAGACGACTTGTCTACTCCTTGACGTTGCCCTTTGTCAGAACGTTGATAAAAATGGGTCGCTTTTTGCAAGCGTTTTTTAAACGTCGAGTCGCTCATAGAGACACCCCCTTCCATACTATAAGTATTCCACAGGGGGGTACAGGTGAAACGTCAGAACATTTACGAAGCAAGAGAGCGGCGGACTTGAACGTTCTCTGAAATTTTAACTGCAAGAATAGCGGCAATCACTGCTTTGAGTAAATCACCAAAAATAAACGGGATGTTCACTTTTAGCGCATCAATGAAGGACATGCCGACAACAATTTCAAGACCGATGCTTCCAAGTAAATAGACGAGCCCGAGTCCAAAAACAACGTTATACCCAATCAATCCTGGAATCGAACGATGCTTTTCACTAAACCAACCAATCAATAATGCCGCAATCGGGAAAGCGATTAAATAGCCGACTGTCGGTCCGACAAATGGTGCGAAACCGCCTTGTCCGCTTAATACGGGAAGACCGATTAACCCAAGAAGTAAATAAACAAGGACCGCTAAAAATCCTTTACGTGCCCCAAATACTCCGGCAATCGTCATGATGGCAAGTGTTTGCAAGGTGATCGGAACAGGTCCGATCGGTATTTCAATAAAGCCGACACTGGCAATGAGTGCTGCCCCAAAAGCGATTTGTGTCATATCCTGAATTTTCATATGTAAACCCCTTTTCAGTTAACGTTAACAATATAAAAGTTAACATGTTCGAATAGGGATGGCAAGTAGTTTTTCGCCTTTCAAATTTAATCAATGATGTGATCGTTTCCGGTTCGACGTAATTCCTCAATCGATGAACGCATCTTTTCAATCATCTCTTCTGAGTGACGTTCCCATGATTTTAAAACGCCTACTACGAGGAGCGGTTCGATTGTCCGATAGGATCGAGTAGGATTTCCAGGGAATCGTTGATCCGTTAAATTTGGATCATTTTCAAAATTGCCAACCGGATGCACAATATAAATTTGCTCAGGACCGTTTCCTTTTGCTAATTCAGCCCCCCATTTTGCGGCATCCAAAGTCGCCGTAAAATAAAGGTGACGTAGCGGCTCATGGCGATGATTCGACATATGGCCAACTTCTAAAAGATCTCCAACAACAAGTTCTGCTTTCGTTCCATGAAAGAATGGACCTGGGTCCAACTGAACAGAAGATTTCATGTGAATGCCTCCTATTTGCATCGTATTGAGACCATTATCGTACGTGAACACATTAAAGTGTAGTCTGTTTGTTGAGCAGGATTCTTGTTATCATTAAGAGGGGGAACTAGACGACGAGCACTGATTTATGTAATTTTTATATTGAATGGATGAACATAAATACGCGTCCTCGTTAACTGACGAGGACGCGTATTTGTTATGAATGGGTCAGCTTGCTCATGCATTCTGAAGCTTCTTTCAATTGTACGCGGACGGCATCAAATCCTGTTCCACCGTAACTGTTTCGACGTGCGACTGCCTGTTCAGGGGTCAAGGCATCATACACATCGTCTTCGATCAATTCGGAGTGTGTTTGGAACACCGTGATTGGGAGCTCGCGTAAATATAATCGCTCATCCACGCAATATTTGACGAGTTTACCCGTCACTTCGTGAGCTTCACGGAAGGGTACTCCTTTTGCTGTCAAATAATCAGCAAGTTCAGTAGCGTTAGAAAAATCACGCTTGGTCGCTTGTTTCATGACGTCAGGATGGAACGTCAATTCATTCATCATCCCCGCCATGATACTGAGTGAGCCTTGAACGGTCTTGACCGTATCAAACATTCCTTCTTTATCTTCCTGTAAATCTTTATTATAAGCGAGAGGAAGTCCTTTCATGAGCGTCAATAATCCCATCAAGTTTCCAATCACACGACCCGATTTTCCACGGACGAGTTCGGCCATGTCCGGATTTTTCTTTTGTGGCATCATGCTCGAACCGGTAGAGAACGTATCCGACACGGTAATGAAACGATATTCTTCACTGGCCCAAAGAATCAACTCCTCACAGAAACGGGAGAGATGCATCATGAGGATCGATGCGTTCGAGAGGAATTCAAGAATGAAGTCGCGGTCACTGACAGCATCGAGGCTGTTCGGGTAAACCCGATTGAATCCAAGCAATTCGGCTGACCGGAAGCGGTCGATTGGGAACGTTGTCCCAGCGAGCGCGCCTGCTCCAAGAGGGGACCAATCGATTCGCTTCAAACTGTCTGTAAAACGTTCCTTGTCCCGCTCAAGCATCCAAAAGTAGGTGAGTAAATGGTGCGCAAGTGAAATTGGTTGTGCACGCTGAAGATGCGTATAGCCAGGCATGATCGTCTCGACGTTTTTTGAAGCGTGTGCATGCAATTCTTGTTGAAGTGATTCAATCAAGTGAATCACTTCTTTCACACGTTCTTTCAAGTAAAGATGCATGTCTGTCGCGACTTGATCGTTTCGGCTACGTGCTGTATGCATCTTTCCGGCGATGGGACCAATTTCCTCGTGCAACAAGGCCTCAAGATTCATGTGAATGTCTTCATGATACACTTCAAATTTCAATTCACCGGCGATTGCTTTTTGTTTTAACAGATTGAGTCCTTCGAGTAGTTGAGTCACTTCATCGTTAGAGAGGATATTTTGGTCTCCTAACATCGTCACGTGAGCCATGCTACCCTCTAAATCTTCCAAGACGAGTTGAGCGTCAAATTCTATCGATGCACCGAATGCATCGACCCAATCACTCGCTGTCTTCTCGAAGCGACCACCCCATAATTTACTCATTGATAAAAGCTCCCTTTTCCATTAAGACTTCTGATTGAACTTTTGTAGGTAAGCCCCATAGTTTAATAAATCCAACAGCTGCTTGTTGATCGAACGTATCTGCTGATGTATATGTCGCCAGTTCCTCGTCATAGAGTGAAATCGGTGATTTACGTCCGTCAACGATGGCTTGTCCTTTAAACAGCTTCATGCGAACCGTTCCTGTGACGGTTGCCTGAGTTTCATCGATAAAAGCAAGGAGTGCCTTCGTAAGTGGTGAATACCAAAGTCCGTTATAAATGGTCTCCGTTAACTTCTGCTCTACAATCGGTTTGAAGTGTGCGACTTCACGGACGAGGGTCAACGCTTCGAGTGCCTTGTGCGCAGTAATCAATGTCATAGCCCCTGGAGCTTCATAGACTTCACGTGATTTAATACCGACGACACGGTTCTCGATGTGGTCGATTTTTCCTACACCGTGTGCACCTGCAACGATATTGATTTCTTTTAAAATATCTGTGAATGATTGACTCTTACCATTGATTGCAACCGGCACTCCATTTTTGAATTCAATTTCAAGATAAGTCGGTTCATGTGGTGTATCTTCAAGTGCTGCCGTCAATTCATAAGCACTCTCTGGTGGTGCCGCCCAAGGGTCTTCTAAAATACCGCACTCGATGGCACGTCCCCAAATGTTTTGGTCAATCGAGAAAGGTTCTTCTTGAACGATTGGAATCGGGATATCATGTTTCGCCGCGTAAGCAATTTCTTCCTCACGTGACCATTTCCATTCACGAACGGGTGCAACGATTTCAAGTGAAGGGTCGAGTGCATGAATGGACACTTCGAAACGCACTTGGTCATTTCCTTTCCCTGTACAACCGTGAGCCACAGCGACGGCACCTTCGGCTTGTGCGACCTCGACCAATTTTTTCGAGATGAGAGGGCGTGACAGAGCAGAAACGAGTGGGTAGACACCTTCATATAACGTGTGCGCTTGCATAGAGTAACGAGCGAAATCTGTAACGAATTCATCAACCGCATCGATCACGATTGATTTTTTTGCCCCGACTTTCATCGCTTTTTGCTGAATTTTTTCTAAGTCTTTCCCTTCCCCGACATTCAAACAGACGGCAATGACATCATATCCTTGTTCATCCAACCATTTAATCGCAACCGATGTATCCAAACCACCTGAGTAAGCCAATACGAGTTTCTGTTTCAAAATATGAACACCCCTTATGAATAATTATTAATCTTTTTTTATAAATATACGACTTAGTGTAAGGGATAACCGAAAGCGTGGCAACCTTTTTTTTGAAAATAAAAAGACCACGAGCGATTTCGTGGTCATCATTGTTCGATTGTAAGCTCTGGTAACCACTGTGACATATGATCGCTGACAGTGGAAAGAAGTTCAGGTTTGACTGAATTTAACGGAACAACCTCATAATAACCATCAGATGACTTTTGCGTAAAGGTTGGATAGAACATCGGTTGTTTGAGTTCAAATGTGGTTGCGTCATCAGTGGTTGTTTTGACAACATCGATTCCGATGATGCCCCCCGTGTTCCGATCATCTCCTTTTTGACCAGAGAAGAAATTACCAAGAGAGTAAACAACAAATGTCTGATTGCCATTTACACCTTCAAGCATGATTGGAGGTTGCAACACGTGAGGGTGATGACCGATGATGATGTCGACTCCGAGGTCTGCTAACAATTGAGCGAGCTCAGTTTGGCTCTCATTCGGTAGCGGTTCATATTCCGTACCGAAATGGAGAGAAACGACTGTCAAATCAGTGGACTGTTCTGCCTTCTCAATCTCTGGTTGCATCTGTGCGAGGTCGATATAATTCACGTGATATGGTTGCTTCGGCACGATGCCATTTGTTCCATACGTATATGCGAGGAAGGAAAAAGAAATATCGTTGGCCATCAACGTACGAATATTCGCTTTGTCCTCAGCAGATAGAAATGAGCCTGTATAAGGTATTCCGATGGCGTTCCAGTGTCCGATAGAGTTCTCGATGGCTTGGACGCCACGATCAAGTGAATGATTATTCGCTGTCGTAACTAAATCAACACCAGACCGTTTGAGTGTATCTCCAATCTCAAAGGGACTATTAAAGGCAGGATAACTTGATAATCCGATTTCACTTCCGCCAATCATGCTCTCTTGATTCGCAATGGTGATATCGGCGCGCTTCAAGATCGGGGCTACTTGTTCAAAAGCGGAATCAAAGTCAAATCCGTCATCGGTATGAGCGGCATCATACACGTTGTCATGTAACAACACATCCCCGATTGCATATATTGAGGCAGACGTGACAATCGGCTCGGGTTCAGCAGGTGGCGTTTCTTCAGGAAGATCAACAATCGGTTTTTCGACTTCTTCTGGTACTGTTGGTACTTCTTGATTTGTTGCCGGAGTCGTACCACAAGCAATTAATAAAACAAAACTAGACATGAAGGTAAGGCGAGAGACAATCTTGATTGGTTTCATCCCGATTCTCCTTTTCATGACAGAGTAGTTCGATAACCCTAAAGTTCGTCGATAATTAAGAAAAATCCTGCCTATTTAAAAAATGACAGGTCGTTTTTGACCTGTCATAAGCGTTATTTGATATGTTCTCTAACCATATCTTGCATTTGGTCAAACTCACGTTGAATGACCTCATTTGGTGGCGGCGTCATCAAACTCACAATATAAATGGCGAGCGCCGACAAGAAGAATGCGGGAATCATTTCATACAATGTCCCAAACGTACCGAAAAGAGTAGCGGCATAGTTCTTCCATAAAATGACGACAAAGGCACCCGTCAACATTCCAGCTAGCGCTCCTTGGCGAGTCGTCCGTTTCCAAAACAGACTGAACAAGATGAGTGGCCCGAAGGATGAACCGAAACCAGCCCATGCATATCCGACTAGATTTAGGATGGTGTCATCTGCATCGAGTGCGAGAATAATCGATACAATCGAGACGAGGATGACCGTAATCCGACCTACCATGACGAGTTCTTTGTCGCCAGCATCTTTACGGAAGAATTTTTGATAAAAGTCTGTCGTCGCAGCACTTGATGAGACGAGTAATTGCGACGAGATAGTCGACATGATGGCAGCAAGGAGTGCGGCCAACAGAACGCCCGTCACCAAATCCGGGAATAATAAGTCAGATAAGTTGATAAAGACGTTTTCCGGATTATCAATGGTGAGGCCTTGTTGTGTGTAATAGGCAAGACCGAACAACCCGGTCGCCATCGCCCCGACAACAGTGAAGATCATCCATGAGATCCCGATGCGACGTGCCGTCTTAATGTCCTCGAGCTTTCCGATTGCCATAAAACGGACGATGATGTGCGGCTGGCCGAAATAGCCGAGACCCCAGGCAAATAATGAAACAATACCGATGAGTGATTGACCTGTCCAAGGGTCAAGCAATGCTTCATCAATATTTCGTACCGTGTCAAGAGCGGTCGAAACCCCATCAGTTGCCATAATGGCGATGGCAGGTACAAAAATAAGGGCGAACAACATAATCAATCCCTGAACAAAATCTGTCCAGCTGACGGCTAAGAAACCACCGATAAACGTATACAGAATAATGATGGAAGCGAGAATGACGACTCCCGTGACAAATTCAATGTCAAAGACGGCATTGAATAGGCGACCACCTGCGACGAATCCGCTTGTCGCATACAGTGTGAAAAAGATTAACGTGACAGCAGCTGAAAATGAACGCAATACACCTTTTGTGTCTTTAAATCGTTTCTCAAAGAAATCTGGAATAGTAATCGCATCATCCGATATGTATGAATAAATGCGTAATCTTGGTGCGACCAATAACCAGTTTAAATAAGCACCGATTGTCAACCCGATGACAATCCAACCACTCGAGATTCCTGTGGCATACATGGCTCCCGGTAGGCCCATTAATAGCCAGCCACTCATGTCAGAAGCGCCAGCAGATAGTGCGGCTACTCCAGGACCAAGTCCACGTCCGCCTAACATGTAATCTCCGATACTGCTTGTTCTCCGATACGCGATGATCCCAAGTAAGATCATCAGTGCCATATAAAGAACAATGGACACTAAAATTCCGTTCATCAACATCCCCCCGAATAAAAATAAATGAAAACGCTTTCAGTGATAGAATATCACTTTGTCAAAATATTGTCACAACAAGAGGGGAAATGTAAAGATGTTTTTGAGAGCTGGTCCTAAATTAACGGAATGCACAAGACACGAGATGGTCATTGACGAGACCAGTCGCTTGTAGGTGGGCATACACCGTCGTTGGGCCTAAAAACTTAAAGCCCCGTCGCTTGAGGTCTTTACTCAATCGTTCAGACAGTTCTGTCGTGGCAGGAACTTCATCCAAGCTGTCCCATCTGTTGATAACGGGCTCATGGTCGACGAATGACCAAATATAGGAATCGAACGTACCGAATTCCTGTTGAATCTTGATGAATTGCTTCGCATTATTGATGGATGCCTCGATTTTCTTTCGATTTCGGACGATGCCACTATCTAACATGAGCCTTTCAATATCCTCTTCTGTAAACATGGCAACGTCTTGTACCTCAAAGTTTGCGTAAGCATGTCGATAGTTTTCACGTTTTCTTAAAATCGTGATCCAACTCAAACCAGCCTGTGCACTCTCGAGTGTCAAACATTCAAAGTGCTTCTGGTCGTCGTGAACGGGCTTTCCCCATTCCTCGTCATGATAACGAACGTATAACGGATCGGTTCCGCACCAAGGACAGCGTAATGTTTCAACCAAAATTCTCAACTCCTTTTATAAGAAGTGTAGCATGTCTCGGTGGTTATGTACGGAAATGGACGGGTATATGGAGTGGGAATGGAGGAATTGACATGAGTGACTGGATGATTTCAGTAATCGAGCAATATGGGTACATAGGGATCGCATTCATGATTTTTATTGAAAACGTATTTCCGCCCATACCGTCTGAAGTGGTTCTCTTGTTTGGCGGATTTTTTGCTGTGAAGACAAACTTGTCCATCACGCTTGTCATCGTGGCATCAACAGTTGGTGCCATTTTAGGAGCGGTATTGCTGTATGGCCTCGGACTCTTGTTTGATGTTGAGCAAATTGAAAAATGGACAAAGCGATACGGGAAATGGCTCCGACTCGACATCAAAAATGTACGAAAAGCGGATGCCTGGTTCGATCGATACGGAGGGTGGATGGTATTCTTCGGAAGATTGATGCCAGTCGTTCGTAGTCTCATCTCCATTCCAGCAGGTATGTCCAATATGCCATTCTTGAAATTTCTATTGCTCAGTACGGCTGGGACAGCTTTATGGAATACCATTCTCATCGTCATCGGGATGAAAGTCGGGGAGAACTGGCAAGATATTCTCGCATACCTCGATGCGTATTCTTATGTAATCTATGGGCTATTGTTGATTGGGGTCATCATCTATCTCGTATGGCGAAAGAAAAGGCACAGTAAACTAGCGAAGGATTAAAGCATAAAACAGGCGGACCCAGCGTATGGGTCCGCCAATTCATTTTTCTTTTTTCTCGTCAGGTAACACTTTCGTGAGGGTTTTCTCCGTTTTTTCTGCCAAGTACTCTGAGAAACGGAACAGAATGATTCCAACAATGGCTGACACGAAAATATAGAGACCGACAAACAAGTTGATGGCCCCGTTCGAAAGGGCGGTGAATAAAATAGAGAACTCCCCACGTGGCGCGAGTGAGAACCCGGCTTCATTCGCCTGAACACGCGTCAAGCCATAGATTCTGCCCCCGACGCGTCCGACAATCCATTTGGATAATACTCCCCACACAATCAAGACGAAGAAGAGTGCATTTACGATGACACCTTTCTCGAGGTTGATCGAGATACCGAACGAGATGAAAAAGATCGGCAAGAATAAATCTCGGACGGGTACGGTCAAACGCTTCAGCGGTCTCACATCGTGGATATCTGCGAGCATGATTCCAGCGATAAACGCGCCTAATATCTCAGATAATCCAAACACCATCCCAATTCCTGCGAAAAAGAGAATGAGTCCAATCAGACCGATACTCGCATCATCTTGTCGCAATAAGTGCTTCGAAAACTTTTGTTGTTTGGATACAAAGCTTGAACCGATGAACAAGAGTACTCCAAAAATAAGAAATCCTGCGAAGACTTTCCCGATATCGGACAATGCAACCGGTTCTTCTTGAATGATGAAAGGAGCGACCGTTAAGAGGAGTGGGGCGAAAATATCCTCAAAGATGAGTAAGGCGAGCACAAACTCTTTAATATCTTCATGTTTTTCGGAATGCCGCTCAAGCAGTTTCGCAGAAATGGAAGAGCTCGTCGCATATAAGACGGCTCCAATTAGAAATGCGCGAGGGAAATCGAGGCCAAATAGTAAGGCAATCCCGAACGATACGCCGAAAGAGAGAACGATATCGAGTACGCCTGCTTTCCAAACTTTTCGCATACGCTTCCATAATTCTCGCAAGGGAAACTTAAGACCAAGTAGGAAAAACAAGAGGACGATTCCGATCTCACCTGCGACTTTAAATACTTCATTTCCGTCCCAAAAGAAGCCTACGCCTACACCAATCGCAATAAATGCTAAAATACTAGGGAAGTAAAGACGTTCAATAAGAAGACTGAAGACGGAGATGAGCGTGAGCGCCAATCCGAGCAACACGATGATATTTAATCCATCCATACGTCATCCCCTTTCATGATTTGTTTTCAGCTTTCTTTTTGTCCCCATTGATACTCCATCCCCACAGATTCCGGTCGTGAGTAATCAAACCCGAATTGTCGATACAATCCATCTGCTGGAATGTCTGCGATTAGACTAATGATGGCTGTCTCATCTGCCTCGTTTAATATCCATTCCATTAAATGTTCCATGATTAATTTTCCGAGTCCGAGTCCCTGACATTCCGGATCGACAGCAATGTCGACCAAATGAAACACCATCCCGCCATCACCGACGACACGCCCCATCCCGACAATTTCATCTTCTAAGTATAAACAGACCCCAAACAGAGTATTTTTAAGACCTTTCACCGTACTTTCATCGGAACGGCGTGGCATCCCCGCTTTCACACGCAATAGTTGATGTTGTTCCGGTGTCGGTGTTTCAACTTTTACAGTCACTTCATTGACCATATTAAAATCCCCCTCTACACAAGTTGATTTTATTTTCCCGATATATTGAATAGGTAAACCTTGATTTCTGAAAATGGCTGTCTACATAATTGAAACAGGAGACAGGGGGAGTAGTCGATGTTAAATGAACAATCCATTTTGCCGGCGATTCGGGATATGCGGGATTTAGAACGGTTTTTATCGAGTGATATGGAACTAGGTGTGTTACTAGAGATTCATATGAGCCGATTGGAATCTATCTTTAAACTGTTGAAGAAACATCATAAGAAAGTGTTCATTCATATGGATTTGATTCAAGGAATGAGGGCTGACGAGTATGCAACGGAATATGTTTGCCAAACGTATAAACCGTTCGGGATCATCTCGACGAAAGGAAACGTCATCGTCAAGGCGAAACAAAATGATGTCGTGACGGTGCAGCGACTTTTTTTGATTGACTCGACATCGCTTGAAAAGAGTATTAAGCACATTGAACGATCAAAACCAGATTATATCGAAGTACTGCCGGGGATTGTACCAAAGTATATTCAACAGGTGAAGGAGAGAACGGGAATTCCGGTATTCGCCGGAGGTCTCATTGAGACACGAGAAGAAGTCCAAGCAGCCCTCGATGCCGGGGCGAGCGTCATTACGACTTCGAATCGAAAACTGTGGACTGTCTAATCCGTATTTGGGTATACATTTCTTGAGGAGGGATGAATCATGACAGACGTGATGATTGTAACAGGAGTCAGTCAAGGAATCGGATATGCGATTGCTCGAGCTTTTGTCAATCAGTATGAAGTGATTGGACTAGACATTGGAGATGACCCGGAAATCGAAGGTTTACGTTTTTATCAAGTGGACCTTGGGGATACTTCTGAACTTGAGCGTGTCTTTGAAGAGATTCATAACGAGATTGGTCGAGCCCATGTGTTGATCAACAACGGAGGCATCGCTTCATTTGTTAAACCGATAGATGACATCGAAATCGAGACATTTAAACGAGTGATTGATGTCAATCTAGTCGGGACATTTAGTTGTGCGAAATACTTTTTAGAACTGAATCAAGGTGAGTCGTACGGAAGAATCGTTAATATGGCTTCGACTCGTGCCATTCAAAATGAGCCACACTGGGACGCATATGGGGCTTCGAAAGGCGGAATCGTCGGTTTGACCCATTCACTCGCCATCTCATTGGGCGACCGCCCCGTGACAGTGAATGCAATCAGTCCGGGATGGATTCATACGTCCAATGAGGCGTTACGTGAGATTGATCATGAACAACATCCATCGGGTCGTGTCGGTGAACCGGAAGACATCGTCCGCGCAGTGCGCTATTTAATTGATCAACAGAACGAGTTTGTGAATGGACAAAACCTCATCGTTGATGGTGGCATGACGAAGAAAATGATTTATGAAGAATAATGTGACTAAATACCTAAAATAGGATAGAAATTAGGTTATTTTTACCTAATTCCGGGTAATAAATAAAGAGATTTTTATCCGGATGAAGGGAGCGAGTGACATGAATCCGCTTGTCGAAGAAGCGCTACGATTTTCGTCTGTACGTCACGGAGGCCAGTCTAGAAAAGGCTCATCGATTCCATACTTGTCACACCCATTCTCTGTCGCCATGCTACTTGAAACCGATCATCAACCACCTGCAGTCGTGGCGGCAGGGTTACTTCATGATTTGATTGAAGACACAAAAACAGAACCACAGGAGATTCTATCGAAATTTGGATCTGATGTGCATAGGCTGGTGCTAGCAGTTTCGGAGAAAAATCGTGATGAAACGTGGGAACAACGAAAACGGATGACACTTCAACAGGTGAAGTCACTCCAATTTGATGAAATTGCACTTCTCGTGGCGGACAAGCTACATAATCTCCGCTCCATCCGCTATGATCTTGAGATGGAAGGGATGAAGGTGTGGCAACGATTTAAACGACCGATGCGTGATCAATCGTGGTATTACCATGAGCTGTCGCTTGCATTTGAACCGTTTCGTAGTTCAACAGACCTGATTGGCTTGTATGAACAAGAACTCCATCTGTTGTTTTACGGTGAGAAGAATGCGAAAGATCGAAAAGTGGCAAGACTCCTCGAATCCATGTTGACTCATTTCATCGAGGACGAATGGTTGCAAGAATCGGCACCACTATGTCAAACAGCGTATGAGTTAAGAGAGATTGTTGCACGAGAGACGATTGATGAAGTAGAGATTGCGTGCTTCCGACAGCGACTTCACGAAGCGGGTTGGACCACGCCATTGTCACCCGAGAAGCTCGCGGGGATGCAAGAACTCGCATATCGGACGGCTCTCGAGCCACAAGAACTTCTCGCACTCATACGTCGCTCGATTGTCAACTAGTTCTCTTCATGCTATAGTCAAAGGGAAGATAAAAAGGGGAGTAGCGACCACAATCGTGGTCGATGGGTCGTCATTACAGTGCGTGCGCACTCGGTCCATCGAGCTTTTATAAGTCCGCAAGACCTTTTTATGGGCGTTTTTGTCGTCCATAAAAAGGTCTTTTTTGTTTACCCAAGGAGGAGAAAAAATGGTTTTTGTTTATTTCTTACTGGCTGCGGCCATCACCGTCTACGCCGCCATTAAATTATCGACGTACGCCGACGTCATGACTGAAAAGTCGAAAATGGGCGGGATGCTTGTCGGGACGGTTTTATTGGCAGGAGCGACTTCGCTCCCGGAAGTGACAACAAGTATATCGGCTGTCATGATTGACAACCCCGACATCGCCATCGGAAACATGCTCGGAAGTAACCTATTCAATATCTTTATCTTAGCGATGTTCGACCTATACTTCCGACAGAAGCAATTGTTCAACTATGCGAGCCGGGACCATCTGTATACGGCCGGACTTGGGTTACTCTTGACCGTCACGACGTTGATTGCCTTGATCGTTCGCGTCGATATGACGTTTATCGGAATCGGAGTCGACGCACTCCTCATTGCGATCCTTTACGGCATCGGAATCTATTATATCGGGAAACAACCGAAAGATCCGGTCGCGGAACAAGAGGTCGAAGAAGAAGTGGTTGTCGGGAAATATGAAGACATCACGCTCAAACGTGCGGTCTTTGGATTCATCATCGCTGCAATCGTAATCATGGCGGCAGGAACAGCCCTATCGATCACGGGAGATCAGATTGCCGTCGTCACAGGACTCGGTTCTAGCTTTGTCGGTAGCTTCTTGATTGCAGCATCGACGTCACTCCCGGAAGCGGTCGCCGTGTTCATGGCACTCAAACTTCGTAATGTCAACTTGGCATTCGGTTCGATTCTCGGTTCGAATATCTTTAATATGCTTATTATCGCCATGTCTGATGTCTTTTATCGGAATGGATCAATCCTCGCAGATGTCTCGACATCACACCTCGTATCTGCGGTCGGGATCACCATCCTATCGATCCTCGTGATGTACAGTGTGCTCAGACAAAATGTCACGTCGAAGGTACGTTATGTGATTCCTTCGTTACTCGTTGTCGTCGTCTATTTCGTTTCGTCTTACTTGATCTTTATCGGGTAAACTCATGCATCAGCCTTAGGGCTGATGTTTTTTTAATTGGGAATGCGAATTCATTGCTTCGGGTATAGGGGAATGGAAGGAGGGGTGGCGATGCAAATGCAAGAAGTGGAGACACGCCAAGCGTATACGATTTTGATTCCGGCCTATAACCCTGATGCTGCACTCGTCACACTCGTTGAGAAATTGAGGGAGAGCGGGTTTTCGACCATCATTGTAGTCAATGACGGTAGTGACGAGTCGACGGTAGGGATATTTGACAGCGTGGCATCCTTTGTCGACGAAGTGCTAACGCACGAACAGAACCAAGGGAAGGGTGCTGCAATCAAAACGGGATTACGGTACGTGATAGATTCGTACCCGGAAAAAATAGGGGTGATCACGGTCGATGCCGACGGGCAGCATTTACCGCAAGATGTCGTCAACGTGTATGAGGAAGGGTTGAATAAACCACATCATCTCATCATGGGATGTCGAGATTTTAGCGGAGATGCGATTCCGCTCCGAAGCCGATTCGGCAATCAGGCGACACGGCTCGTCATGTTGATCGGGAGTGGGTTGAAGTTAAAAGACACGCAGACGGGGCTTCGTGCCATCCCGATGCGATACGCTAGGCAACTGATTGACATTCCGGGGAATCGATATGAGTTCGAGATGAATATGCTTACGTTCACGAAACGATTGCAGGTCCCGATTCAACAAACGACCATCCAGACCGTATATGAGAATGAAAATGATTCATCCCATTTCCGACCGATTCTCGACTCGATCTTAATTTACCGGATGTTTTTGATGTATTCATTATCGTCTGTCGCCTCGTTCCTTGTCGACGTCGGGATGTATGCGCTCTTCATTTATTTATTATCTCCATACTTCGACACGGCTCATGTCGTCATTGCGACGGTCATCGCTCGAATCATTTCTTCTCTATTCAATTATCTCGTGAATCGAAAAGTAGTCTTCGATTCGAAGGCGCGGCGGTCCCTTCCGAAATATTTTAGTCTCGTCGTGCTTCAAATGGCCGTTTCGGCAATCCTTGTCTATCTCTTGTTTCTCTTGTTCAGACAGGGCGAGGTTATCTTAAAAGTAGCGGTCGATAGCTTTCTCTTTTTCGTCAGTTATTATATTCAAAAAAGATGGATATTCAAAAAATAACCGGTCATGATTGCATGACCGGTTTAATATGCGAGTGTTCCTGTTTTGACGGACGTATAGCGATGTAGTTCTTTCGGACTTGTAATTCCGGTTTTCTGCATCATATCACGCATAAGTAACGCGCATACGCGAGCATCTTCCGCGGCGTCATGATGAATGAACGGCACGTTCAAGTGTTCTGCCATCGTGTTCAACTTGTGGTTTGGCAGCCCTGGATACAGTTTACGCGACAGTTTGACGGTGCAACCGTACTCGATTGTCGGGAAATCGAATAGATCATATTTTACAATCGCCTTTTTCAAAGCACCCATATCAAATGAGGCGTTATGTGCGATGACGAGGTCCACTTCCCGTAAAATCGGGTAAAGAGAGGAAAGCACTTCCGGTAAGGCCGGTGCATCCCACACGTCACTAGGACGAATGCCATGGACGCGGATGTTACCCATATCAAAGTCTTCCTCCGGGTTGACGAGTCGCTGGTCTGTTTCGACCACATCTCCGTTTTGAAGGATGCTCCATCCGACAGAACAGATGCTACGGCTATCGCGGTTAGCGGTCTCCACGTCAAGTGCGAGAATGGAATGATTCATAGTTTACCTTCTTTCCTGTGCAATAAAAAAAGTCTAACAGAAAGTTAGACGAATGTCGTGCTTAAGCGGCAACGAGGGTACGGCAAGCTTCCGCACAACGCTCACATGCTTTGGCACAGGCTTGGCAATGGTCATGCTGATGGCGTCCGCACTCAACCGCACACGTATCACAGACCTGGGCGCATAGTGCGACGATTGGTTTAGAGAAGGCTGAATCTGTTTCTAAGGCGTTCAATGCGAGCGAACAGATGTCGGAACATTCCCGTGTCAATCGGATGCATTCAGTGAACATGTGTAAATCTTCTTCTTGTAAACTTTTTGAGAAACAATGATTACAAGCGCGCATGCATTCGATCACGCTCGTCAATGTCTCTTCAACAGATGTGCGTTCCATCAAAAATTCCCCCTTATATGAAAAAGTCTATCTAACATTACCCGTTCAGAAAGGGGTTGAATCGCATCATGCCAATAAAAAAGCCACACCTCATTCGAGATGTGACAAATTAATGGAGCATAGGGGGCTCGAACCCCTGACCTCTACGCTGCCAGCGTAGCGCTCTCCCAGCTGAGCTAATGCCCCGTTCGAAATCATTATATCATCGTAGTATTCGACATGGCAATTCCCTTTTTGAATTTAGGTTTATAAAATTGGAGACGTGGGAATTTCATGTTAGACGTTATATTAAGAAAGCAGGTGTGCTTCATGGAAATGATTCTTTTGGCACTCTTACCGGCACTTATGTGGGGGAGTATTCCACTCATCGTGTCGAAAGTGGGAGGAAAACCGATTCAGCAGTTAATCGGAACGACCATCGGGGCGATGATCATGGCAACAGTGATTGCCCTCGTCTTCCGACCGGAGTTCACGACACTCGCCATCGTGACCGGATTTATCTCAGGGGCGTTCTGGGCGCTCGGTCAATATTTGCAGTTCCAATCGTTCCAAATCTTAAGCGTCTCCAAAGCAATGCCAATCAGTACGGGGATGCAGCTCGTCGGGACGTCTCTCTTTGGGGTCATCGTTCTCGGTGACTGGCAGACGACGACGGAGCTATGGTTAGGGTTTTCAGCGCTCGTCTTGATCATCATCGGGGCGACCATGACCTCATACCAACAGAAGAAAGATCAGGACAGTGCCGGAGCTTTGAAAAAGGGGCTACTCGTCCTCTTCGTCTCGAGTATCGGTTACGTCACGTATGCCGTCTTGACGAACTACTTTGAAGTAGAGGGAATCACCGCGATTCTCCCACAATCTGTCGGGATGTTCATCGCAGCACTTCTGTTCAGTCTTCGTGAGAAAGACGTCAAGAAACTGGATCCACGTACGTTCAAAAATATCTTGGCCGGGCTTGCTTGGGGGATCGGGAACTTCGGACTTTTCGTTTCAAGCGGAGAAGTTGGGATCGCGACCTCATTCGCCCTATCCCAATTAAACGTCGTTGTGGCGACACTCGGTGGAATCTATCTCTTGAAAGAAGAGAAGACGACAAAAGAACGTGTCTTCGTCTTTATGGGAATCGGTTTGATTGTCGTTGCCGGATTTATGCTTGGGATTGCCAAGAGTTAAATTTTTAATGATGGACTAAAAAGACCTTGAATGCGCACTCGTGCTAGAGTGCCATTTAAGGTTTTTGTTTTGAGTATCTTTCAATCGTTGAAATGAGAGCAGGAGAAGATGTGATTGATAGGGAAGTAATCTCATATTGCGTTCGTCATATAGGACGGGCAGCGCATTCGTGATTGATTAAAAATGTAGAATAAAGGAGAAACGAATCATGGAATCAAATGTAGTGACGATATCAGCTCTCGTCGATGCACCAATCGACACAGTCTGGAAACTCTGGACAGACCCTGACCACATCAAACAATGGAATCATGCTTCTGACGATTGGCATACGACCGAAGCGGAAAATGATTTACGGATCGGTGGGAAGTTTCGTAGTCGGATGGAAGCGAAAGATCAGAGCATGGGCTTTGATTTTGAAGGGGTATATGAGGAAGTTGAAGTAAATGAGCTCATTCAGTATCGCCTTGAGGATGAACGGAGAGTCAGAATTTCATTTGCTTCAGAAGGTGATCAGACAAAGATTGTCGAGGTGTTTGATGCAGAATCGATGAATCCGGTTGAAATGCAACGACAGGGCTGGCAGGCGATCCTCGATAATTTCACTAGATATGCGAATGGGAAGAGTGTATAAAAGATAAACGGAAGGTTTGAACAGCAGGTCCCTTTTCCATTAAAGTGGACGCTGCTGTTTGTCATGTTAGGCTAAATGATTGTCTTAGTGCGAGACGAAAATGAGTAAAAGGTGCTGGCTATATGTATGACTACACGTTACTAGAGAGAGTCTTATTTCGATTTCCTTCCTTCAATCATCAGAAAATGAAATCAGCGTTAGATCGGAAAACGATATTGATTACTGGAGCGAGCTCTGGAATCGGGCAGGCGTTCGCTTATCTATTAGCGGATACAACCGCACATCTGATTCTCGTAGCCCGGAGAGAATCAGACATGAACGTCATGAAGTCTAAAATCGAGAAAGGGTCAGCCACGGTGACCGTGTTCCCGGCAGATCTTCGAATCGAAGAGGAACGGAATGGTTTGCTGGCGTATCTCCATCAATTACCGGAAGGATTGGATGTTTTCGTCAGCAATGCAGGAATCTCCATCAATCGTCCCATCATCGAGTCGCTCGATCGGTACCATGACTTCACTCGGACGATGGCGATCAATTATTTTGCTCCGGTACAATTGATTTTATCGCTCATTCCGTTGCTCGAAAAGAAGAACGGACAGATCGTCAATGTGTCGACCATCAATGTGTTACTTCATCCTTTTCCTCACTGGGCGGCCTATCAGGCATCAAAAGCCGCGTTTGATACATGGTTTCGTTCCGCAGGTCCGGAACTCACAATCAAAAATATTTCCACGACGGCTCTATATCTACCGCTAGTAAAAACTCCGATGATTAAACCGACGCTGGCTTATCAGCATTCTCCTGCCATGTCACCGGTACATGTGGCGGAACTGATTGGACATGCCCTGTATACAAAACGACCAGTATATAAGCCGTGGTGGTTGTTCCTCGGTCAAGTAGCATCACTTGTTTTCAGAAGACTGATAGACTGGATGGTCCCTGCATTCCTTAAGAGAAAGGAGCGTGACAGTAGGAATGGTTAAGTTATTGAAAGTCTTGTCGCAGCTCCATTTTCTATCACCATCGAACCTAGGTCGTCTATTCGTCGCAATCCGTCAAAACGGAATCAACTTGATGCTGCTTTTTACATTGACTGAAAGAGCTGGGAGTCAAAAAACGGCTCTAGTGGACAGTCGAGAAACAGTGACATATCAGGAGCTAAAGACACGTTGCGAACACCTTGCTCATCATTTGGCTGATCAGTATGGGGTTAAAAAGGGACAAAAAGTGGCGTTTCTTTGTAAAAACTACGCGTCTTTCGTACAAGGGATGTTTGCGGCTTCACGACTCGGTGCAGACATCTACATGCTTCATTGTTCGATGAGTCAACTGCAGTTTAACCGGCTCGTAGAAGAACAATCATTCGATCTTTTAATTTATGATGAGAAGTTTGAAGACTTAATTGAAAACTCGTCTTACGAACATTCGACCCTCGTCAGCTATCATGAGGAGAAGGTATCAATCAACCGTTTATCGGATTCGAAGCGACATAAAAAAGGAAAGCTTCCGGCCGCATCGAGCGGGAAAATCGTGCTGTTGACCGGTGGCACTACGGGTAGTCCGAAACAAGTGACTCACAAACCATCCCTCTTTCACTTTCTAGCTCCATTCACGGCTTTATTGAATCGGTTGCAGTTGCCGTCATTCAACACTGCCTATATTGCCACGCCGATTTACCATGGCTACGGTATCGCCATCCTTTTATCTTTTCTGGCACTAGGGAAAAAGGTCGTCATTCAGGAGAGCTTTGATGTGCAAAGAGCCTGTGACCTCATTCGGCGACACAAGGTAGAAGTGGTCACGGTCGTCCCGCTCATGATCCACAAAATGTTACGACACGATCCAACATCACTTCATTCTCTCGCTTGTATCGCGTCCGGTGGTGCGAAGCTTCATCCCGTTTTAGTCCGTGAAGTACATAACGAGTTGGGGAACGTCTTATACAATCTCTATGGGACGTCGGAAGCGGGCTTGAATCTGATCGCCACACCAGAAGATTTACAGTATGATGCGAACACACTCGGGAGAAGGATTCCGGGAGGAGACTTAAAGGTAGTGAAAGATGGAGCGGAAGTCGAGCCAGGCGCCATCGGGGAATTTTGCATACGAAATAAGTGGTCCATGAAAAACCGAAAGAACCACTGGATTCAAACAGGTGATGTCGGATACCGGGATGAGAACGACTATTATTTTTTGTGTGGACGAACAGACGATTTGATCATCTCGGCAGGAAACAATATTTATCCCGGGGAAGTCGAGACGGTTTTACGCGACCATCCGAATGTCGAGGACGCCGCCGTCGTCGGGATAGAGGATATGTACGCCGGTCACATTTTGAAGGCATATGTACAGGTGTATGATGAAGTACTGACAGAAGAGGCACTAGTGAGCTGGTTGCGCGAACGAGTGACAACATACCAGCTTCCTCGAGAAATCGTGTTTGTGAAGGAGTTGCCTTATACAGCGGTTGGAAAATTGGATAGGAAACGACTTTAGATGATTACTCGTGCAGACGAATAGTTAAGAAGGAAAGAATCGAGACGCAGTAACCACAGATAAATAGCGTGATCACTGTTTCAACTTGAATTGTCTGATTCGCCACATCATCGACGTCAAAAATGCCGACCATGCACCGAGTACAAGGATATAAATTCCTAAGAATAATACGAATGCCCCATAGTCTTCGAGCTCTTCGAATGGATTTTGAATAATCATCGGTTCGAATCGTATGCCGACCACCATCAATGGAATGAAGAATAGAAAGAAACGTTTCCAAAAGTAGTGTTTGTATGGTTGTGACGACCTCTGCTCCATAATCGTACCTCCTCAATTGAATTACACTTATTTACATATATGATAGCATGTTCTCATTTAAGGTTGAATGAAATATCATTCTTTTTTCATCCGTTTTCAAATGAAAAGAGGGTGGCCGATTCATTCAGCCACCCTTCAGTCTATTTATTCACTTAATCCAGTCAGTTCACCCGTCCCGAACGTTGCGCTGAACGCACGACACCAGATGACGACGGTGTTGTACTCTTCTAAATTCACATCCTCAGGGATCAAATAGTTTTGATTCCCGATGTTCCCTTTTAGCGCCCCTAAACTGACGCCCTCGGTCGTCTCTTGTCCTGGTTTCGTCAAATAGACGAATAAGTCAGGACCGTTCGTCGTCTCGAACTCTTCAAATCGGAGGTACGTCCCGTCTTCTGCCTCGACCGAGCGGATCGTGCCGGTCGTCTCATAATTTTTCTCCCCGTCCATGAACACACCCGCTACTTCGGTTGGACTCGGTTGTGCTTCCGGTGTCTCGGACGACTCTTGATCTGATTCATCTTCCTCTGGAGCTGGTGATTCGACTGCTGTCGGCGGCAATCCTTCATCGACCGTCTCGGTTAAAAATAGTGGGGAGATGAGCCACCAGGCAACAGCGATTACGGCTACGCCGATCACACCGATGATGAGTTTCGTACTTGTTTTCATATATGAGTCCTCCTTTTCGGATGTATGAACCGTTATATCCCATTTCCCGATTAATGTGCTTATTAAAGAACGCGAATGCTAACATTCGCGTCTGATGACCGTT
Organism: Exiguobacterium sp. s63; assembly: GCF_018617335.1. Classification (GTDB taxonomy): domain Bacteria; phylum Bacillota; class Bacilli; order Exiguobacteriales; family Exiguobacteriaceae; genus Exiguobacterium. Next base: position 162,440 of record NZ_JACSKB010000001.1, on the reverse strand, counting down.
ATACGGTTTCCGTCCAGTTTTCCTCGATGAACTCGTCACGTCCCGAGATGGCCCGGTCTTCCTTATAATGCTTCGGATTCTTTTTATGATAATCCTGATGGTAGTCTTCTGCAGCGAAGAACGTCGTCGCCGGAATGATTTTCGTGACGATTGGAGCCGTGAAGCGTCCGCTCGCCGCCAACACATCGCGACTCGCTTCAGCAGCGACTCGTTGTTCTTCCGTATGATAGAAGATGGCTGGGGCATACTGAGGTCCCCGGTCTTGGAATTGCCCCTCATCGTCCGTCGGATCTGTCTGAATCCAATACAGTTCAAGAAGACGTTCATAGGAGAATAATGCTGGATCATATGTGATTTGAACGACCTCGAGGTGCCCCGTGGTCCCAGTTTTCACTTGTTCATATGTCGGATTGTCGACCTCTCCGCCCATATAGCCGGATACGATGCCTTCAATCCCTGGTAATTCTTCAAATGGTGTCACCATGCACCAAAAACAGCCGCCTGCGAATGTTGCTTTTTCCATACTGTCGTTCCCTCCAAATCGTCATTCAACAAAAAAGCGCTCACGTCGGATGACATGAGCGCTTTCGTCATATCGTCCAAGGTTTCCCTTGCTGGTCGTAGCACCTTGCCTAAGGCAGGTTGCTGTGAAGTCGCGGAGCCAGATCTCTCGTTCACTCTTGATATCGATATGTAGTTGGTGAGAGCATCATACCACCCTCAAATTACATTCGTCAATGATTCGGTTTTCGTTTCAACTGAAAAACCGTCAAGACGATGATGAATCCAATCAACCCGATGGAAATGAGCGTACCATACGGCACATTCTCCCCGTATAGCTGTAAGAAAAATAGACCGAATACGGCAAGCAACACAAAGACATAGGAGCGAGTCATTGGGACCTCCTGTTTTTTCTTAAGTGTATCAATAACACATCGACTTGGCGATACGAAAAGGAAATCAGACGTAGAGCACGAATAGAGTGGGAGAGATAAAGGAGGAATGCATGATGGAACAAATCCAATTACATGAACTGACGATCGAACGTGCGCATCGTGGGTATAAAGAAGGACAATTCACGGCGAGAGACGTGACCGCCTACTATTTAGGACGGATTGCGACGTATAATGAACGGCTTCACGCCGTCATTCAAGTCAATCCGGACGCCCTGTTCGAGGCAGAGGCAGCAGACCGGGCCTACCGAAAAGGGGTACGCAAACCGCTACTCGGCATTCCCGTCTTAATCAAAGACAATATCGAGACGAACGGTCTGATGCGAACGACTGCAGGTGCTACCGCGATGCGACATCATTTCGCCGGTCGAGATGCCGAGCTCGTCAAACGGTTACGGGCTGACGGGGCCATCATCCTTGGCAAAGCGAACCTGTCCGAGTGGGCGAACTTTTTAACGGAAGATATGCCGAACGGCTGGAGTGCCGTCGGTGGACAGACGATGAACCCATACGGCGACGGGTTAGACGTCGGGGGGTCAAGCTCAGGGTCGGCTTCAGCGGTCGCGGCAAACCTCACGCTTCTCGCAGTCGGATCTGAGACGAGCGGTTCAATCATCCATCCGAGTGTCCATAACAGCATCGTCGGGATCAAGCCGACCGTCGGATTAATCAGTCGCTCGGGGATCATCCCGATTTCACGTTCTCAAGATACGGCGGGACCGATGGCGCGTACGCTTCGTGATGCGGTCATCGCCTTACAATCGATGTGCGGTGAGGATGAATCAGACCCGGCGACGTGGGAAACTCCAGTAGGACCGCCTTATGTGACATGTCTCGATGTCCGTCAAGCGGTAGGGATGCGTGTCGGGTTCGTCAAACCAGACATCTCAGAAGAAGAAGTCGGATTGTATGAGAGGGCGCTCCGATTGCTACGGCAAGCCGAGGTCGAACTCGTCGAGGTCACGCTACCAAAGCATGAGGCGCTAAATCAGGCGGACATCTTGTTCGACGAATTCAAGCTCGGGGTCGAGGCGTATCTTGCCAACACGACCGTGCCGTTTAAAACGCTTTCCGATTTGATCGAGTGGAACGCGGAACATCCTGAATCGATTCCGCACGGTCAGACCATCTTTGAAGAAGCGAACGCCAAATCTGGAAAACTGACTGAAGCGAACTATCTCAACCGTCGCATCGAGGACGTCCGTCTCGCGAAAACGGAAGGGATTGACACATTGCTTGCGTCACATAAACTGGACGCACTCGTCCTGCCGCATGACATGAACTACGACATGGCTGCGAAAGCAGGGCATCCGACGATTACAATCCCATATCAACGAAAAGAAAGCGGTGCCCCATTCGGTCTCTCGTTCACGGGAACGAGCTATGCGGAGCGTGATTTGATCCGAGTCGCTTATGCGTTCGAACAGTTCATCACACGACCGACGCCTCCAGATTATTCGTAAGTTGCACCCGTCTCTCACGTCCGCTACAATGGTACGTATGCGGATTAGAGAAAGGACAGATTACAATGAAATCATCTATATACGGGTTGACGTTCGATCAACTCACAAACGAGTGTACGGAAGCGGGATACGGTGCCTTCCACGCACGTCAAGTTTGGGACTCGCTCTACATCGACCGGGTCAAATCGATGGACGACCTCAACGTACGTGATGAGGTGCGTAATTACTTAACAGAGAAATATGTCATCTCGACACAAGAACTGTTCGTCAAACAAGAAGCGGGCGACGGGACGGTCAAATTCTTACTTAAATTACATGACGGGCACTACATCGAGACGGTGCTCATGCGTCACAAATACGGACGTTCGGTCTGTGTGACGACTCAGGTCGGTTGTAACATCGGCTGTAGCTTCTGTGCGAGCGGCTTGTTGAAAAAGACGCGTGACTTGACGGCGGGTGAGGTCGTCGAGCAAATCATGACCGTCCAACACTTCCTCGATGAAGAGGGTGAAGGGGACCGCGTCAGCCATATCGTCGTCATGGGAATCGGCGAACCGTTCGATAACTTCGACAACTTGGTCGACTTCTTGCGTGTCGTCAAAGATGAGCGTGGACTTGCGATCGCCCCACGTAAGATCAACGTGTCGACGAGTGGTCTCGCGGATAAGATTTACAAGTTCGCAGACCTTGATCTACGTATCAACTTGGCGCTCTCTCTGCATGCGCCAAACGATGAATTACGTACACGTATCATGAAAATCAACCGGGCGTTCCCGCTCGATAAACTCATGCCATCGATTCGTTACTACGTCGAGAAGACGAACAAACGAATCACGTTCGAGTATATCCTACTCTCGAAAGTGAACGATTTACCGGAACATGCGGAAGAACTCGCTGACTTGATTGAAGACATCAAAGACAAGTCTTACATCAATTTGATTCCATACAACCCGGTCAACGAGCACATCCAATATGAGCGAAGCACGCCTGAGGACATCATGGCGTTCTACGACATCTTGAAAAAACGTGGCGTCAACACAGGTGTCCGTCTCGAACACGGGACAGATATCGATGCGGCATGCGGACAACTCCGCAGTAAGCATATGAACGTCGAAGGCGCGAAGTAAAAAATGGCCTCTCCGAATCTCGGGGAGGCCATTCGTTTACCATTTTTGCCCGACATATTGAATCACAGCTGATTCGCCGTGATGGAGCGTGCCTTCTTCTCGCCAGACGACCGTCTCGTGTAAGACGAGCGGTACGAAATCGTCCTCTAGTTGGCGGAACATCTCTTCGGTGTATAGAAGTGAGGCATCTTTTGGTCCGCCTGTCCCGTAATCAAGTTGATGTGTAGAGTAAACTTCAGTCAGGAATACGCCACCAGGTCGAAGCGTTTGTTGGATACCCGTGAACACCTTTTCTCTGACATGTGGACGAAAGTGGCCAAAGATACAGAGGACCATGTCATACGCCTCGTTTGGCCAGTCCGCTTCATTCAAGTCAATCTGTTTCGTCTGAATGGACACGTTTCGTGACGTCGCCAAGCGCTTCGCCTTTTCGAGCCCCACTTTCGAAGCGTCCCACATTTCGACTTCATAGCCGAGCGTGGCGAGCCATACCGCGTTTCGACCTTCCCCCTCGGCGATGGCCAATACACGTTTCCCTCCAAGCTGGCGAGATGTGACCCATTCGCGTAAAAAGTCGTTTGGCTCTGTCCCATACACATATTCTTCCGAACTAAATCGTTCATCCCATTTCGACAAGCCATTCACTCCCTCGCTACGTTTCTTTCACTATAGCAGACCGAACGGACGACGGTGAAAATCCATCACGATTTTCTGGATTCATGCATAGTCCCGATGCGAGAGGGGAATAGATTTCTGAACTAATGGATAGAGTGGAGGCTAAGTGATGGAGAAAGTAGATGCGTCGTTGTGGATTCGTGTACGAAATACGCTTGGTGAAGGTCCGTGTTGGGATGCCGAGCTGAAGCGGTTTTATTGGGTAGATATCGAAAGCCATACGTTGTGGTGGTATGACGAACGTGAGGATGAAATCTCGTCGTTTGAAGTCGGAAAACAAGTCGGTTTCGTCATTCCGAAAGTGACGGATGGCGTTGTCCTCGGTTTGAAGGACGGCATTTATGAGTGGGATGAGATCAATCGGGACTTGAAGAAGATTGTCGAGTTGGATGATCCGGACGGTCAATTGCGGTTCAATGACGGAAAAGCCGATCCATACGGTCGAATCTTCGCCGGAACACTTCATCTCGAAGACAAAGAGAATCAAGCGACATTGTATCGTGTCGATCGGGATGGGACGACGACGACACTCATGGATGAGCTCACACTTTCGAACGGGTTGACGTGGTCTCCTGACCATTCCGTTTTTTATCATATCGATACACCGACTGAAACGATTCGCCAATATGATTTTGACATGAAGGCCGGCACATTATCGAACGGAAAGGTCGTCATCGATTTCGCGGACGAGGATGGTTTCCCAGATGGTATGACATCGGATACGGAAGGATGTCTATGGATTGCGCATTACGCCGGGAGTAAAGTATCTCGCTGGAATCCATCAACCGGTGAAAAGCTGTTAGAAGTTCACGTTCCTGCACCGAATGTCACATCCTGCGCCTTCATCGGGGATGGGCTCAATCGATTGGCCATCACGACGGCTCGTGAGGGGATGGATGAGGAAGCGTTAGCCGAATATCCGGATGCTGGATCGGTATTTATCATCGATACAGAGGTGAAAGGGATGCCGCTTTATCGCTTTGGGCGTTGAGGAGGACATGTAATGGTGAAACGACTGTTAGTTCGAGCGGGTATTGGGTTGGCAGTTGCGGCAGCGGTCAAGATGGGGATTCAAAAGTTGCAAGAAAATCGAGCGCGGGAAGAAGAACATTCTTATCTCGACCCAAAATGGGACGAGGTGCCGAGTGTCGATTCTGACAAGGACGAGGATGAGGTCGGGTTGACGCAACTCGACTCCATCTATCGGGCGGAGTGGCAAGCGAACGCCTATCCCCGCTCGGAAGCAGAACGAAAAGCGTTGGAAGAATAAGAGCATGTTTTTCAAAACACGTCCGTATGGCGTGTTTTTTTGTTGACAAATCGAATCAGTCGTTTCAATATGTAAAAAGTAATGATTACGATTTAATGGAGGTTCACTAACATGAAACGAATTCCAATCACGGTACTCTCGGGTTATCTTGGTAGCGGAAAGACGACACTGCTCAACCACATCTTACATAACCGGGAAGATAAAAAATATGCGGTCATCGTGAACGATATGAGCGAGTTGAACATCGATGAGAAATTGATTGAACAGGGTGGTTTCTCCCGTACCGATGAAAAATTAGTCGAACTCTCGAACGGGTGCATCTGTTGTACGCTCCGTGAGGATTTGCTGACAGCGGTCTATGAGTTGACAAAGGATCGCGACCTCGATGGCATCATCATCGAGTCTTCTGGTATCTCTGAACCGATTCCCGTTGCGCAGACGTTCACGTATGCCGATGATGCGCTCGGAATCGATTTGACGAGCCGTGTCTATATCGATGCGATGGTCACCGTCGTCGATGCGTACCGCTTCTTCAAAGATTTCAATTCTGGTGAATCGCTCATGGAACGTCAACAAGCCGTCGATACAGGAGATGTCCGTGAAGTCGTCGACCTACTCGTCGACCAAGTCGAATTTGCGGATATCATCGTGTTGAATAAGGCAGACCGGGTGTCTGAAGCGGAACTGCAGGAGATGAAGGGGCTACTTAAGACACTCAACCCGAGCGCCCGATTATTGACTTCAACATACTCCGACGTAGCGTTAGACGATCTACTCGACGTCCAGTTGTTCGATTTCGATCAGGCGATGCGCGCGGCGGGATGGATTCAAGAACTTGAGGCAGAAGAACATACGCCGGAAACGGAGGAGTATGGCATCAGCTCGTTCGTCTACCGTCGTCGTCGACCGTTCCACCCTGAGCGCTTGATGAATTGGATGGAGCACTATCCTGAAGAAATAGTCCGTGCCAAAGGCTTCTTGTGGATCGCGTCACGGAACGACCTTGCCTGTCTCTTCTCCCAGGCCGGATACGCATCGACGCTCGAACATGCCGGTCGTTGGTTAGCGACCCTTCCGGAGAGTGAACGAGAGGCCATGTTCGCCTCAGAACCTGAACTGCGTGAAGATTACATCGAGCCGTACGGAGACCGACAGAACGAATTGGTCCTCATCGGTCAACGAATGGACCGGGAGGCGGTCGAGCAATCACTTGACGCCTGCTTGTTGACGGATGAGGAGATGGTAGCGGAGTGGGATTCGTTCCATGACCCACTTCCTGGTACTGGCCAACTCGTCACCTATTCAGATTGACCGTTTACAAACTGACAAAACATCGCTATACTGTGACTGCATAAGTAACCGCATATCAATGACTGCACTAGGGGTGCCTCGGCTGAGATGTGAGCATGGCTCCGATCCCTTATAACTCGATCCAGGTAATACTGGCGTGAGGAAGTGCGGCACTTTCTCTATGCAAGTTTGTATAGATTTTGTTGCTGCATTCTCATGAATGCGGCTTTTTTTATGCAAACACATATAGAGGGGGAAACAAGATGAATGAATCATGTGGCACGAGTCCGATTGTCGGATTTCGCTTCACGCTTAGCCCGATGACAGATGACTTTGTCGGGACGATCAAAGGGGCATTGAAAGGAACGAATATGACGGGTGTGTGGCGACATACGGATGACGTGTCGACCGTGATCCGAGGTCGCGCCGAGCACGTATTCGACGTCGCAAGGACCGTGTTGAGCCTGGCTTCGAAGGAAGGACGCCATGTCTCGATGAGCGGAACCTTCTCTGTCGGATGTCCGGGAGATTCGGCAGGGGATGAGGCGCTCGAGGCACCACCACAACCATTGAACGGAATTTCAAGAGAACAGTATGTCTCGTCACAGTTCGCGCTTTATCCGATGGGGGCGGAGCACTACATGGATCTCATCTATGATGAAATCGAGCAAGCGAAACAGGCGGGTGTCTATAATGACTCCATGCACTACGCGTCAGGCATTCATGGGAACTTAGATGATGTGTTCTCGTATTACGAGGCGGCGTTCAACCGGACGCGCGAAAAGAATCGCCACGTCGTCATGACGGTGACGTTCAGTGTGAACAGTCCGTCACATGGAGGTCAACATGCTTAAATCGTGGAAATTGAAAGAGGTCGTCCTCGTCTCCGTATTGTCTGTCGTCTTTGCCGTCGTCTACTTATTGTTTGTCCATATCGGGAACTTATGGGCAGGGTTGATTGGACCGATCGCCTATGAGTGGATCTTCGGTATCTGGTTCATCGTGTCAATCATTTCGGCGTATATCATCCGGAAGCCGGGTGCTGCCTTCATCTCGGAAGTGATGGCAGCGACGATTGAGATGTTGATTGGAAATGCGATCGGACCCCGCATCATCTTGGTCGGCATCGTCCAAGGTCTTGGGGCGGAAGCTGTCTTTGCGATGACGGGCTATCGTCGATATGAGCTATGGGTTCTCATGCTAGCTGGATTTGGCTCGGCCGTCACGAGTTTCGTGTACACCTACTTCATGAGCGGATTTGCGATGCTTGAACCGGGATATGTGGCGACGATGTTCGGGCTGCGGGCGGTCAGTGGCATGGTCATCGCAGGAATCGGTGGGAAGTTGCTCAGTGACCTGTTGCTCAAGACGGGGTCGCTTCGTGGCTATGCGATCGCTCGGAGTGGGAACGTCCATGGTTGAGACAGAATCGCTTTCATTCCGGTTCCCCGAGAGTCAGGACACCATCATCAAAGATGTGTCACTATCCATTAAACCTGGGCGCACGATTTTGACAGGAGCGAGCGGAAGCGGGAAGTCGACCCTGCTCGCGCTGTTCAACCGTCTCTATCCAGAGAATTGTGATGGAATCCTTGAAGGCAGACTCGAACTATTGGGTCGCTCACACGACGACTACGAACCAGGTGAGATCAATCAGCGGGTCGGGACTGTATTCCAAGACCCGGACACGCAGTTCGTGATGGAACGGGTGGACGAAGAACTCATCTTCACACTCGAAAATTTGCAGACGCCGGTCGAGGTCATCGATCAGCGCGTGACGGAGATTCTCGAGTCACTCCAACTGACTGATTACCGAAATCGTCACATCGATTCCTTGTCAGGCGGGGAGAAACAGCGGATCGCCGTCGCTTGCGCCCTGGTCGGACAACCGGAATGGTTGCTTCTCGATGAGCCGTTGACACACCTTGACCCAGTGACCGCGAATCGATTCGTCGACTGGCTCGATCACTTGGACAACGTGAACGTCATCGTCGTCGAACATCGCGCGCACTTATGGGGAGACTTTTTTGATTGGCATATCGAACTCGATCAAGGGCGGATTGTACGGAACGAACCGTTTCAACCGGTCGATGATTTTTCATTCACACGAACTTCTGCATCACAACAAGAAGGCGAGCACTATGTGGTCGACGAGGTGGTGCGCGACACATTTCGATTAAAAGGCGTGACCCTAACAGCTCGTATTGGGGAAGTGATCGCCATATTGGGTCCAAATGGGAGCGGGAAGTCGACGTTTTTACGAAGTTTGACGGAGAGTGATCGCCGAGTCGGACTTGTCCCTCAATCTCCGGAACACTTATTTTTCATGTACTCGGTCGAGCAAGAACTACAGTTTGGTCATGAGGAGTCGATTGATATCGTATTGGAGGAGCTATCCCTTGCGGATAAACGGTCTCTTCATCCACTATCGCTCAGTCATGGACAGAAGCGACGACTCGCCGTCGGGATCCAGTTACTTTCAAACAAACAGTTGCTTGCCTTCGATGAACCGACGGCAGGGCAGGATGAACCGGCACTCCATGCCCTTGAGAAATTGATGAAGCGACATGCGGATAAGGGACAGACCATCTTGTTCGTGACCCATGACTTATCGTTCGCCCATATCGCCAATACGTTCTATTTGATGAAGGATGGGGAACTCTCAGGACCATTCGGGGATGAGCTTTGGGAGGACACGGAGAGACTTCGTCGTTATCGACTAGCGGGAGGTCGAGAGCGATGTCACTCCATGATATGAATCCGACGATCAAGTTTGGGACGATGACGATCATCATGTTCGGGTTGGCCTTGTTTTATAACCCGTGGACCCCGCTCGTCATCATTGTCGGTACATTGACGATTCAATTTCTGGCGACAGACGTGTCCTGGAAGAAGTGGAGCCTGTTCTTGATCCCATTTCTCGTCACGGCGATTGGGACGTTTTGGACGACGCTCGTGTTTGGGAAGGAGCTCGGAGGAGAGACGTGGGTGACCCTTCTTGGTCAAGACATTTCAAAAGAAGAGGCACGCGTCGCTACGTCTCTTAGTCTGCGTGTGTTGGCATTCACCGTACTGTCGCTCCTCTTCATGTTGACGACCGATTCGAAACGTTTCGTCATGAGTTTGATGCAACAGGCGAGGCTTTCGCCGACGATTGCCTATAGCGCGCTCGTCGGATTCCGTTTCCTCCCGTTAATGCAACGGGAGATGCATCAGCTTCAATACGCGCATCGTCTACGCGGTGTTCCGCTCGATACGAAATGGGAACGGATCCGACATGTACCGAAACTACTTCTCCCGCTGTTGGCAGGTTCGATTCGACGTGCTGAACGTGTCGCCTTCTCGATGGAGGCGAGGGGGTTCACAAGTGGAAAACGGACCGTCTATGAGCGGATTGACGTCAAACCGTCCGATTACATATGGTCCGGTATATTTTTCATACTGTTCGGCCTTTCCATTTTGATCGGCATATGAAAAGACGACTCACGGAGATTCGTCAGCTTGTTGACAAATAACATGTTCGAACTCGTCCTTCCGGCGCCCACGCTTTCCACAGGCAATCCCGGAGCCGCATCGCGACTGAAGTCACTGCTGGGTCTCCGTTGGATTGCGTTCCTGTAGGAGTCGGGGCGCCGTAGGACGAGTCACACGAATGGCCAACACTTGTAGTGCTCATTTAGCTATTTTCTGTGGCTCCTCGTCTTCCAAAGAAATAGCCTGATCTATTCTTCGAAACGGTCTAAGCGAAGAAATAAGTTGGTAAACGCTACGTCCACTTCGCAAAGAATGCCTCAATCTCGTTAAACATAAAAAAAGAATCAAATCGCACATGGCGATTTGATTCATCAACAGCCTGAGACGACTCACGGAGAGTCGTCTTTCTTCGTTTCTTTCACGATGCGGAACTTCGGTTTGACCGATTCATTGTTGAACGCCTCAAGGACGGTGTTTTCATTCGCCATTCGAATCTGTTGTGGTTCGCCTTTAGCTGTCGTACCGATGCAATACATATTTGCCTCATAATCCGCAAAGAGCGACTTATAAGATGTCGCGTGATGCATCAATCGACCTGGTGAACCCCAACCGACGATAATCATCCCGCCACTGGCCTCTACTTCTTGAAGCGTCTCTTCGACGTAATGATAGTTCGTCTCATCGAGCTGCGATTCCACATATGGAAGATTATCATTGACGGCGAGCGTCGGAACGAGGCTGATGACACGCATCTCTCGTATTGGGTGGGTCAAATGATTTTGCATCAGCATATAAGCACGCTGTGTCGTCGTGCCGGACAAAAAGGCATCGCTCATCCGCGGTGAATAAATGATGACGGCGCAGATGACCCCGTCCTCCACGTCGGTGAATTCATACGTTCGCATATAACGTTTCGTTTTATCTTCATTGAAGATTGATTTGACGCGGATGGTTACTTCTTCTACATGCGTATTCATTTCCATTCCTCACTTTTTCATGTAAGCATCAGCCGAGTGTCTTAAACCACTCGATATAACGAATTGTGTAATAAGCGACATGTTGACTAAATGTGTCACGTTCATCTGGCATATACGTGATCCCGGATTCATAGTTTTCGAAGTATGTCATCACATCATTGACGTACTGCTCACTTCGGTTGTATTCATAGATGGCGTTACGAATCGATGAGATTGAATCAGATGTTCTGCCTCCATGCTCACTTAAATAATACGCCGCTGTATGGGCAGAATCAACCAAGCTATGTGGATCTGCTTTTCCATCCCCATTGCCATCGCGACCGAGTCCTCCATATTGTTCAATCAATGAGAGGTCTGTCAAATCGACTTCGTCTTCTGGGACATCGCCTTTTACGTCATCGGTATCATATTCCCATCCTAGCCACGTACGAGGCATGAATTGAAAGGGACCGATTGCACCGACAGATGATCGCATCGAGGAACTATGCGAAAAGATCGTCTCTACACGATGTACGGCTGCAAGTAATCGCCAATCGACGTCGTACGTTTCAGCCGCGTCTTGATAGATGTCGATATGTGTATTCGGGACACCATGTTCCCCGTAGTACACACGATATAATCCATTATTCACTTTATCATGTTGACCGAGCCAGCCGACTGCACCGAGCAATAGCACGAGTACAATGATGAAACCGGTCAGTCGCAGCATCATTCGCTTCAAGATACCGCCTCCTAGCTTTTAGACAATACCCGAATAGTGTAGCATATAGCTAAGAGGAAGGACAGGAGTGGATATGGATGCTCGAACGACTCGTTTTTTCAGCCATCATCGGCTATATGCTGATTGTTCAAATCTTCAATGCGAGATTAATTCGCCCCTTAATCGAAACGAAAGGACGTACTTGGGTATATGAACAGACTGTAAAATCAGCTTGGGGGCTCAGTTTATTAATCGTTGCCCTCATATTCTTATTTCAAGTACCGCCATCTGAAGTTGGATTAAGATTGGCGCCAGAACCCGGCAACGAAGGGGCATGGCAAGTCTTTTATTTATCATGCATCCTTGTTACCTTTACGCTCGTCTTCTATTTACTAGTCAAAACTTCTGCCAGACTTCGAAATACCTTGCGCCCATACTATGAACTGGACTTAGAGAAACTGCTCCTCCCCCGAACTAAATCTGAAGAACAGGCTTGGAGTGCCGTCTCGGTCACAGCAGGCGTGACCGAGGAATTCATTTTCAGAGGAGTGCTCTTGTATACGATCACGCTCTATATAGAAGCGCCGAACCTGACGCTCGCCGTCATCGGAGGTGCACTGTTCGGTATGGCCCATGCCTATCAAGGGATTAAAGGAGTCCTCACGACGGGCGTCGTCGGTTTCGGACTCGCTCTCCTTTATCTAGGAATGGGTGTATTATGGCCGGTTATGGTGATTCATGTACTCCTTGACTTAATTGCCGGCCCAATCCATGTCGATACAAAAAGTTCGTGACTGCCTCTTCGTAGCCGGCAGCGTCCTTGATGATACAATCGGTATGTTCGGCACCGTCAATCAATTTTATATCGTTTGTCCGGTTTAAAGCGTTCATCTCGACTGACATCCAAGTTGGAACGAAGTCGTCTTTTGAGCCGTGAACGAACAAGATGGGGGTCGTCGTTTCCGTGACGGCCTTTTTAGGCTGAACTTGATTCATGGTGAACCCGGCGCGAGACCATAAGAAATAATTGATTCCTGGTAGGAAAAGCTCGGCAGGGATGTGGTGTAACTCCTTCAATTGATAACGCATCAATTGTTTCATATCATCAAACGGACACTCCGCGATAGTGAAATCTACTTCGGTGAGCGGGGTCGTCTGTAAAACGGTCGCAGCACCCATCGATACACCATGGAGACCGACCGTCTCGACCGTTTCATTTTCTCTTAACCAGTCAACCCAATCGATCATATCGATTTTTTCGTGATACCCATATGATGCGTACACTCCTTCAGACTCCCCATGTGAACGTAAATCGACGGCGAGTAAGTTGAATCCGAGCCGGTGGAACATGGCGAGGTGAGGTGCCATGAAACTATGAGATGCCGTATATCCATGGACGAATACGATCCATTTTGTCGAACCTTCATTCCGATAAATACGACCGTAGAGACGGTAATCATCGCGCGATTGAATCGAGACATGCTCGAATGGGACGTCATGATAGAATGTACGATCCTCATCCGTATACGGAGCAAGTAACATCTCCGGTGTCTTCCGCTTTCCTCTCGTCATTCGCTTAAAGGCGTAATAACTGACCGCATAATAACCTGTGAATAATGATGCTAATCCAATTTGCCATTTTCGTTTCAAAAAGACCGACCCCTTTCATCGTTATTGTACCCGAAAGATACAGATGAGGTCCTCTTTTCTTACATAAGAAGGAAGTATAAGTAGCATAAACGGCTATCATCAAGACAACACGATGCTTCGAGCGACGTGCTCATTAGCGATATCATGAAGTGACAATTAAGAGAGGTGAGGGATGTTATGGGGAGGATAGATATCTTTCAAATGATTCAACAAGTACTGAGCAATCGGGAGGGGACACTAGATCGAGGAGTAACATTTTCATGGACGTGCGAGGGAGATGATCGAGTGGTCGGTCTGGTGTTCGACTTGTTGCTAGACCGTTACTTTTTCTATAACAAAACGACCCTCCTGACCGAGGTTCAAGAGATTGCGCGTCTAGTCGGGTGTCGACCGGCTGAAATCGTCCGCGCATTCTCCTGCCTCTCGGGGATTCAACTCGAATCGAATCATATCACCGAACGACTGATGACGATTGAAGAAGCGGCCGTCTCGGAGGAGGGGGCAATCAGCGTCACCATTCGCCTGGGTGGATGGCTCACTTATCAATTGCATCAAATCTGTCTTCGTGATGCCGTTCTTCCTTGTTGACTTCGGTCAAGGTACCGTCAATCACGCGAAGGACACGATCACACACATCGAGCATCCGTTCATCATGTGTGATGACGACGACACGTCTCCCTTCTTCATGAGCCTGTTCGGCTAATAGTTCCATCACACGACGTCCATTCTCATAGTCTAGACTCGCTGTCGGTTCATCTGCCAAAATGAGCTGCGGGGAGTTGACCAACGCCCGTGCGACGGCGACTCGTTGCTTTTCACCTCCTGATAAGGTCGTCGGGAGTTGGTGCAGACGGTGTCCTAAGCCGAGGTTGGTCAATAGTTGTTTCGCATCGATTTTTCTTTTCTCCTGAATCAATTCAAGTTGTTCTAGCACCGTCAAGTAGGGAATCAGATGAGCCTGCTGAAACACGAACCCGACTTCATGTAGGCGTAACAGACGAAGTGCTTCCTCATCCAATTCGAACACGTCGCGTTCGTCCATGAAGAATGCTCCTTGATCTGGTTTTCGCAATAGTCCGAGGATGTATAACAACGTACTCTTCCCGCTGCCACTCGGACCGACGATGGCGACACATTCGCCTGGTGATACATGTAACTCGATGTCATTCAATACGAGATGACCGTCAAACTGATGTGATACATGGCTTAACCTCATGATGCTTTTCCTCCTATGATTTCAATTGCGTCGACTTGACGGAGTTTCCATAACGGTAGCAATGCGCCGATAACCGATAAAAAGATGAACATGGAGCCGAATAGCGCGACATGACCGAAGTCAATAAGAAACGGTAGGGTCGATGGAATCAACGCGTCGACGATGTACATGATCCCAATCGACGTGGCGACTGCTGCGGAAACGATGACGATGACCTGAAAGAGCAGTGCACGTCCGATGACGCGTGGTGATAAACCGATTGCCTTCAGAATTCCGAGTTCAGGTAATTTTTGAAGCGTGAATAAATAAAAGAAGGCGGTCAAAATAAACGTTCCGATTACGAGTAGAAAGGCACGCATCATTGTGAACGTACTTTGTTCGGCACTATATCCAGGGACCGACTCAATCAAATCTTGTTGACTCATGACGAGCGCATCGGATACCGTAGATTCCGTTCCAATCTCAGCAGATACATATGGACGTTGTTCGGAATGATTTAAATAATCGAACCACGTCTCATTCGTCGTGTACATCACTGGTCCATGACTATAGCGTCCTAGTGACTCACCGGCAATCGTAAACCGGTAGTTGGAAGCGAAGTCGATCAACGGATCACCTGGTCTAAGATTTTCTGAAAGACTAGGATCGAAAACAACCTCACCTTTTCTAAGGGGGGAAACAGGACCGATATTGCTATCTTTTGGAAGAGCGAATAGTGTCACCTCTTCTTTTTTACCGTCAATGGTGACCGTTAGCGGTCGGACGCTCATCGTCTCTTTTGATGTATCCTTCGTGACCTCGATGAACGATCGTGTCAATTGACCTTCTGAGTCCGGATCTAGTCGATAGGTCGTAGCATTCAATTCATGCAGAGCAGAACCGTTATCATATGCGAGGCCGTCTGCTAGCCCTGTGATGAGCGTCGTCAACATGACAATCAATAATGTGATGACGAACAACATGGAAAATTTTCTTTTCTGTCGCCACATCTCTTTCCAACCTAACTGCATAAAAAAACCTCCTTCAAGTGCTGATGAAGGAAGTGTAAGCAATCTTTATGAACAGAATATGAACGACATCAAAAATGTAGATGAATCGTGGTACCGATTCCTATGCTTGATTCGACTGTAATCTTTCCACCATGTAATTCGATGATATCTGATGTGATGGCGAGACCGAGACCGGTCCCCTGACTCGTTCGAGCTTTGTCACCGCGATAGAAGCGATCGAAGAGGTGCTCTTTCGTCTCCTCGTCCATTCCAATCCCTTCATCCGTGAACGAGATGACGAGACCTGGGTCAAGCGTACAAGTGATGTGGATGGTACCTCCATCATGTGAAGCATGGATGGCGTTCACCAGTAAGTTGTTCCAAACTTGTGCGAGTAGAACCGGATCGCTCATCAATTCCGCATCCTGTGGAATATCGGTAACGACGGCAATTCCTTTTTGATCAAGGGCGAAGGCGTTCATTTGAATGACTTCGGATACTGATTGCAGCACATTCACATTTGTCTCGAGGATTGGTGGGTTTTCATCCAATCGTGATAACAGCAGGAGTTGTTTCGTCAATTGGGACAGACGCTTCGTTTCCTGCTCAATGACAAGCGCATATTCCTTCGATTCTCCTTCGGTTTCGTCAGACAATTTCTCAGCATACCCAACTAGGGAGGTCAACGGAGATTGAAATTCATGGGAGACATTCGAAACAAATCGCCGTTGTCTCGCTTCTGTCCGATCAATCTCATTCGACATATATTGAAATTGACGTGCCAACGTCCCAATTTCATCTTGTCGCTCGATGGGGAGGTGTTCCGGAGCTTTACGCATGGCGACGGATGTGGTTGCTTTCGTGAGCGTATGTAACGGACGGACGAGGGACCTTGTCGAAATGGCGATCAAGCCAAATGCTAATAGCGTGACGAGCGCAAAAAATAGACCGACGAACAGATGTAGTTCGCGGATTTGGGCACTCAAATCCGGACGGATAAAGATGACGTCTCCGTTTTCAAGTGTAAATCCATATGTGTTCTTTAATTCGTTATCGAACAATCCGAGCAAGAAGAGATGAAACGGGAAGTCACGCATTCCTTGATAGGGTGACCCATTCCGTACAGATTGGACTACCGAATCAGAGATGGTCTCGTCTCGAAACTCACCGCCAAATCGTTGGCGCTCGTTCGTTGCGTCCACGACGACCAATTGATATCCGGTCGCGGCTAAAAAGGTGTAGAAGGCATCATGATCTAAGTCGGTATGTTCCTCAATATACGACTCTGCCATTTTGGCGACCCGTTCCGTTTTCTCGCTATAGGATGGTTGCCACCACGTATAGTAAGCGACATTACTGACCAATAAGGAGATTGCCCCTGATAAAAGTAAAATCAAAAACATCGTCACGATGATTCGCGTATAAAGAGTTTTCATGCGTTCACCTCAAGCGAGTATCCAACGCCTCGAACGGTACGAATCGTCAGAGCTGGATGGTCGAAACGGTGACGGAGACGTTTGATATGCACGTCGACCGTCCGCTCATCTCCTTCGAAATCAAATCCCCATATGAGTTCAATCAATTCCTCCCGTCGATATACCCTCCCTGGAAACGAGGCTAATTGAAACAAGAGCTCGAACTCTTTTTTAGGGAGATAGAGTAACTGATCGTCTAAACGTACCTCATATTCTCTCAAATCCAAGTGGAGCGGACCGGCTTGAATTTGAGAAGCGGCCGAGCGTTGATATCGACGCGAGACGGCTTGCAATCGGAACAGTAACTCCTCTGGGATGAACGGCTTGGTCACATAGTCGTCTGCCCCGTACTCGAAACCTTGGCGTTTATCCTCCCATTCATCAAGAGCGGTCAAAAGGATGACGGGTATATCGAGAGACGCCTTGAGTCGTCGACACAATTCACGGCCATCAAGCCCGGGGAGCATGATGTCGACAATCGCAGCATCGATCGGATGCATCGTAAAACGTTCTTCGCCTGTCTTCCCATCAGTCGCCGTTATCACCTCATGACCCGCATCCTCGAAGGTCTCCTTCACAAGGCGTAAAATTGATGGATCGTCTTCTACGATGAGTATTCGCATAAATATGTTCCCTTCATCACTAGTTTACGTCAAATGAGGTGACTCTTCGCGAGTCACCTCATGTCGTATTCGTTTCATTCAATTACTTTGTCATATTTTCATGTAGGGCACGGAGTGCGCGGATAAAAGCATCTTTAAAATATTTGTCTTCTTGAGTTTCGAGTGTCTGAATGGCTTTTTGGTCACCATTGCTCGCTTTCACGAGGAGATTGACCACTGTCCCCCAACGCTTCACATGTTCAGGTCGAGGATGGTTCATCGCGGTCGTGAGACTAAACCAGTAAGGTTGATCGCGCCGCTGTAGCGTGGCAATCATTCGTTTTGCGAGAAGGGCTTCTTCTTCAGAAGGAATGGTGGCCGTAGCGAACCATCCGAGCAGTGACGTACTCATCGACTCGAGCTCTTGTTTCATCGAGGATTCGATAGGGAGGCGACCAAAGTCTGTCACGTTGACGAAGACTAATCGGTCTTTCAGATCGATATGGGTGATCCATCCAGATACCGATTTCAGTTTCTCGCGTTCCTTTGATTGAGCTTTACACGTATAACCCTGTTGTTTTCCGATATAAATTCGGAACTGTCCTCGGTCGACATGCTTGTCTACCTTGAATTCGATATCTTGTCCCACTTGAAACGGTTGATTCCGCTTATTCAATGTTTGTCCCTTCTGTAGTTCTGGACGTTTCGAGATGTGACGCAACGCTTCCTGTTCCGTTCGGTCATCTAATGTCCAGAGGTTATGAGGGGTCACGTTTTTAAAACGATGACGTCGAACATAAATATACTGATCGAGTGCCTCCATCGCATCTGCGGAAGTGGAGGTTCCGTTAATAAAGTCATCAGCGATGTCACGTAAGGTGAGGGATTCGAGACGATCGATGTGTCCCGAATAAGGGACGCTTCCGACAACAAACAGCGCAGTCGCAATCAACTCACTTTCACGAGGGGTCAACGGTCGTTTGGCCATGATGCACTTCCTCTCTAACTTCATATGTTCAGTATAACAAAAACATCTTGGACGTTGCGAATTCAACTGACATTTGGAAAAAAATGAGGAGTGGACAGGATTCCCACATTTTATCTCGAATACTCACATGTAGAGAATCCGATGAAGCTATGAAAAGTGAGGTGAGGCGATGAAGCTCTCCATCGAGCCTGGGGATTATGTCGTATTGATAGAAATCAATAAAGAAGTATTAAAATGTGCCTCCCTAGAGGAAGCTGACCAGGCAGATCGCCTACGATATGAATTGGTCGGTCGTATGAGTGAACGTTTGCCTGCGGAAGTCATCGTTCCGTCCATCATCGACTACATCCGCTTCGGAAGCGGGTATATCGGAGATCGAATCGTCTGGAATGCCGAAACAGAGTCTTTTTTTTGTCAGCAATTCGAGACAATTGATGGTTCTCCGCTTGGTGAAGACCTCGAAGGGTTCCGTCCCGACCCGAGTCGAGTCGAACTAGCCCGCTACTATACGTACTTGACAATCGGCCGAATCGTCGAGTTCGATATGTTACACCCGGACGAAACGAGTTATTGGTAAACTTTCCGACAACTTTTTATTCAAAAAAAGGGAAATCTAATCCAAAGTTTGAGATAATAAAATCACTTTGTAAGTTTGGAATGGAGCGGAAGGAATGAAAAAGATTGCCCTTTTGACAGCGCTTGCTCTTTTACTGCCGGTCGGAGTAGATGCTGCGAAACCTGTCATCCTTGAAAAACACGGTTATGTTGTCTCGGAACCACGTGTCACGAGTCAATATTATGTACGTCAAATCGGAACCGATTTGGCTTGGAGTAAAACGCGCGGTGCCTCTGACATCGTCATCGCCTTGATTGATTCTTCGGCTGATCGTAATCATATGGACTTAAAAAACGTACCTCGTGTTGTCAATTCGATGATCGGCCCTTATACGGCTGACGTCCATGGCACGCATACTGCTGGAATTATGGCGGGGAAACATAATCGAGTCGGCATTGCCGGACTTGCACCTAATGTTCGCTATCACTTCTACAACGTATTCTACGGTAAAAACTCGGAATCCACCGATTCATGGACAGTCGCGAAAGCGGTCGATACAGCGGTCGCCAAAGGCGCGACCATTATCAACTTGTCTTTGGGTGGAGATGACTACGATACCCGCTTGGCGACATCCATCAAGCGTGCGCGAGCGAAGGGCGTCATCGTTGTTGCTTCATCCGGAAACGATGGGAAACGTCAGACATCGTTTCCTGCCAGCATGAACGAAGTGATTGCGGTCGGAGCCATCGACTCTCGCCACCGAATTGCGAGCTTTAGCAATATGGATGACCATGTGAGAATCGTCGCGCCTGGGGTGAACATTTTATCACTTGGAGTGAATAATCGCTTTGTCTATATGGACGGGACGTCCATGGCGGCACCGATGGTCACGGCAAGCCTCGCACTCGTGAAATCGATCAATCCATATTTGACACCGGGTGAGGTCGATCATTTACTTGCGAAAATGCCGCGCGCTTCAGGTAAATCGTATACAGAATTAAATACGATGAAGCTGCTTGAAGCAACAGCGCGCCCGATTCATATCTCAACCCCTTCCGTATGGGAGAGTCGATATGTCAAAAACGTTAAACTGAGTGTAATGAATCATTCCAATCTCAAATCAACGTTCTCGTTGTATCAAGGGAGCAAGAAAGTCAAAACGCTCACACCGAACCGATCGTTCACGATGTATTCGAACGGGGACTGGCTACCAAGCGGTCAATATCGAATCGTTGGGCAAGTGACGGACGGAAAATATAAACGTTATACAAGTCGGACGATTGAATACGTCAATACGTTAAAGACCTCGATTTCCGTCGAAGCGACGGACGAGTTGACGTTCACGTTGCACACGACACGAAAAGGCACGGTGACCGTTCTAGATTCAGAGGGCAAGGTGATGTATGAGGCCCTCCATGTCCCTGGCAAGTTTCCTGTAAGAGGAGACACGACTCAGCATCTCACGGTCATCCTTAAACCGACGGACATCCGTGAAAAAGTTGTGACGACAACATATGAACCGCCGATCGTTGAAGAAGACACACCAGTCCTCGAAACGACTTGATCAAAAAAGCCGCTCGCTCCATAAGGAGCGGCGGCTTCGTTTATTTAATCCATGGTGATGGCTTCACCACACCAACGGATACTCGCTTCTAATACGTTTCCTTGGTCATCAATATGCTCGAAACTGAGTTTGCCATCTCGGATGATTTCGCATAAACCGACACGAACCCGATCGCTCCAGCCTCGACGCGTTTCCTTTGTTTCATCGAAAACTGGAATGGCATCTGGAAAACGCTCTTCTAAGTGTGCCAGATTGTGATGGTCAAAATGATAAGACCGTTTTGAGAGTTCGTTCGGTGCTTTAATATCGAACGGTTCAAACCCTCGGACGAGACGATTATTTCGGTAGAAGGCGAACACGCCGTTGTTCGGGTGGAGCACTTTAATGTCATCGATTTCGATTACATAAGTCAGACGTTGAATCCAACCGTTTTTTGCATCCTGATGCATCAAAATCCCTCCTTATTCATTGAACACGCCTTATTTTAGCGCTGACGGGATGTAAAATCAAGTTTCGAATTTCAGTTGTCAACCGCTCGAATTTCCGCTACAATGGTTGAAGTGACTATGAGGTCTGGACAATCGCGGGACGCAAGTTTTGAGGAAAGTCCATGCTCGCACAGCCTGTGATGGCTGTAGTGATCGTGCTACACGAAAAGATAAGTGTAGGCAACGCAAGTTGACGGCAGAAGAAATACCTAAGTCTTCGGATACGGTATACGCTTCTTGAAAGTGCCACAGTGACGGAGTCTGATCGGAAACGTTCAGAGTGGAACGAGGTAAACCCCACGAGCGAGAAACCCAAACTATGGTAGGGGAACTTCCGAACCGGAACCGAACGGAACGGAGGGCGCCGATGTGCGCAGATAGATGATTGTCACTCCATCGTGCCAGGGAGACCGTTATGAGCACCGGAGTACAGAACATGGCTTACAGGACAACATAGTCTCAACTGACAACGACAAGGAGTTCAAGCACATATACTTGAACTCCTTTTTTCATGAACTTTTTAGAATGTACAACATGAATCGACTCAATGTAGAAAGAAGGAGATGTTTAAATGGCGAAACGTAAACTGATTGCGACGGCAGCGATGGGAATCGAGGCACTCGTAGCTAAAGAAGTAAGAGATTTAGGATACACATGTGAGGTCGAGAACGGTCGCGTGTATATCGATGCGGAAATGGAAGACATTCCACGCCTCAACATGTGGTTACGGACTGCAGACCGGGTCAAGCTCGTCGTTGCCGAGTTCAAGGCGACAACGTTTACAGAATTGTTTGACGGTGTGGTGGCGTTGCCATGGACAGACCTCATGCCATGGGACGCGGCGTTCACGGTAGACGGTCGCTCGGTCAAATCGAAACTGTTCTCCATTCGTGACTGCCAGAAGATCACGGAAAAGGCGATTGTCGAAGCGATGCAACGCGGTTATCGCAAAGAAGGGGAGTGGTTGCCGAAGTCAGGGGCGAAATTCCCGATTGAGGTCGCTCTATTGAAAGATGTGGCGACGATCACAATTGATACGTCAGGTCCTCTTCACCGTCGTGGCTACCGTGAATTGCATTCCCAGGCACCGCTTAAAGAAACGATGGCGGCGGCGATGATTCAGTTGACGAACTGGCGTCCGGACATGCCATTTTATGACGTGTTCACCGGGTCAGGTACGCTCGCAATCGAAGCGGCGATGATCGGACGGAACATCGCGCCGGGTATCAATCGCGAATACTTCGCTCAGGACTGGGCATGTATCCCGAAAAAAGCGTGGTATGCGGCCATGAACGAAGCGAATGAGAAAGCGGAGTGGGATAAACCGCTCAAAATCTATGGAATCGACCTTGACCCGCGTATGGTGAAACTCGCGAAAGACAATGCGGAACTCGCCGACGTCCGTGATGCGATCACGTTCGTCCATAGTGACGCAGCCGCATTGAAACCGAAAGAGGAGTACGGCGTCATCATCGGTAACCCACCTTATGGGGAACGTCTCCAGTCAGAAGAAGAAATCATCGACTTGTACGAGCGAATCGGGGAGCAATATGCGAAATACCCTGGTTATAGCGTCTACATGTTGACGAGCTATGAAGACTTCGAGAAAGCGTACGGTCGCCCAGCGACGAAACGTCGTAAACTTTATAACGGTAATATTGAAACGCAGTATTACCAATACTTCGGGAAGCGTCGTCCACGTCCGGACCGTGACGCAAAAGCGAAATCAGAGTAATGAATCCATGACCGCTCAACTGAGCGGTCATTTTCTATTTTCTAGAATGAACTCACTTGTTTCATCTTTCTCCGAACAGGTTATACATAACATATGTATAATAAGAGGGGGACATAAGATGGAAAAGCATACAGTCGAATACCAGTTACACGCGAAAGAACAGAACACTCGCACGGTCGAGGTCGAGATGGATCGGGTACCGGACCTGAATAATCAAGAGGAACTGAATGCGGTGTACCAAATTGTATCAGACGCTATTCGTGAACCGATTACCAGTTTTGAGATTGTATCCATCACGTGAGCCCGAGGCAGTCGCTTCGGGCTTTCTACATATTATTGGAGGAGTGAGTAGATGAATATGTTAGTAGTGGGCATTGGGGATGTCGCCAAAAAAGCATATCTGCCAGTATATGCCGGATTGAAGGATGTCAACGTGTATCTCGTCTCTCGAGATGAACAGAAGTTACAGGACATTAGATCGACTTACCGTTTCAAAGAGGGATATACGGATCTTCAAGCCGTTCCGATGACACAGATCGATGCGGTCATGATTCATTCGACGACAGCTGTTCATTATGAGCAAGCCGAGTATTGTTTACGCCAAGGGAAGCATGTCTTTATCGATAAACCGATCACGTTCACATTTGAAGAGACGGAACGACTCGTTATGCTCGCTAAAGAGAAAGGCGTCCATCTCGTCACGGGATTCAATCGCCGATTTGCGACAGCGACGCAGGCGCTGAACCAAGTAGAAAATAAAAATATGGTTTTCATTCAAAAGAATCGAACGTATAAGCCGGCGACGATTCGTGAATTCGTAATTGAGGACTTTGTACATGTCGTCGATACGCTCCGTTATTTGACCGACCTTCAGCCCGTCGACCGGTTGCGTGTCACTCCTCGGTATGAAGGGGATGTATTGAGACAACTCATGATTCACTTCACGGCAGGAGGGATTGAGGCAATCGGTTGGATGAACCGAGACAACGGTTGTACCGAAGAAGTGATGGAAGTCATGTCACCGACCGTAAAGCGGGTCACCCGTGACGTGGAGCGGATAATCGATTATGGACGAGACGGCATGAGGGAATGGTCACTCGACCCGTGGGAGTCGAACTTGAAGCGTCGGGGATTTGTTGACATGATTGAATCGTTTATCCGACTGCTAAGTGGTGAGAACAACACATCGGTCACTGCCGAAGATAGTCTCGAGACACATCGTCTCTGTGAAGAAATTCTAAGTCATGTACAGTGACCACACTGTTTCTGTCAGATTCAGAGCGGGTAAAAACCCGATAAAAGGAGGCGATATCGTTGGATATTCGTGAACTGATTATGCAAGTGAATGACTATTTATGGTCATATCTTCTCATTTTCGTATTGATCATTGGGGGACTCTATTTTACGATTCGGATGGGATTTGTCCAATTCCGAATGCTCCCTGAGATGTTCAAGCTCTTATTTGTTAAAGGACTTAAGCATGAGAAAGGTCAGGTATCATCATTCCAGGCATTCGCAATCGGTACGGCTGCACGTGTCGGTACGGGAAACATCGCTGGTGTGTCGACGGCAATCGCTCTAGGCGGACCGGGTGCCGTATTTTGGATGTGGCTCATTGCTCTGATTGGAGCGGCATCTGCCTTTGTCGAAAGTACACTTGCACAAGTATATAAAGTGCATGACGGTAAAGCGTGGCGGGGTGGACCGGCTTACTATATCGAACGCGCTTTAGGAGAGCGCTGGTTAGGGATTGTCTTCGCTATCTTGATTACGTTCGCATTCGGATTTGCTTTCAATTCGGTACAGGCGAATACGATTGCCTTATCAGTGAACAATGTATTTGAAGTCGACACGGTTTGGGTCGGACTCATTTTATCCGTTATTACCGCAATCGTTATCTTTGGTGGGATTCGTTCGATCTCGACCTTGTCCGGAATCATTGTACCAATCATGGCAGGTGGCTATATTTTATTAGCCATTTGGGTCATTTTTACAAATCTTGATGTGGTGCCGCAAGTGTTCTCTGCCATCTTCTCGGAAGGGGTTCTCGGATTACAACAATTGTTTGGTGGTGCCGTCGGGGCAGCTGTTCTACAAGGTATTCGTCGCGGATTGTTCTCCAATGAGGCAGGGATGGGTTCTGCACCGAATGCCGCGGCAACGGCCGAGGTGAGTCATCCCGTCAAACAGGGATTGATTCAATCGCTCAGCGTATTCGTGGACACGTTATTCATCTGTACCGCAACGGCCATGATCGTCTTGATTTCAGGTGTGGAGGGCTCTGAAGCCTTCCAAGGAATCGAACTTGCCCAGGAGGCATTACTCGTTGAAATTGGTCCGATTGCGACTACGCTTATGACAATCGCGATTCTATTATTCGCTTTTAGCTCAATCTTAGCTAATTACTATTATGGCGAAACGAATATCGAATTCATCTCGGAGAAAAAGCAATATTTGATCATTTATCGCATTGCTGTCGTCGGAATGGTCATGTTTGGTTCCGTACGATCGGCAGGGCTTGTTTGGTCAATTGCAGATATCTTTATGGGACTCATGGCACTCGTCAACATGTATGCGATTTTCCGACTAAGTAAAGTCGCCAAGACGTTACTCGATGATTATATCGTTCAGAAAAAAGCCGGAAGAGACCCAGAGTTCTTCAAAGATGGGGTCGATCTTCCGGGTAAAGAACATATTGAGGCGTGGGAAGCGAAAAAAGAAGAAATCAGCTAAGTTGATCGAAGGGAGCTCCTGGCAACAGGAGTTCATCCTTCATCAATCTAATATTATTTCAATTACCGTATTTTAAGATAAAATAAGAAAGTAGAGAGTAATGATGAAACAAGTATTTTTGACAATCGTCAAGCGATTTTTTACAGAGCGTTTTTTTGATCAGGCAGCAATGTTGGCCTACTATTTTATTCTTTCGACGTTCCCATTTTTATTGTTTGTGCTAGGGATTGTCGGTTTTTTACCGTTTACAAGTGGGGACGTGATTCAAGCGTTGTCCCTTATCATGCCAGAAGCAAGCTATCGTTTGTTACAGGGGAACATTGAGGCAATCTTTGATAATTCTAAATTGAAATTGGCATCATTCAGTATCTTACCGGCGCTTTGGATTTCATCGATGGCAGTTCAGTCACTTGTCCGTGCATTAAACGATGCATATCGAGTTGTACGCAATAAGGCCTTTTGGAGAGGTCTGATCCAAGATATCGCGATTACATTGGCACTTATGTTCGTTCTTCCGTTCTCGCTACTTGTACCATTAATTGAGACGGCGCTTAGAGAATTATCTTCAAATGTGCTTTTCATTGATGAAATCGTGACAGACTATGCCCAAATCTGGTTCTATTTTCGATGGATTGTAGGGTCGAGCCTCCTATTCACCGTTTTCGTATTCGTCTATAAATGGTTACCAAGTGTATCTGGAACATTTAAAAACAGTTGGAGTGGCGCTGCATTTGCTACAGTGGGTATCTTAATCGTATCGAATGTGTTCAGTTACTATTCTCAGTTTGCAAACTATGAACAATTCTATGGACAATTAGGTGCCTTTATCGTTTTATTGATTTGGTTCTATTTAGCGGCAACTGTTATTTTGCTAGGAGGACTTTTAAATGCGACTTTGATGGAGAGAAAAGAAAAACTTCGCTAGACGTGTAATTGCTAGTTATCATTTAAAAGAATAGGGAATGGTAACGTAAGGTCCACATCATCTAAGCGGAGGTGGGAAACATGGATATGCAACGGCTCGTTCACAATCGTCGTTTCATCGATCAATCATTGTTTTACCTCGCCTTACATCTTTGGAAATGGGTTCTGTTGTTACCTGTCTTGTTCTACCTTGATGTCTCGTTTCGACATTCGCCGTTCTCTGAGTACTTGATCGTCAGTATCATCTTGTATCTCATGTTTCGTGTGATTCAATATGTCATTGCTAGCCGCGCCTCGTTTATGGAGTTAATAGAATTCGGCTATGCGGTATTGTCACTCGTTCTCGTATTCTCCTTTTTGATGGAAATCAATGCGCCACCCGTCGCCACTGCATTGATTGGTGCAGCATACTTGGTCCACCCAATGCTCGCGCTTCATCATTATCAAAATTTTTCGGAACGGAAGTGGTTGAATAAACAATTTCAACTGTTCAGTCCGATGTTACGTCAAGGAGAGGTACCTGTTCACGTTCTTGTATTGACGGAAGATGAGATTGTGATTACTGTAGAGAGTGGAAAAGAGTTTACGTACCGTCATATTTATTGGGGCGGTTTTTATGTAGAAAATGCTTCCTAAAAGGTGGTTACACAGTTGTTTAGTGGATTCGACAATATCATTGTCATTTTATTTTGGATTACGACATTCATAGCGTTCTTCAAGGGTGCATATGACATGTGGCGTGAATATCGATCGACTAAAGAGAAGTCGGTACTCTATTATTTGATTGTTTTGGTGATCACATGGTTTTGGTTCAACCCTTACGAATTAGTCGCCCTTCATCCATTCGTATTGATGGCGTATTACTGGAATCGAAACAAGTGGATGCGGAACGCGATGCTCGTATTGGTCCTCGTGCCATTCGTGATTCGTGTCTGGTTAATCGCAGCATCGATGTAAATACAAAAAACTCGGTTCCCTTCAAAGGAACCGAGTTTTTTGATGCATCTAATTATTCTTTCTTAGCAGCTGCCAATTCAGCTTCCATTTCACCGAATTCACGGTTGATACGTTTTTGTTCTTTCTGGCTAGTGAAGTTGCTGACAAGTACAATCGCCAACATACTCAAGAAGAAACCAGGGACCATTTCGTAAAGGACGGTTGAAAGTCCAGTCACAATCCAAAGAATGACGGTAACCGCACCGACGAGGATACCAGCGAGGGCACCTTGACGTGTCATCTTACTCCAATAAAGTGAAAGGAGTATGGCTGGTCCAAATGCAGAACCGAAACCGGCCCAAGCATAACCAACGAGTGTCAAGATTGTACTAGACGGGTTGAGTGACATAAGTGTCGCTACAAATCCGACGAGCAAGACACCGATGCGTCCAGCACGTACCATTGTTTTTTCACTTGCTTCTTTGTTGAAGAACTTACGATAGAAGTCTTCTGTCAAAGCAGATGACGTAACGAGCAACTGTGACGACACGGTAGACATGACGGCTGCAAGAATTGCGGCTAACAAGAATCCAGTGATAAACGGGTGGAACAAGACTTCAGAGAATCGAATGAAGACTGTTTCCGGGTCACCAAGTGGATTTCCTTGTCCGCGGAAATACGCGATTCCGACAAACCCTGTCATGACGGCACCAATGATTGAAACGGTCATCCAACTCATTCCGATTCGGCGAGCCGTTTTCAATGATTTCACATCACGAATCGCCATAAAGCGAACGATGATGTGTGGCTGACCAAAGTAACCGAGTCCCCATGCAAGAAGACCGATAATCCCAAGTGTCGACGTCCCTTTGAAGACATCAAACAAATCAGCGTTAATTGTCGTTGCAGAGTTGACAGCAGTGTCTACTCCACCAATATCTGTTAAAGCGACAAGTGGTACAAGTACGAGTGCCAAGAACATGATGACACCTTGTGCAAAGTCCGTCCAACTTACTGCCGTGAACCCACCGAAGAGGGTATACAAAATCACGACACTGATTGTAACGATCACACCTGTCTGATAGTTTAATCCGAATGAGCTTTCAAACAACTTCCCGCCAGATACAAGTCCGGCTGACGTGTAGAACGTGAAGAAGATGATGATGACGGATGCAGATAGGATCCGTAGCCAGTTCGAGTGATCTCGGAACCGATTCTCTAAGAAGTCTGGAATCGTAATCGAATCGTTCGCCATCTCTGTGAAGACGCGAAGTCGTGGAGCAACTAACAAGTAGTTCAAGTAAGCTCCGATGACCAATCCAACGGCTAACCAAATTGCTGATAGTCCAGTTGCATACATTGCACCCGGTAGTCCCATTAACATCCATCCACTCATATCCGAAGCTCCGGCTGACATGGCTGTAACTCCTGGCCCCATTTTACGGCCACCTAACATATAATCTGATGAATCGGTCGTTCGTTTATACGCAACGTATCCGATTAGAAGCATCATCACGAGATAAAGCGCGATTGATACCCATTCTTGCCATAGCATTGAATTACCTCCTATTAAGTTAAGAAATCTATTTAATCAACTCGTCCGCGATTGTGTGAAGACATCACACAGTTAGTAACTAAAGTTGAAAAGGCGAACTTGTGACTTACCTTACAGAACCTTTTAAATGATTGCAAACTGTCACCTTTTCAGAAAAACGGCTCTAAAGCCCATCATATCAACGGATAAGAGTGAAAATCCTTTGATAAAAAGTTTAAATATTCTGAATATTTGAAATGTTGAGGACTTCCCTGTGTAACATGGTTGTAACATTCATAGCTTTTTTTCTGAAAAAAAGCAAAAAGGAAGAACGTAAATTTCACGTTCTTCCATAAATTATTGAAATGCATATTCTTCTACAAGACGCATGGCCGGGAATGTTTGACCAGATTTTGCTTGCATAGTGACAAGAATATAGGTTTCTTCCTGATGATTCATGATAAATACCATCGTATATCCGGATTCATCCGTATAACCTGTCTTTGTGGCGGTCACATACTTTGAATAATTAACACTTCTTTCATTAATCGATGAGCCAAGGTGGTACCACCATCGACGTTTACCATTTCCATCTTTGTCCTTGAACTCTGCTTTATATTCATATGTCCCCGCAATTTCAACGAGTTCTGGATATGTACTGAAAGCGTATGCGATTTTGGCCATGTCGTTCGCCGTCGTGTAATGGTTCGGATCAGAATAGCCATGTGCGTTCATAAAATGAGTACCCGTTAAACCTAATACTTCAGCCCGTGCGTTCATCAATTTCACGAAATCATCGGTTGAGTCACTCGTGTATTCCGCTAAACTGTTTGCGGCATCGTTACCTGATTCGAGAAGTGTGGCATAAAGCGCTTGTCGCACGGTTAGCGTATCACCGATTGCGAGATGTGCGATGTGACTGTCCCACGGGATATCAAGTGTCGAACTCTTGATGGTGATGATTGGTTGATCAAGCTCGTTTTTCTCTGAAGCTTTCTCATAAGCGAGAAGCGCCGTCATCAATTTCGTAGTACTGGCTGGAAACACACGATCGTTTGCATTCTTGTCGATTAATATTTTCTGCTCGGTCACGTTGACGAAGGTAAGGGCACCAACAGGAATGTCCTCGTTCGCAATCAAATTAGTGTCACTCAGAGACCAACTTCCCATTTCGATTTTCGGAAAGACCGGACCTTGTTTCATCTGTTCAACTTCAGGGGTGGCCGCTTTTGCTGGAGTCGATGATTTTTGATCCTGCTTAAATCCGACTAATGCCGGGATCAATGCGAGGATTCCAAGCAACACGACCGCTGCAATCATTCTTCGCATGATGTACGTTCTTCTTTGATGTCTCCTTCTACGGGTCAAGAAAAGTCCCTCCTTTTATCTTTACATGATAAACATAATAGAAACCGCTCTCTTTTTTCGCTGTTAAAATAAAGAACTAGGTCAATGATTGACAGACGATGAAAGAATTGTGTTTCGGGTATAAGAGTAGAGATGCCACTTTTTGAGAGGAGAATGTGTCATGCACCGTTATCCGTTCACGAACTCGATTTGGCGACAACATGATTCGGGAGATCTTTACCCGCCGCTCGCCGTTTCGGAATCGACCGAAGTCGTCGTCATCGGGGCAGGGATTGCCGGGTTAGTCTGTGCCTATGAACTACAACGACGGGGGAAACAGGTGACGCTCTTAGAAGCGTTAGAGATTGGGCACGGGACGACTGGTCATACGACGGCAAAATGTTCTGTTCAACACGGAGCGATCTATCATCAGTTGATTCGTCATTTCAATGAATCAATCGCCCGTTTGTATTACGAGTTCAATTTAGAAGCACTCGCTTACTTAAATAATCAAGTGGCTGAAGGATTTGACTGTGATTATTCGGCAGAGCATTCGTTTCTTTATTCTAGGGAGGCGAACGAGGAACTTTCTAAAGAACTTGATGCCTATCGTCGATTGAAAATTGACGGGGGTGACGCCATGGAAGAAGTAAGAGCGGCTCTCCCATTCTCAATCGAGCAAGCGCTGGTAATCCACAATCAAGCTCAATTCCATCCCGTAAAGTATTTACGAGAATTAGCCGATCGTTTTGTTCGATATGGAGGAAAAATCTATGAACGAACGAGAGCGACGGAAGTGAGTCGGGGACCACGTCCGGTGGTCACTACATCTACCGGTAGAAGGGTACAAGCAAATCAGGTCGTGATTGCGACCCACTATCCGTTCAATGACTTGCTCGGTCTATATGTGTCAAAGTTTTCTGTTGAGCGTTCGTATATCGTTGCCTGTGAAACGAATCTTCCTCCGCTGAAAGGGATGTATTTAGAGGTCGGACAGAATAGCCGCTCGTTTCGATCCTACGAGGAAGAGGGAACGAATTATCTACTTGTCGGTGGCGAGGGTCATCCTGCGGGACAAGTTACTGACACGCGTCTGCGATATGATCGATTGGAGAATGACGCCCAGTCATATTTCGGGACGAATCGAGCATCCTATCGATGGTCGTCCCAAGATCTCATGACGCTAGACAAACTTCCATATGTGGGACAAATGTTTAAGCGAGAACGAGATCTCTTTGTAGCATCAGGGTTTTCGAAGTGGGGGATGACAAACGGAATCGCTGCCGGGATTTTACTCGCCGACCAATTAACAGGTCGGCCGAATCGATTCATTGAAGTGATGTCTCCACTCCGTCAATCGGTAAAACCTGCTGATATTGGCGCATTCTTTAAGACAAACTTAGATACGGTCACTCAGTTCACAAAAGGGACAGTCGATCGGGTGCTTGAACGAAGAGATGTTCAAGAGCTTCAGCTAGATGAGGGGGGGATCGTGCAAGTTGATGGGAAGACCAGGGGTGTATATCGAGACCTCGATAACCAGTGTCATGTGGTCAACCTGACCTGTACACATCTCGGCTGTACAGTGAAATGGAACAATGCCGAACGGTCATGGGATTGTCCATGCCATGGATCTCGCTTTGATGCGAAAGGGGACGTTTTAGAGGGTCCTGCCACAAAACCACTTACCTACAACAAGCGTGGAGATTTGTAACCTGGTGTCGGTAAAGGTTGACAGCTATAATGAAATAGAAAGAGAAAATATGACATATAGGGGTGACTTGAAATGGAAATAACGAAAGAATGGCGAGAACATTTTAAACAACTACGCGCTTTTGATGAAGCAATCTCTCTCTTATATTGGGATATGCGCACTCAGATGCCGGAACAATCGGCACCTTTACGTGCGGAGACGATTGGTTATTTGTCGACCGAGGCGTTCAAACGGCAAACAAGTGAATCATTTGCCTCACTGCTCGAGCGCATGTCAGATGAGGAGGGGCTCTCTGATGTTGAAGCACGTTCACTTGCTGTCGCAAAGACGCAATACGAGCGTAACGCCAAAATCCCACATGACGAGTATCAAGCCTATGTGACACTTGTGTCCGAGGCGGAAACAGCATGGGAAAAAGCGAAGGAACAGGACGATTGGGACATGTTCGCTCCGTA
Source organism: Exiguobacterium sp. s63 (assembly GCF_018617335.1). Classification (GTDB taxonomy): domain Bacteria; phylum Bacillota; class Bacilli; order Exiguobacteriales; family Exiguobacteriaceae; genus Exiguobacterium. The sequence continues at coordinate 129,605 of NZ_JACSKB010000001.1, read as the reverse complement.
CTTAAAGAAAATCATCGGCTTCCAGCAAACATTTGCGGAATATTTCGGTTATGAGAAGCATCCGTACGACGCACTCCTTTATGATTTCGAACCCGGCATGACGGTCGAACTGTTAGATGAATTGTTCGCCTCACTCCGAGATGAACTGGTGCCATTGATTCAACAGCTTCCGAAAGAATCGCTCTCCATGGATTGGTCGATGCCTGCGGACGTGCAAGAAAAAATTTGTCACGACTGGATGAACGTCGTCGCCTATGACTTGTCACGTGGTCGATTGGATGCGACCGTGCACCCGTTTGAGATTACAATCAACCGACGCGATGTCCGGATTACGACGAAATATGACGAAGCAGATTTCCGAAATGCTCTGTTTGGTACGATGCACGAAGCCGGGCATGCGACCTATGAGCAACAAATTGACCCGATGCTCGATGAACTCGGCCTTGGAGGAGGAGCATCGATGGGAATCCATGAATCGCAATCGCTCTTCTTTGAGAACTTCATCGGACGAAGTGAAGCGTTCCTAGGTCGCGTCTATCCGCAACTTCAACAGTTGCATCCAGCATACGAGGACATCAGCTTTGATACTTTCTACCGTGGGGTGAATGAAGCTAAGCCGTCCCTCATTCGGATCGAGGCGGACGAATTGACTTACAGTCTCCATATCATCATCCGCTACGAACTTGAAAAGGCACTCATTCAAGGGACGCTTTCCGTCGATGAGCTTCCGGCCGCGTGGAATGAAAAGTATAAGGAATATCTCGGGCTCGATGTTCCGTCGAATGCCAAAGGAGTTCTTCAAGATGTGCATTGGGCAGGTGGATCATTCGGATACTTCCCAAGCTATGCGCTCGGGTTGATTTATGCGGCTCAATTGACGGAGACGTTAAAAGCGGATCTCCCTGAGTTTGAAACGTTGATTCAAGACGGTGAAATCGAACCAGTCAAAGCTTGGTTGCAAGAACATGTCCATCAATACGGGAAGCGTCTCACACCGAACGAACTCATTCATAAAGTGACAGGTCAAGAAATCTCAGTACAGCCTCTTGTTCGCTATTTGACGAAGAAATATCAGACCGTCTCCAAATGAAGCGATTCGCACACCGAGGCGTGATGGCACACCTCCCGGAAAATACGATGTCTGCCTTCAACCTCGCACTTGAGGCAGGCGCAGATGGGATTGAGACGGATGTGCATATGACGAAAGATGGCGAACTCATTCTCATTCATGATGAAACGTTAAATCGAACGACAGATGGAAACGGTCTAGTTTCCGCCTGTACCATTGATGAATTGAGAGCATTCAATGCGGGGATCCGTCATGGTCGTGAGGATAAAATCCCGACACTTCAAGATTTATTGAAGCTTGTCCAAGACAAATCGGTGCTATTGAACCTTGAAGTGAAGACGGATGTCCTTCGGTATGAGGGAATCGAAACAAAGATCATCAATGCCATCGATGCAAGTGGGATTGAACCGTCTCGCATTTTGTTTTCCTCATTCAATCATGAGACCATTCATCGTTTAAAGAGGATGCGACCAGAAATCGAAGCGGCCATCTTGATTGCACAACCACTCTTTGACATGGTCGGCTATCTGAGAGCAGTCGGTGCCGATGGGGTCCATCCTCACATCGACCGCATCACGGATGCTGAAATCAAATGGTTGCAACAGAATGGTGTACCTGTCAGACCCTATACGATTAAGACAGATGCTCAACTCGAGCGTTGCCGAGCGTTACAAGTCGATGCCATTTTCGTCAATGACGTCGAGTGGTCAAGAAAAACCCTTTAGTTGCAGACTAAAGGGTTTTATATATTTTTTAGTAGGGAACTTCCTATATTGTAAAGGGAGCGCTTTCAATCGTGAGCATATCGGAGCACATTCACGGCATAGTGTTCCCTTTACGTCACTGTCGGATTGTCTTAAGTTTAAGATGTCACCGAGCTACATAGCAATCAGATGTAGCACACCATGTAGCACTGCATCACATTTGTTGTATGCACGTCGTAGGTTACCGTAGAAAAAAGGAGGAAATTTCACATGAAGAAGTTGATGTCTTTACTGGGTACTCTAGCACTGGCTTTCGCTTTCGTCTTACCGGTTAGTGCCGATGGACACGAAAACGCAATGGTCCGTGTGCTACATGCTTCACCTGATGCACCGGCAGTTGACGTGTATGTGGATGGGGAAGTCGCGGTCGAGGGAGCCGAATTCAAAGATCTCACAGACTATTTGACACTTCCTGCAGGGGATTACAACGTTGAAATCAAGCCGGCAGGGGATGCAGAAACAGTCGTTGTTGCAGCAGACCTTTCAATCGAAGCAGGCAAATATTATACAGCCGCTGCGATTGGTCAGCTTGAGAACATCGAAATCGCTGCAATGGAAGACGATGCAAACTTTGAAGACGGTAAATCGAAAGTTCGTGTCGCTCACTTCGCACCAGATGCACCAGCGGTTGATGTCGCACCTAAAGGTGGCGACCCACTCTTCTCAAACCTCGAGTTCAAAGCAGTAAGTGATTATGGCACACTCGATGCGGGGACGTATGACCTTGAAGTGCGTCCGGCTGGAGCGACTGATGTCGTGAAAGCACTTGACGGTGTCGCACTCGAAGGTGGCAAAAACTATACAGCATTCGCAATCGGACTCCTTGAAGGAGAACCAGCGTTTGAAGTCCTTCTCGCCGCTGACGGTGGAGAAATGGCGATGGCACCTGAGACAGGGCAAGGTGGACTTGCTCAGACGGCATCAATGAACTGGTTGCTCGCGGCAGCGGTAGTTGGAGCGGCAGCGGCTGGGTTCTACGTCTTTCGTCGTCAGAAGCAAGACGCTTAAACTTCTCTTTATAGGAGGTCTCCTATTTCTTATCTTTGACTCACAAGCAGACGCTCCAGACAAAACCTTTGTCATGCCGAAGGCTGATTTTGCAGAACCTCTCGTATTGACATCAAAACAGATTGATCGACAGTCGTTTCACACGAATCGATTCGTCCCATCCCGACTGATTATTCCATCGATTTCCGTCGAGGCATCGATCGAAGCGGTCGGGAAGGACGAGGTCGGTCGAATGGACACCCCGTCCGAAGTGGACAAGGTCGGGTGGTATCAATATGGAGCGAAAGCAGGAGAGATGGGAAATGTGGTGTTATCCGGTCATCTCGATGATCTGAACGGTCCAGCCATCTTTGCGAAGTTAAATCAACTTCCAATTGGAGAAGTGGTGACCCTCCAACGGAAAGATCAAATCGCAACGTATGAAGTGGTCAGTGTCAACCAATATCGAGTAGATCAAGTGCCGCTCGCATCGATCTTTGCGGCCACACAGGCAAGTCGGGTTCAATTGATTACATGCGCAGGACCTTATGATGAAAATCTGGGGTATCTCGATCGTATCGTGGTCACGGCCCATTTAGTTGAATCTAATTAAAATGAGATGCGACCATAAGGTCCGCATCTCCTTTTTTGTATGAGTCAAGCATCCATTCGATCTAATAATTTCGAAAGTAAAATGAGTTCGTCATCAGAAAAATCATGGAAGACATCCATCAAATATTCGATCTTCATGTCTTCAAGTGTCTCAAATAATGCACGACCTTCATCTGTCGCTTGAAGTTCGACGACACGACGATCACGCTCGCTACGTTCGCGAGAGATCAATCCTTTTTTCGTCAACTCGTCAGCAAGTGCCGTGATCATCGAAGCCGAGAATTGAAACTCGTTCGACAAAGCAGAGGCGATTTGAGGACTTTGTTGGCATAGAGAACGTAGGATGAAGAATTCATTACGGGTTAGATATTGTGAGAACATCGAACGGAGATTTTTTTTCACTCCGCGATAGTTCATTCGGATTCCACGTTCAGCATCAGCGACGAGCTGACGACGTGAAGCCGTCTGTACAGGTGTTGTCATCCTCGAAACTACCTCCTGGCAAAAATATTATTCATATATACTTCAGATCATAAAAACATTCTACATCAAAAACATGTTGTCTGTAAAGTTATAGAGGCTCATCTTTCGTCCGAATTTGTTGGATGATGTCTTCATAATGTTTCAGGTCGGGATAGAAGCGTCTAAAGAAGAATTCAATTTGAGGATCATCTCCTTCCGCCAATAGTTTCGCAAGGACAGCATAGACAACCCCCATCCCTTGTCTTGGTAACAAAGAGGACGGTAAATGCGATGCGCATTCAACGGCACTCGTGAAATACATAGAGAGTGTGTCATTCAAATCTTTGAACGTTCGAATATCGGCGTAATGAAACATTCTCGTCAATTCAACGATGGCCGAGAGATCGGTCTCAAGCAACCATTCGCTCTGGAAAATAGCATTGTCTAGTTTTTCAACAGTTTGATCGTTCGCGATGTAATAATTCAAGTTATCTCGCGTGATTGTCACTTTTTCAGGGGAATCAAGAATTTGTTCGACCGTTTCTTGTTCGAACGTCCGCAATTGTTTTCGGATGTTAACGAACTCAGAGTCGGCAATCTCCAAAAGACCAGCGACCCGGCTGAAACTTCGTTTGATTTCCGGTGGGACAGCATTTGGGTTTTTGTATCCGAGGTCATGTTCGATTTCTGCCCAAGCATGCTGTAAAATCGAGCGGACTTGTATTTCTGCCTCCTTTTCAGCAAATCGGCGATATTCTCCAAGCGCAAGTCGTTTCTCGCTCAGCTCTACCACGTAGTGCACGGAAAGATAACCGAATTCATTGGCATCTAGTAATGTCGACTTGTCAATGGACTGTTCACGGTCGATGGTGAACTCGTCCTCTAATATTTGTGCGACGGCCCGTACGTCATCATGGAAATACGTCACAATCCGAATCCCTGCTAAATCCTGGACATCTCGTAATGAGCGATACTGGTATGGTTTTCGTGATAGCTTAGCATACAGGCTGTCCGCTTCCTTGGCACGTGCGACAATTGAATGAAATTGGATTCCGGCTTCCGTCAACAGTTCACTGAGGAGTGCTTTCAGCTTTGTGGCAAACGCCTCGTAATCTTCTTTTTCATTCAAGTATTCAAGCATGATTGTATTCAAGTCTTGTTTCGGCACGGAAATCACTCCTTTTCTCTAACTTTAGTATATCATCATCATTCTGAAACGATATGATAGCATGGAAGCGTCACAGAAATGAAAGGGGATGGAATGAATGCATACGTTCCGATCAGGTGAAAGAGAGAAAGTTGAAATCATTGCGGGGTTACTGCAACAAGCAGGGTATCGTATATCTCGAATTCGGGAAGAAGAGAACAAGTTCGTCGTCACCGCTCGATTAGAGGGGAGATCAATGATTGAAGGGGAGCGAGAGCGAATCAAAGGAATCGTGGAGCACTTCGGGATCGAAGAATGGACGCACGAATAAACTTCAAACAATCATGTTTATCTGCTCATTTTCGGGGAATAATAAAAACAATGAAATAATTGTGAACGTATAGGAGGATGGGCATGTTAGAGACGAGAGTAGTGAATGATATGACGACTGTGGACCACGAGGTGAATGAGATGGTCTCGGGCGGCTGTGTGAACGAACATATTTATTTATTTGCGAAAGATGAAGAATTGACGGTTCGTTTGGCCGCAGAGGCCGGCGTCCAGCCATATCGTATCCCGGAGAAAGGGATGTTCGAGTCGTTGTTATCTAAGTTCACGAGCAACTCAGATGACCGAATGGAACAAATGGAGAGCCTCGGACTCACGAAAGAAATGGTCGAATCCCTCGAACATGAAATTAAAGACGGAAAAATCGTTTTAGTTTGTGATAAATGAAAATGGACCGGCAACCCCGGTCCATTTTTTATTTTGTCTGATAATAGGCATTCACGATACGGCGTAACGACTGGTGATCGAGTCGAAGTGGGGAAAAACCGGCATCTCGTAATAACTGTTTCGTGTTCTCGTCATGGAAGGTGATGTTTCGATTCAAATAAGGATTGAACACTTTCACCATCTCGTTAAACGATTGTTCAACTGAACTGAGTGTCGTAGCCGGTGTCTCCGTAATCGTCAGATGTGGGAATGATAATGAGTCTTTCATATAATCAAGCATCGTCTTGTTTTGTGGTGGTGCATCGTTCGTCACGTTGTAGATGGTGCTCGCCTTTGCGTGCTCGATGGCGGCCAATAAGACGTCCGCAACATAATCGACAGGGACGAGGTTTGAAGTGCCTGTCGCGGACCCGATCAGCCGTATCGTGTCAAGGTCATGACCACGACGCTCTAACTTACGTTTGAACAATTCAAGGGCTTTCATATAGCCGTACATCGTGAATTTCGAATCCGCTTCACCCGTCTTAGAGTCCCCGACGATGATGGCTGGTCGGAAGATTGACACGTCAAACTCATCTCGCATCTGCCAGACGGCTTGTTCGGCGTGGGCCTTGCTCTCTTCATACGGATTTAAAAACGATTGTGAGACATCGTAAAGTGTTTCGCCACCGACTTCTTTAGCACCGAGTGTATAGGCGGTACTCACATGGAAAAATCTCTGGCAATCAACCGCCTGAGCCAATCGAAGAGCCTCTTTCGTTCCGGTCAAGTTCGTCTCAAACAATTCTTTGCGGAGTCCTTCATCAAATTTGACGAGTGCCGCCATGTGAAGGAATAAATCAATCTTCCCAGAATGTGTATCGATGAAGCGCTCATCCGCACCAAGCGCTTCTGCTGTCAAATCCCCTGATAACACGTCAATTGATTCACGTTCTTTCTCAGTGAATTGAGCCTTTACTTTCTCAGGTGTCCGGGCAAGCATGCAGATCCGATGTCCTCGTTGAATCAACTCTTTGGCGAGCCGTCCTCCTAAAAATCCAGTTCCACCAGTCATAAAAATATACAATCGCGTTCTCCCTCTCTATCGCATTCTTCATCCATCATACCAAGTCTCGTGTGATGTAGCCACTTCACCTCTTTTGAAATTCCATGTTTAGAAAAAATAGAAGTCGGTTATCAACTATAGAGAAGCGTACAAACGGTGCGTAACGACAGCTTGCCTGTCAAATCCATTGAAGTGAGGTTTTAAAGAATCATGGCAAATCTATTCGGAACAGACAAGGATGACGTAGCAAAGAAGCAACAAGAGATTGAGAAAACGGTACAAGAGAAAGGCATCACCCAAATCCATCTTTACTTTTCAGATGTACTCGGTGACTTGAAACTCTTGACCCTTTCGGCAAAATTGTTGCCAGAGGTATTTGAAGGAAAAACGATGTTTGATGGCTCTTCCATCAACGGATTCTCTTCCATCAAAAACTCTGACTTATTCTTGAGACCGGATTTAGATCGTCCACGGTATGAGCAAGATGGGGATGAACAGATTTTAGCGTTCTTCTGTGACGTATGTACACCGGAAGGAGAGCGTTACGAATACGACCCACGAAATGTATTGAAAGAGGCCCTTGAACGTGCTGCTCGTGATGGGTACTCGGTATTTGTCGGAGCGGAGCCTGAATTCTTCATCTTTGATGAGAATGGGGAATTTTATGACGAGGCTGGATACTTTTCAACCCGTTCAGAGGACAAGGGTTATGAAGTCCGACAGCATATCGCAAACCGCTTGAGCAATGTTGGGTTCAACATCGAGGCCGTACACCATGAGGTCGCGCCTGCACAACATGAAATCGGCATCAAATATGACGATGCTCTCCATACAGCAGATAACATCCAGTTCTTTAAGGAAATCGTTAAAATCGCAGCAAAAGAAAAAGGAGCTTCCGTTTCCTTCTTGCCGAAACCGTTGCGTGATGTGAACGGATCTGGAATGCATCTCAACATCTCGGTATGGAAGAATGACGACGCTGGGAATGCGACGAACAACGCATTTGATGAGGCTGATGCAGATTATGGTTTGTCGAAAACGGCACGTCACTTCATTGAAGGAATCTTGAAGCATGCTCGCGCGACCGCCATCTTCACGAATCCACTACCTGAATCATATGAGCGGCTCGTGCCAGGATTTGAGGCACCGGTCAATATTTGTTGGAGCCCATCGAACCGTAGTTCGATGATTCGTATCCCGGCATCCCGTGGAAGTGCGACACGCGTCGAAGTTCGAAATCCTGACCCGAGTGCGAACCCTTATTTAGCACTCGCCGCCCTCATCTATGCAGGTCTTGAGGGAATCGAACAACAACTCGTCCCATCTTCACCGAATGAAGACGACTTATTCGAGTACTCGGCGAAACAAATTGAAAGTCAAGGAATCGCTTCACTTCCAGCGACATTCCATGAATCGATTCAGTCACTGAAACAAGACAATTTCCATGATTACTTTAACCACAATATGATTGATCGTTACTTGTCACTCATTCAAGTACGAAAATAAAAAGAAGCCAGCCGAATTGAATCGGCTGGCTTCTTTATTAGATTAATGAATTCCACGCATATACACTTTGATCTTCGGTGCAAGTGCGAAGAGAATCAAACTTAAGACGATGGCAGCACCACCGATCATCCCGAAATAAAGCATCTCATTCTCTGGTGAATAGAACTTGACGAGTTGCGCGTTGATTCCTTGTGCGGCAGCATTCGACAAGAACCAGAGTGACATCGTTTGAGCAGAGAATGCAGCTGGTGCAAGCTTTGTCGTTGCCGACAATCCGACCGGAGACAAGCTCAACTCACCCAAGACGACGATGAAGTAGCTCAATACGAGCCAGAGCGGATTGACGAGGGCATCAGGTCCACTAAAGTAGGCAGGAAGCAGGATGACCAAGAAACTGATTCCGGCAAATAAAATCCCGAATGCGAATTTCGTCGGAATGCTCGGCTCACGATCACCGAGCTTAACCCATAGCCAAGCAAAGACCGGGGCAAGCATGATGATGAAGAGCGGGTTCAATGACTGGAACCAAGCCGGCGACAACGTGAAGCCGAAAAACTCGAGATCGGTCCGTGTATCCGCATAGCTCGCAAGGATTGTCGCCCCTTGTTCCTGGATGGCCCAAAACATGACCGATGCGATGAACAATGGGATGTACGCGATGATTCGCGAGCGTTCCACTTCTGTCGTCTTCGGACTACGATACATGATGATGAAGTAAGCCGTCGGAATCGCAATCCCGAACACCCCGACCAACGTAATGAAGGTGTTGATTGTGAACCATCCGATTGGAATCAAGATGGCAAGTAAGATGGCGATGGCAATGGTAACGATACTGACGACTTTGATTGTCTTTTTCTTTTCGTCAGGCGTCAATGGGTTTGGTACATATGAACCTGCCAAGCCAAGGTTCGTCTTACGCGTCATCACAAAGACGACGAGACCGATGAACATCCCAATGGCAGCAAGGGCGAAGCCCCAATGGAAACCATAGTCTTTTTGCACTTGACCGACGATGAGTGGTGAAATAAATGCACCCAAGTTAATTCCCATATAGAAGATACTGAATCCAGCGTCACGACGGCGGTCCGTCTCACTGTACATATCCCCAACAATGCTTGATACGTTCGGTTTAAGCAACCCGGTACCGATGACAATCAATGCCATCGAGATGAACAAGAACACGACACTCCCTGGAATGGAGAGCACGATATGCCCGAGCATGATGAACACACCACCGAAGAATACGGCCCGTGATGTCCCGAATATCCGGTCCGCAAGCCATCCCCCAATGACCCCAGACATATAGACGAGCGCTCCGTAAACGGACATGATGGAGAGTGCGACGTTTCGGTCAAGCCCTAGTCCACCTTCGGAAACCTCATAATACATATAGAATACGAGAATAGCCCGCATGCCATAGTATGAGAAACGTTCCCAAAACTCTGTAAAGAACAATGTGAACAACCCTTTCGGTTGTCCTAAAAACCCTTTTTGTGGAACACTATCCACGATTGTTTGTTTGTCGATCCTTTCCATGAAAGATCCCTCCTTAACCGTTTTATCATAAAAAGGATTGTTATGATTGTAAAGTGAATTGAATGATAATTTCAAATTTTAATACAGTTGAAAAGAACGAAAAGACCACACTTCCGTAAACATAGAGTGTGGTCCAAAAGTGACTACGCCGACTTCTGTTTCGCTTCCGTCGCTTGAACATGACGTCCGAGTTGCCAATAGATGATTCCTGAGAGGCAGCTCGCGCAGCCGATCAGAATCAATGCGATGTGTCCTGCGCGATTGTCAAAAAAGATACTTGCGATAATCGGAGCCGTGACACCACCAATCAACCATTGGATGCTCGCAGCCCCGTTATAGGCACCACGCATATTTTCTGGTGCAATCAAAGCGATGAACGTTTGTTGTACGGGAGACATGATCATTTCGCCGAGCGTATAGAAAGCGTAAACGACTAGTAATACTGTGACGAGTGGTACGTATGGCGTGTCGAGCGCGTATAATAGTCGCGGCACGATCGCGATCAACATCATCCCGACCCCGAATACCGTTGCTCCAGCCAACATGACTTTTCCAAACGGTTTGTTCCCAAGTTTTGATGCGATCGGGAACTGAAGAAGGACGACCATGATTCCGTTCAGTGCCAATAAATACGGGAATGGATTCTGTTGCGCTGTGTACGTTGGAAGCGATTCTTTCAAAAAGAGCGGTAACATACTCTCGACGACAGAGAATCCCATTGATATGAATATACCCGCAAAGATAAAGATGAGAAACACGCGATCATTATAAAATACGCGCAATACTTCTCGATTACTTGGCGTCTCTTCTTCTGTGCTCTCAGGTAGTGATTCATGAATGAATGTCCCGAGGGCAAGTGCATATAATCCGAAAACAAATGCCGCTGCGAAAAAGATTAGTTCGCGGTCGATGAATAAGACGGCACTCCCAAGAAGAGGACCGAATGCAGCACCGATATTATGTCCCATCCGGAGGAGACCGAACGCTTCATTCATATGCTCAGGTTCTGTGACGTCAGCGACCATTGCACTAGCCGCAGGATGGAAGAGTGAGTTCGTCAAACCGAGCATGGCGTTCAATAAGAGTAGGGGCCAGAACGAGTCCGCGAATGCAAATCCGATCAATGCAAGCGCATCGCCGACAATCGCAATCATCATGATTGGTTTGCGTCCGTATATATCCGCGAGTCGCCCTCCGATGATGGATCCAAGGAGGGCCATGATTGGACCAGTTGCCATAATGATTCCGACTTGAAGGTAACTATCCAACTGGTCGCTATAATATAAGACGAGGAACGGGGCAATCATGAACATCATAATCCCTGTGATGGTTTCACCAGAGAAACGAATCCAAATGTTGCGATCTAATCGTTTGAGTGATTGAAACATAAAAGTCACCTGCTTTATTTAATTTTGATACACAAAAGGGACGTCATATGCATGAAGGCATACGACGTCCCACGTTGTTTATGCATGCCTCGATAGGCAGGCGTCTTAGATATGAATCAATCGAAGAGGTGCCTGCCAATCAGTATGAACTTGAGTGAATGGTTTCGAAGATACAACTGACATGGGAACCTCTCCTTTCTATTATTTGTTAATCTTCACTTCAACTGTATGACACATTTATTCAATATGTCAACTAAATTGTGAAGGGGATCAAAGTAACTCGTTTAAATTTTTTCGATTGAGTCGATAATCGATTAACCGAGATAAAACGACTTGAATCATGGCCGTGATGGGAACGCTCACAAACATTCCGATGAGACCGAACAAGCTGCCCCCGATGATGATTGAGGTAATGACCCAAAATGGCGTGATGCCAACGCTGTCTCCTAAAATCTTTGGACCGAGCCACAGTCCATCGAATTGTTGTAGCAGGAAGATGAATAGGAGCACGAGCAACGCCGTGAACGGGTCGTAAAAATAGGTGATGATGAACGCCGGAATCATTCCAAGAAGTGGACCGACATACGGAATGAAGTTTAAGACACCGACAATGACCCCAAGCAATAAGGCGTATGGCGCACCAATCAGTAAAAGTCCGATGACAGCCAGCACACCGATGATCAGACAGTCAAGAGACTTCCCGATGATGTACCGTTTAAAGATGTAATCCATCTCTTGAAAAATATCGATGGTAGTCTTAGCAGTACCGACTGGCAGCAACGCATAGAGAAGGCGCTTGAACATACGGGCAAAGACTTCTTTATCTTTCAATAAATAAATCGAGATCACAATCCCGATCAAGAAGTTAATCAAGGTCATCGTGAAGCTGGAGACATAACTGACAGATGAAAGTACAGCCGTCTCGACCCAACCCGAGTAGCGTGCTTCGAATTGAGCAAAATCAATCGCTTTGGCGATGGTCGCATTATAATCTTTCAAATAATTGTTCACGTCTCCAAGAAATGCATCGATTTGTCGAATGTAGACCGGTAGTTCTTCGATCAATGATGCGAGACTCGAGTAAATCCGCGGGAACAACGTGACGACGGAAATCGCGAGGATTCCGATAAATGTGATATAGACGATGAGTAGTCCTTGATACCGCTTCAAGTGGAACCGTTCTTCAATATAAGAGAGTACGGTGTTGAGTAACAAGGCGATGGCAATCCCCATGATGATAGGGGTCAGTAACTGAAACGTGTATTGTAAGACACGTGAAATGGTATCCGGTTCACTGATGACACGCCATAAGACGAGTAAGATCAGCCCGATGACACTCAGCTTCCAAATAAGTTGACGATTAAGCTCCAATGCTCTATCCCCTCATACAAATATAATTTTTCTACTCTTTTACTATGAATGTTTTTTGAAAAGGATTCAATAGATGTTCACCTTGAAAAAAATGTTTGACACCGTTGGGAATGTCTGGTTAACTTAGGGACATACAAAAATTACATAACGAATGACACTTTCTATCAAGAGAAGCGGAGGGACTGGCCCGATGAAGCTTCAGCAACAGATTGCAAAATACTGTGCTAATTCCAGCAAGGTGACCTTGAGAGATGGAAAGGTGGTTGACTACATACGTCTGTATCGAGCACCCCTTTCCTCAGAAAGGGGTGTTTTTTCGTATTAGGAGGACCAATTATGGCAGACAGACGTTCCAAGTTATTAAAATCATTACCGACACAACACTTCGTCGGCTTAGCAGAGGAAGTCGCGGCAGTAGAAGCGAGTGGCAAGACCGTCATCCGACTCGGACAAGGCACCCCCGATTTACCAACGCCAGCTCCAATCTGTGAGGCGCTTGAACGAGCATTAACTGACCCGACGACACATCAATACGGACCGTTCCGAGGGCAGGCTCGACTGAAAGAAGCAGTGGCCGCATTTTATCACCGGGAATACGGAGTCGACCTCGACCCTGCGCGAGAAGTGGCCATCTTGATTGGCAGCAAATCGGGTCTCATCACGTTGCCCCAATGTCTTCTTGAGCCGGGTGAAGGCATCTTGCTCCCGAACCCCGGCTATCCCGATTATATCTCGGGCGCGCGTCTCGCGGGAGCGGACATCATCGATTTGACGTTGAAGGAAGAACACGGCTATCTCCCGGATTACGCCACGCTCGATCCGCTTCATGCTCGACTCATGTATTTGAACTACCCGAGCAATCCGACCGGTGCCGTCGCAACGCCAGCATTCTTTGAGGAAACTGTTGAATTCGCCGCAAACCATGATCTGATGGTCGTACACGACTTTGCCTACGGGAGCATAGGCTTTGATGGGCATGTCCCGCCAAGTTTTCTCCAAGCAGACGGAGCGAAAGAAATTGGGATTGAAGTGTATACGATGTCGAAGGCGTTCAACATGTCGGGATGGCGTGTCGCGTTCGCAGTCGGGAACGCAGATATCATCGAGGCGATCAATACGTATCAAGATCATGTCCACGTCTCTGTGTTCTCTGCCATTCAAGAAGCAGCGATCGTGGCGTTAGAATCCCCGCGTGAATTACGTGACGACTTAGCCTCACTTTATGAAACAAGACGAAACCGATTGATTGACGGGTTACGACGCGCAGGGTGGGCGATTGAGGCACCGAAAGGTTCTTTCTTCGTATGGGCGAAAGTTCCTGAGGGTGATGGGAAATCATTCTCGACAAAGTTACTACACGAGGCGGGCGTCGCCATCACACCGGGTTACTTTTTTGGAACGGAGGGGGAGCACCACATCCGGTTTGGTCTCGTATCATCGGAACAGAAGATTGATGAAGCGGTAGAACGGATTGAGAGACTGTTTGCAGCCTATGAGGAGGTGCATTTGTGATTCGTCAGGCCGTGCTCGAATATGACCATTCGAATGATGCTCTCGATGACCTTCATACGTTGATTGGCAACCGAGAGGCACTCATTTTGAGAGGATTGAACGGATACGACGAAGCGGTACGCGTGTCCCCTCGTATAGCTGAAATTCCAAGTATACGATTTAACGGAGAATGTTCAGACGAAGAAGTCGAACGACTAAAAGCTCATCGACCTGACGTCTGGATTGCCGTCGGTGGTGGTAAATTGATTGATACGGCGAAGCGGATTGCATTCACCCAGTCGGTCCCGCTCATCATCGTTCCGACACTTGTGTCAAACTGTGCCACCTTCACCCCGCTCAGCGTGATCTATGGTGAAGATGGTACATATTTACGATATGATACGTTCCCCGTCGTCATCGAGCGCGTCATTGCGGACAGACGACTGTTACGCGATTCGCCTTACGATTACTTCAGAGCCGGGGTGATTGACACGGTCGCGAAGTGGTTCGAGGCTCGATATATTAGCGGAACAACATCAAGAGATGCAGGGATTCACTCGGGGCTCTCACTTGCAGCACAATGCGGCGCGTTGATGGATTTGTCCATTCGTGAAGATGATTTCCGCCGTTACGACACGGACATCCGATTTATCGTCGATCATGTCCTCGCCATCGGTGGTGCCGTTGGTGGATTCGGTGATGCTGGCACCCGTGTCGCCGTCGCCCATGCGGTGCATAACGCACTCAGTCGTTTTGACTCGACGCATCATTGGTTGCACGGGGACAAGGTAGGCTTTGGGCTGATCGTTCAAGAACGAATGATCTCATCCGAAGATACATTATTTCTTGAAAAATGGCTACAATCCATCGATGCACCGACGTCACTTGAACAACTTGGGATTCGCTTTGACCAAATCGATGAGTTGGTCGATTATGTCGTCGAAGAAATGACGATTCAAGGCATTCACAAGGTCGAAGATACCGACCGATTAAAAGAAATTTTAAGAAATCTTCAAGAATTAGTTTACAAATAATTCTTTTATCAGTAATATAATAACAAAATAATAGAACCGATTGCTTATCAAGAGTGGTGGAGGGACTGGCCCGATGAAACCCGGCAACCAGATCAGGAATGATCATGGTGCTAATTCCAACAGACGAGACGTCTGGGAGATGAGCGTGTCCGACTTTCACGTGTCGTGCCCGCCGCTCTTTATGAGTAGCGGGCTTTCATTTGGAGGAGGAATCATTCATGAACATCAAACAAAAATCCATTTTGGCAGGTACATCTATCCTTGCGGCCATCGCACTCTCAGCGTGCGGACAATCCGAGGCGAGCGAGACGCTCAGCACGAAAGAGCTGACGATCGGCGTGACTGGTGGACCACACGAACAGATTGCCGAGAAAGTACAGGAGCTCGCAAAAGAGGACGGGCTTGAAATCGACATCAAAGTATTCAACGATTACAACACGCCGAACACCGCTCTCGATGAAGGGAGTCTCGACGTGAACAGCTATCAGACGCTCTCGTTCCTCGAACTGCAAAAAGCGGACAAGGGTTATAAGATTGACGACGTCTTCAAGACAGTCGCTTTCCCGATGGGGCTCTATTCAGAGAAATTGACGGATATCAAGGACTTAAAGGAAGGCGATAAAGTAGCCGTCCCGAACGACCCGGCGAACGAGCTCCGTGCGTTACGACTATATGAAACAGCTGGGCTCATCACGTTAAAAGAAGGATTGACGGATAAAGCAACGAAGCGCGACATTGCTGAGAATCCGCTCAACCTCGAATTTATTGAACTCGAAGCATCCCAACTGCCGACACAACTCCCGGAAGTGGCACTCGCAGCCATCAACACGAACTTCGCGATGGGAGCGGGTCTATCCATTAATGAAGATGCCCTCTTCCATGAAGATACGGTCGACAACCCGTATCCGAACTACGTCGTCGTCCGTTCAGCCAATAAAGAAGATGAAGTCGTGAAGACGCTCGAGTCTTACTATCATTCAGATGAAGTACGTGCCTTTATCGAAGAAGAATTCAATGGTTCGGTCGTGCCGGCGTTTTAAGGAGGGGTCTTATGATTGAACTGAAACAGATCACCAAGGAGTTCAAGGTCAACGGAGACACAATCACGGCACTTGATGATGTCTCCCTCACGATTGAGAGAGGAGAAATCTTCGGAATCATCGGGCGAAGTGGTGCCGGTAAGAGTACGCTCATCCGGATGATCAATCTCTTGGAGCGTCCGACATCAGGGGTTGTCGAGATCGAGGGACAAGATATCACGCTCCTCAAAAAGAAAGGGCTGTCGACGTTACGCCAGCGAATCGGTATGATCTTTCAGCACTACAACTTGCTGAAGACTGCGACCGTCGAAGAAAATGTCGCCATCCCGCTTCGTCTCGAAGGTCTCGCGAAACAGGTCATCCGAGAACGGGTCGACCGCTATCTTCAAATCGTCGGACTGAGCGAACATCGGAACCATTATCCTGAACAATTGTCGGGTGGACAAAAACAACGCGTCGCCATTGCGCGAGCGCTCGCCCACGAGCCAGACATTCTCCTCAGTGATGAGGCGACAAGTGCACTCGACCCTGAGACGACCGAGTCGATTTTAGAGTTACTGCTCGAAATCAATCGCGAGCTCGGATTGACGATTTTCTTGATCACGCATGAGATGGAAGTCATCGAACGAATCTGTGACCGGGTCGCCGTCATCGATCGTGGCCAAATCATTGAGCAAGGACACGTACTAGACGTCTTCTCCAATCCGTCACACGAGACGACCCAGAAGTTTTTAAAGACGAACCTCGACGTGCCGGAAGAAGTCGTCTCTGAACTCCAGACCCGCGGGACGCTCGTCCACTTGTCGTTCATCGGCAGTCAGACGGAACAAGCAGTCCTGGCACAATTGACCAAACGATTCGGTATCCTCCCGAACATCATCGGAGGCGGGATTAAAAAATTAAAGGCGGGTCTCGTCGGAAATTTGCTCGTCCATCTTGATGGGGATCAAGATCAAACAGAACTCGCCGTCCGTTATTTGAAAACGAGCGGCGTACATGTGAGGGAGGTGTCAAACCATGCAACAGTTTTGGACAGACTGGGGTGACTTAATCTGGACGGGAACGGTCCAAACCTTGACGATGACGAGTATCGCTCTTTTGATTTCGACCTTGATCGGATTGCCGCTCGGGACGTTGCTCGTATTGACAAGACCGAACGGAAGACTCGCCAACCGATTCGTCTATGGTGGTTTATCGAGCGTCATCAACGTCATCCGTTCCATTCCGTTCATCATTCTATTGTTTTTCATCTTGCCCTTCACACGTTTCATCATGGGTACAACGATTGGGGTGCAAGGTGTGCTTCTACCACTCATCGTCTTCACCGCCCCATACATCGCGCGGCTCATGGAATCTGCTCTTCTTGAAGTCGACCGCGGGGTCATCGAGGCGTATGAGGCGATGGGCATCTCGACGAGAAAAATCATCTGGTACGTCCTCATCCGTGAGGCACGTTCTTCCATCGTTCTCGGATTGACGATTGCGACAATCGGGTTGATTGGAGCGACGGCCATGGCGGGACTCGTCGGGGCAGGAGGACTTGGCGACATCGCCTATCAATATGGACATCTCCGCTTTGAACCGGAGGTCATGTACGTGACCATTTTCGTCCTCATCCTTCTCGTACAGTCCATCCAATCCTTCGGGAATCGACTGGCCGCAAAATTAAAAAAGGCATAAAAAGAATCGTGTCGCGAATGCGGCACGATTTATGCGTTATGGAGCAAACGCTTCAGTTCAGCGATGCGGTCATGTCTCGGGATGAACGTCCGAATCTCTTTTTCACTAAACCCGACCTGAATGCGGTGATGATCGAAGACGATCGGACTTTTCAGGATTTGAGGATTCGAGGCGACGAAGCTATATAGCTCACGTATCGACATTTCGTCGAGTTTCTCTGCCGCTTGTTTATAAACACTCTTTTGTACCGACAACAAATCGGTCGTCCCATTTTCAGTCAGACTCAACATTTCTTTAAACTCTCCAAAGGATAATCCTTGGTCTGTCAATTTCTTTTCGATGAAGGGAATCTTTTGTTCCCGCAACCAATCAATCGTTTTTCTGGAAGAACTGCAGCTCGTATGCGTGAATACCGTGACCGTCACGACAACCACTTCTCCTTTACATCAGTTTGGTTCTAACTATTATCTCCTTTTATACGTTACGTATCGTGATTATGTTTCAAATCACATACAGTTTCTTTTTGATTGAGGACGACTTCGTTCGGGTACAGATTTCATGAGTAACCACATAAGGAGGAATGAAGATGTTTGATTATACTGTACAATCTGACCGTACCGTCGAGGACGTGATCGACCGACTCAACGAATCACTGAAAGAAGAGTCATTTGGTGTATTGTGGGACTTTGATTTGAGTGAGACACTCGAGAAAAAAGGACAGGGGATTGATGGGAAGTATCGCATCTTAGAAGTATGCAATCCGAAGGCGGCAAAAGAAGTATTGTCGCATCATTTAGAAGGAGGGTACTTCCTCCCTTGTAAAATCGCAGTATTCGAAAAAGGCGACCACACCCAAATCGGTATGCCGAAACCGACAGAATTGATTCGCCTCATCGATGACGAATCGTTACACGACATCGCTTTAGACGTCGAATCTAGATTGAAACGTGCCATCGACCAAAGTAAATGATTGTTCTACCATCCGCTCATGAAACGTGAGCGGATTTTTTCCGTATAGGATAGTTAGATAATGGTAAAATTGGATGAGGAGATTATAGGAGGGGATATTTTGTACAAAAGAGGAATCATGATGTTACTTAGTGCTTCATTTTTAAGCGCATGTGGGGCATCTAATATAGAAGTCATTCAACTAGATTACATAGAAGATCAGTGGAGTGTGGAAAGCTATTCAAAAGAAGGGGAAATGATTGAAGTCCATGAGACGAAAGAAGTATTAGCTGCATGTGAGGGGGAGCGTGCAACCGAATTAAAGGGTGACATCACAGTATATCAAACGGCGATTGCAGGGAGAACCGAACCTGTTTCAGCCATGATCCCATATACGATGAAAGTCGTGACGTACTTAGAAGGTGACGAACGGTATGTCGTATGTCGTGAAAGTTACACCAATCAATTGATGGCGGAAGTGATTGACTCGTTTCCAGACTTTGTGAATACAAGTGATGGAATTCGACTTCCACAACTCCCAAGTATTCATCAGACATCTTCCGCACTACAAGATGAGTTAGTAGAAGCAGAAGGGTTGGACATCGACGGGAAGCCCATCACCCCGTTCCCGCATACGTTACTGGAAATCGAACCAGCACTCTACGGCGAACTTGAAATAGAACTTGGTGGCAAGGCGATTCGTTATCCAATTGCGCAGTTCGAACCACGAGGATTTGAGATGCCGAATCAACAGATTGCCATCGGATATGATAAAAAGACGTTTCGTCCATATATTCTCTACTCGTTTGATGGTCAATTTTTCATGCCTCAACCGATCGAGTTTGAAGAGTTAGAGGACCCGGAGTCAAAAGAGAATACCGTCTTTTCCGAGTTAGAAATCAAGACTGTCGCTACAGCTCGTGAACTGAACGAAGGAGAGGAAATTCCTTTCTACACTTTCTCGTATCTGAAAAAAGGGAAACGTGTGACCGAAACGATGACGATCCGTTTCGTTCCCGGGACGTTGCTAAAAAACGGTGAAGAACCTGACCCGATGTTTGAAGATTGGTTGCCTGTTGAAGAAGCTGGGCCAAGGGCGATCGTTCATCGCCAACCATATGATGGAGAGTCAATGGATTTCGCAGAGTATAGTGAGGCAACAAAAGATGAATCTGAAGAATTGTTCGATATGATCAATGAAGCAGAACCCGTCGACCGCTACGGAGATGTTTCAGATTTTCGATATTTGACTTTAACGGATGGGTGGAAAGGACAAGTGTTCGAAATCAGTTATCAAAAACGTTCGAAAAAAATCGATATATATTTAACGGACCCGCTCCGCAATCAAACATTTAAATTATCGAGCGAAGGAGCGGAATCGTTCTTAGACATATTTCCGCGCCTTAAGGAAACACTATGAAGCGAATCCTTTTACTCATTTGTTGTGTAGGTTTATTGACAGGTTGCGGTGATGAGGAAATGGATGTCGTAAAGTTAGATTACATATCAGAAAACTGGAATGTGAAAGATCTTCAATCAGGTCATATGGATGCCAAGTCGGTGATGTGGACTCCTGATTTACTCGATGCATGTTCCGGGAATGCAATCTCACGAATCGAAGAGGACGTCACCGTCTATCGCTCGTATGAATTGAATCGAAAATTCGACGATGCATATAAAATCGTGATGTATATGAAAGGAGATCAACCATACACCGTTTGCTATGACAGTGCTTCAGAGCAAATAAGGGCGGATGAGATAGATGAATTCCCTTACTTCGTTCATACGGAAGAAGGGACCGACATCTTGAGTACACCAACGATTCGCCCGGGTACACATGAAGAACTGAAACAAATGGAACAAAAAGACCAAGGTCATCACTATCCTGCGCCCGTTTCTCTCCTCGAAGGGACGATGATTCATGTGACACCCTCATTATATGGCCAGATTGATTTATCGATTGGAAATCAACAAGGACTGTTCCCCATTTCACATTTAGAGCCATTTAGTGCCCAATCGGAAGAAGTGGGAATCGCGCTCGGGTATGACGAACAATCGAAAGAAGCGTATTTTTATTATGAGAAAGAAGATGGATTGACGACCATACTTCCTTTAGTCGTGTGGAATGAAAAAGAGCATAAACATGAGCCGATTCAATTCGAAGGGCTACAAGTAGAACAGGTACTTCGGGAAGACATTCTTGAACCGGGTGTCAAGACGCCTCTCTACACGTTCTCATTCATTGAAGATGGGAAACGTGTGAATGAGGAGATTCGTTTAACTTATTTGAATAGTGAATTTTCGACACATGATCCTGTTCAAAACGCGAGCGATTCAAATGGTCCATTCGTTTATGTTCATGAGAAGCCATTAAACGGTGCAATCGATATTCAGTATCCAAACGTTCTAACGGCTGAAGAGAACGACATATCTGATTTGATGGGCGCAATCAAGGATGCTACACCTGTCAAACGTGCTGGAGAAGTGAATCACTATTCGAGCCTTACCATCATTGACGGATGGATGGGTCAGGAATTTCAATTAAGCTTTAAGAAGCGATCCAAGAAAATCGATATCTATCTGACGGATTCACTTCGGAGTCAAACATTTAAATTATCAAGTGAAGGAGCGGAACGATTCTTGGAGATATTTCCGGAGTATATAAAGTCATGATGAAACGAATGTTATTGATGTTATGTACAGTCGTGCTTTTAACAGGGTGTGGTAGTGAAAAGAAGGATGTCGTGCAGCTAGACTATATGCCCGAGCAATGGAACGTGAACGATTTATATGCGAACCAGATGAATACGGACTCAGAGACATGGTCGACTGCGATTCTCGGCGCTTGTACGGGTGAACCGCTCCCTCAGATTGAGGGGGATGTGACGGTTTTCAATTCATATGCGGTGAGTCGGAAAGTCATGATATCAGATTATGACCCGAGCTCATATAAATTGGTGACTTTCTTGAAAGGAAAAGAAAATTACACGATTTGCTACGACGGTGACTATTCCAACATGAGGTTAGGAAAGATTGATGAACTTCCCGATTTTCTTGACTTGACATCCGGTGTGGAGGTTCCGAGCATCCCGAGTATTGAAGTCGGGACAAGAGAGGAAGAAGAGATTGTGGAGCAGAGTGATTCATCAGAATACCTCGGTATGCCCATCAACTTATTTGAAGACACGATGGTTCATTTGACTTCTCCTTTGAATGGAGCGATTGCATTAACGGTTGGTAATCAGGAAGGAATCTTTCCTATCTCCTTCATTGAGCCATATAATGCGCAAATGGGAACCGCTAAGATTGCGCTTGGATATAATGACAAATTGAAAGCAGCCCATTTTTACTTCGAGACTGAGAACGGGACTCCATCCATTCAACCGTTCCTTGTGTTAAATGAGAAGGAATGGGCACATGAACCCATCCAGTTCGAAGAGTTGCAAGTCGAACGTGTTCTTCAGACGGATACATTAGAGCCAAACGTTAAGACGCCTCTTTATACTTTCTCATACATGAAAAATGGAAAGCGTGTGAATGAAGAAGTCAGCTTGACGTACACGAAAGGCGAGTTTGCCACGGAAGAGTCCATTAAAGAAACAACTGAAGCAGGACTCATTGCCAATCCTTCAGTGCCGCGCGGTCCGTTCGTCTTTGTCCATAAATCATCACTAGACGATGCGACAACGCTTGATTATCCGGACGCATTACGTGCGGCAGGCATCAACATGTCTGATTTGATGAACGCATTTGAGGAGGCAGAACCGGTGGATCGAGCTGGGGAAGTGGGGGACTATCCCCTTCTCACCATCATCGACGGATGGAAAGGGCAGGAGTTTCAATTAAGCTTCAAGAAGCGGTCCAAAAAGATAGACGTCTATGTGACGGATGAATCACGCAATCAAACATTCAAACTGAGTAGTGCGGGAGCGGAAACATTCTTTTCCTATTTCCCTGATTTAGATGAGTGAAAGGCGCCAGTCGGCGTCTTTTCATTTGGTAAAAACTTCAAACTCAAGATATTGACCTTCTGTAGAAAAACGGGATAAAGAAATGGGACAGGATACGTTACACTAATAGTCACGATTTCGTACGAATATCCTATTGTCAAGAAAGGTCGGTAAAATAAATGAGTACTTTGAACCAGAACGAAACAACGACGAACCATGTACTTAAGTCAATCGAAACAAATATGGCGATGATTCGCTTCGACCGTCAACGACGTGTAGTCGATGTGAACGACACGTTCGCGAAAGCAATGAAATATAAACGAGAAGAGATGATTGGACTGCAACACCATCTTTTTTGTCCTTCTTCCTTCGTGAACAGTCCGGACTATCCTGCATTTTGGGAGAAGCTTTGGAATGGCTTCAGTTTCTCGGATAAAGTGGAACGATTGAATGCAAAAGGGGAGACGATTTGGCTAGAAGCAACGTACATGCCGATCCTAGAAGGGGAAGAGGTCGTCGGTGTCGTCAAGATTGCCTCGGATATCACCGAACGTCAAGAAGTGATCAAAGATTATGCCAGTCGATTCAAATTGATGACCGATGTGCTCGACGATAAGGCGAAGACAGGGATGAATGACACGAAAGTGTTACATGCAACGATTGAGCGGCTCGCCGAGGATGCAGCGAACAACTTGCACGCTCTCCATCAGCTTCGGCGCCAAGCTGAAGATATCAACAAGATCGCGTCGTCAATCAAAGCAATCGCCGCTCAAACGAATCTATTGTCCCTCAATGCTGCCATCGAAGCGGCACGGGCTGGAGAACACGGACTTGGATTCAATGTCGTAGCGACGGAAGTTCGGAACCTCTCCCGGATGGTCGAGCGTGCGGTTGTCGACGTCAACTCAAACACAGAAGCCATGAATGTTGAACTCCAAAAAATTGTCGATGGGGTCACGCAGTCCAATCGAGAGATTCAGTTGAGCGCCGAGACGATGGAACAGACGATGGACCGTTTCCATACGTTCGAACAGGCAGCCGCAGAACTACATGAGACGGCGGAAACGTTTACGTCAAACCTTTAAACCGACCGGCCCATTATAGGGTCAATCGGTTTTTTTGAATTGTAATGCATGTCCATTTTGTTTTAACCAAGCTTTCGCAAAATCCACTTCTGGATAAATGGTACGACACGTGTTCCAAAACGAGGCAGAGTGATCGAAATGAACGAGATGCGTCCATTCGTGAGCGATGACATAGTCCATGATTTTTTTCGGGGCCAACATGAGTCGGACGTTGATGGAGATGGTTCCATTCGAACTACATGATCCCCACCGTGTCCTTTGATGACCAATCCGAATCTTTTTCGCTTTAACATCCAATAATCTTTCGTAAGTCGGTGCCTGGTTGATTACATATTCTAGCGCGCGTTCACGTAGCCATGTCTCATAATGTTTAGCCAGGGCGTTTTCGTCCCATCTCTTCGGAACGAAAAATGAGGAACCGTCAAATCGGAGAGTCGTGCCATCATCTATTTGGGTCGGATAGTTTTTCCCATGAAAAACGAGCCCCTCATCGAGAACGGACGTCTGTCGAGGGAGCTTTTGCGATATCTCATGAATCCATGTGTCGTGCTCTTCTAGTATGCGGTCGACGACACGTTTAGACAAACGTGCTGGAATACGTAGCTCGATGCCGTTTGGCGTGACATAAAATGCGGCTTTTTTTCTTCGTTTGTTACGGATGACGGTAACACGCATTGACGTGCCTCCTTTCTTATCTCGATCGAGTATAACGAAGTCGGCAAAAAACTGCCATGCTTTTTTAGCACGCAGGTGAATCAACTTTGATACAGTAAGAGAAGGAGGGATGAACATGAAATCAATTTTACAACAACAACTTGAACGAACAGGTACGAATTCGGTGAAGTGGGATGGATTGAATCGGTGGTTCCATCTGTCAGAAGAGGTGTTGCCGCTATGGGTAGCGGATATTGATATTCGTACCGCGCCATCCATTTCTGAGGCGCTCGCCGCAAAAGCCGCTCAAGGGGAATTTGGCTACACCTTGTTTGCACCTGAAGCGCAGGACGCGGTGTCTTCTTGGTATGGACGTCGCCATGGTTTGGATGTTGACCCGAACCATGTTTTATTCTCAAGTGGGGTCGTCCCCGCGTTGACACATATCGTCGAGGCGTTGACCGAAGAGGGGGAAGGGGTTGTCATCCAGTCACCCGTCTACCCGCCGTTCCATGAACTCGTCGTCGGTTCGAAGCGTCAGGTATTGGATGCCCCGTTAAAGAAAATCGATGAACGATATGAGATGGACTTCGTCGCACTCGAAGATGCGATGAAACAAGCGAAGCTCTTCTTGCTTTGCTCCCCGCATAATCCGGTCGGTCGTGTCTGGACAAAAACAGAACTAGAGAAGGTCGTGGAACTAGCGAATCAATATGATGTCATCGTTGTCGCCGATGAGATTCATGCAGATTTGACGTTCCCGTCTCATAAACATACCGCTATCGGCTCACTCGACCCTCGCGTCATCACGGTGAGTGCGCCATCGAAAGCATTCAATATCGCTGGTTTATTTGCATCCTACATCATATGTCCGGTCGATGACTGGCGGAAACAGATTACGAAAGTACAGAACAAACATCACGTCCTCCCGACACCGTTCGCGAATACGGCAATCATCGCGGCCTATACCGACAAACGTGCGGAGCAATGGCTCGATCAGTTGCGGGAAGAGCTTGAGCAACAGATGAACGACGTGATCGACTCGATCGAATCAACTATGCCGATGCTTCATACGGCACGTCCTGAGGCGAGCTATTTATTGTGGATCGACTTTTCGGAGCTTCCGATGTCTGCCGAGGAGCGGAAGTCGTGGCTCCATCAGGATGTCCGGATTTTCTTGTCTCCTGGAAGTCCGTTCGGACCTCATGGTGACACGTTCGAGCGAATGAATATCGGGACACGTCGTGAACTATTGGATGAGGCGATTCGACGTCTGAACACGCAAATGAAACGAAAGGCGTTTGTGTAAATCGAGAATCGGGAAAAAATTCTCAATGAGATGAAGAGAAAGCGAGTGGATAGGATGGAGTCAATCAATTGGAAGAAAAAGATGGAGGAGCAGTTGCGGCGCAGTGGTTTCACGTTGCAAGTCGAAAATATGTCCAATATCCGCTTGACTGAGATTCATGCGAGCTCTTCTCCGTTGATCTCTTATCCGCTCCGTGTCCGTCTCTATGAGCGGATGGGTTGGCTGATGTGTACGGTCGATTCACCTGCGCTCGATCGAAATGAGGATCACCCGCTTTTCGAACGCATGGTGACGGCCGTTTTCGAACGGATCGTTCGACACCTATATAACGGATATGGGTTCCATGTGTTGACATTTATCGGGGACACGGGGAATTATATCGCCCCGAAAGATTCAGAAACCGGTGAAGTCGTCCGTCTCATCGCACATCTCTGGAATGACCGTTCCTACATCCACCTTGATACGTTCGAAGAGTATCCAGCTCTTTATGTGACGCCCCCATGGGCTCATCAAGCTTATGCGGTTGAAAGCACCGATGAAGAATGGGTCATATATGCAGGAAGAGGGGGGCGCCCGTCAACCGATTACCGGGCAGATGGTGTGGAACTAAAACCACATCGACTCGCTGATGGTGAGCTCTTCTTTCCAATTGATCGAATCTCGAAGGACAAAGGGACGCTTGCCCTAGCCGAATGGCTACGACTCGAACGACGAGAAGTCGAGGACTTTATGATGTCGTTTATGCAGACGATTCGGAAGTTCGATCCATCCTTTGGGTTCGCCTGGGGCGGTACGGAAACCTTCTTTCATGGTGTTCCGGTCGAACCGTATGCTCAAGTCCTTCGACTCGAGACCGGCAAACGACGATATCGTGTCATGAATAACACGGCAAAACGATTATTTGCCGTATCAAATGACCCAAACGAATGTTTAAAAGAAGTGAGTCGGACACTCGGGACGATTACACTTCCTGAACGGCGTGTGTCGGCACTCGGGCAATTGATTATGGGAATCTGGCAACAATTTGAAACGGATGAGGAAACCTACATTCAAGAAGTAGCATTCCGCGACATTTCTAAATTCCAAATGGAAGAGAAAATCGGACATGCCCTCGCGAATCAACAACGGATTCGCTGGATTGAGAAAAGCCATCCGCATCAATTGGTGATTGAATATGCACATCTTCGTATCACGTTCCCGAAACGACCACCTGGGCTTGTTACAGTCGAACCCGCTGAATCTGGAATCGAGAGAGGTGCCTTATGAGAATCGTTGATGCACGAACCTTACCCATCGATCACGAAGATGTGATTGCGGTTACATCGTCTTCTTTATATTTCCGAAAGAAAGAGGAGCGTACGTCTTTCTCACTCTTTCGCTATGATGAAGAAGATGGAGCAATCACGCAATTGAATCGTCGGGTATACGAAGATTACGGGTACCCCAAACTGTTCGTCGATGGGGACGTGGTTTACTTTTTAAACGAGATTCCGGAAAGTGAAGGTGTCATTAAAACAGAGCTGATTGCTTTCTCGTACAAGGCAGGCAAAGAAGAAGTGATCACGACGTTCGATAAGAGAGGCAACAGTACGTTATTTTGGGTTCTCGACAATCGTTACTTCCTCTTTTTGACGGCGTTTGAGTCATCGGATGAGGCATGGCTATATGATCGGGTGACGGGACAACGTGAACGAATCCGAGACGAACGATTGGTCGGGAAGACGGAACGCTTCCGTGAGCTTTATCTGTTCACAACGACGTTCAAAGGGGTCTCCTATATCGTCTGTAATGCGCGACTTGATGAATTCGATTACTACGATGCACTCGACAATGGTCGAATCTCACCGGACGATCCGATCGATCACTCAGAGGCGCTACTGATTTGTCCAATCGAGGAAGCGGTCGAAGCGGTTTGGGATCAACGAGAAGAATTGCCATTCGATGATATTCTTCGCTTGCAAGGTGAAGGGGACACCGTTCAATATTTAGGCGAGAATGACGGACTTCTCCGCTTCTCTGCTTTCGTGGATGCGTTGAATGAGGAGGTCATTTACGACTTGACGGCACCGGATGTCTTACATGAAGTATCCGTCGTCGATTGGGGAGCCTATGAACCGCTTGATTTCACCTATGACGATGTCGGTTCGACTATCTTTATTAAAATAGATGAGAGCGACATGCATACGGAAGTCATCGACATTGCGACAGGGGCCCGTTACATTGACGTGGAACCGTTCGAACGTGTCATTGGACGACGGTACCTTGTTCATGAATTTACGGAAGATTTGACGAGCAGTGTCGTGATGTTCGATTTAGAAACGGAAGAGCGACATGCATATGATAATGCCTATTACATGGTCATCGACGATACTATTCTGGTATTGTCAATGTCTAACACATAAATATAACCACCATCCGTTTTTTGGATGGTGGTTATATTTGGATTATTAGTTTACATAACATATTACTGTAAACCTGATATCGCATGTTTTTTTCGTTCATCTCCGATATGGGCATATACTTGTGTCGTGGCTACGGATTCATGGCCGAGTAATTGCTGGATCGTCAATACGTCGACACCGCTCATGGCGAGTCGTGAAGCGAATGTGTGTCGAAGTTTATGCGGCGTCACTTGCTTATATGTCAAAAAGGGGAGATACGGTTTCAAGCGGTCGATATGTCCCTTAAGCAAATGCTGAACCGTTCGCACGGCAATCCGTCTACCGTTCTCATTCTGAAATAGCGCACCGTCTTTCGAATGTTGTCGGAAATCAATCAATAGAGGATGAAGCGGTCCGGCAATCGGGATCACCCGCTCCTTGTTTCCTTTTCCGATCACGCGAATCGTCTCTATTTCGAGGTCGATATCGGACCAGCTGAGGCCGACGAGCTCAGAAACGCGCATACCCGTAAGTCCAAGCAGTTGAATAATCAAAAAGTCTCGGGTACGATTTGCCTCATAACGACTAGCCTCCCGATTCGTCATACCGACGTTGCTCCGAACAAGTGTCGAGAAATCGAGCCATTCTGACTCTGTCAGATAGACTGGGTTACGTTTGGCTCGTTTTGGTCGTTCTACTGTCTGAAATGGATTCACCGTCGCTTGATTGGTCTCAATCAAGTAATTGAAGAGTGATTGTAACGTCGATAGTTTTCGATTGATGACGCTTGGAGCGTTCTCTAGTTCAAGTGCGAGATAGGAAGCGTATGCCTCTGCTCCGGCATGATCGAGCTCGGTGAATGACGCTAAGTCGATCGTATCCGGTTCGAGTTCGGTTCCACTCACATGCTCGACCCAGCGAAAGAAGTCTAATACATCGTACACGTAACGTTGGGCTGTCTGTTTGGAATAGTGTTTTGCAGCTAAGTGATGAAAGAACTGTTGGATAAATGTCGGCAATCGGTGCAGTCCGTTCAACTCGAAACGCTTCGTCGTTGTCGGTGTCTGCCGTTGTCCAAGTTGGCTGAATATACTCATTTATGTCTCCTTTCTTTACGTGTATCTGACTTGATTCTTGCCATTTCGTTTTCCCTCGCGGAGAGCGTCATCTGCTTCTTTGACGATTTCTGCGACTGTATCGAAGTCATGTCGGATCGCCAGACCAAACGTCATTGTCACATGAAGACGCTCACCTTCGTAAATAAAGCTCGTGACTTCGATTGTTCGCCTTATCCGTTCGATCGACTCATAAAAGTTTCCAGATGGGTCGGTTAAGAAAAGCAGAAACTCTTCTCCTCCCCAGCGGACCGTAATCCCGTCACTATCGGACAGGATAGATGCGACTTGTTGGAGCACGCGGTCCCCACAATCATGCCCATACGTCTCGTTGAATGATTTGAATCGATCGATATCACCGAGGGCGATCGCATACGGAATATGTTCACGGACAGCTCTGTCAACCGCTTCTGCAACCTGTTCTTGTCCGATTTTACGATTCAAGAGTCCGGTCAATCCGTCCGTGGATGCGAGGATTTGTAGTCGTTCATTCGATAGTTCTAATTCATCCGTCACTTCGACGACGGCTGACTCAAAAATGAACGAGAGACCGGCAATCAT
The DNA here is from genome assembly GCF_018617335.1 of Exiguobacterium sp. s63. Lineage (GTDB taxonomy): Bacteria > Bacillota > Bacilli > Exiguobacteriales > Exiguobacteriaceae > Exiguobacterium. Next base: position 99,735 of record NZ_JACSKB010000001.1, on the reverse strand, counting down.
CATGACGGTCGATAGGATACAAAAGAGACCGAGTGCCTGTTCGAAGCTTGCTGATATTGTCACTTGTCCATCCGATACGAAGATGAAAAGGATACTGTAGATCACCATCGCGAGGAGGGTAGCCAGGATCCGTTGCGTTTTCGTCACGCTTGGCATGAAAAAAACACCGTATGCCATCATGAGGATGAAGTAATGCATGTTGACTCCCCATCCGAGGATGAACGTCGAGATCATTGCATTATAGACAACTTCAATAAAGAGTCCGGTAAAGAAAATTCCGTACCATCGTTTATGTACAAAGTAAAAGGAAATCGTGTAGTAGATGACACTCAATCCGTTTGATAAGAACAAGGAAGTCACGTCTAATCGCCAAAATAAGATGCAAAATAAAAAGTGAACCATCCAGGCAATCGCGTTTCCGTAAAAAGTTATGCGTTCATTGTAAAGTGTTCCGCGTCGGGATTCATAAATTGTTCCCATCTCACACCTCCCTTCTTTTAGTATATCGAAAGAGAGACTGATTTTATATAAAAGTCACCAAAAATCTAACCGAAAAACGCTTTTGATTCGCATCTTAAATTGCGTGAAATAGATATTTCACGCAATGTTCATGAGTTGCATGATTGTTTATAAATCGAGTGGTTAATCAACTAATAAATTTTATCGCAAAATAAAAGGTAGACGATAATTTGTTATGTAAACCATATTGATTTGTCTTGAAATTGTAATGTTGGGTCATTATACCTTATGATGAAAATAGGACTTGAAACAGGAAGGAAGGTAACGTTACACTGTAAACGTAAACCAAAGGGGGATTTTGGATGGATGATCAGCGTTTGAAGCAACTTTTGTCTGAAGCGAAGACCATCGCGGTCGTCGGCGTGTCCGACAACCCGAACAAGACGGCCAACCAGATTGCAGAGTATCTACTACGCGTCGGCTATACCGTCATCCCTGTCAACCCGATGCTCGAACAATGGAACGGTCGCAAGGCGTATCCGTCCGTCGAGAGCATCCCGGGTAGAATCGATATTGTCGACGTGTTCCGTCGCAGCGAATTTTTAGCAGGTGTCGCGGAAGACGCGGTACGACATGGGGATGTCGGGCTCGTCTTCAACCAGCTCGGTCTCTCAAGTCCAGAGGCGGAGCAAATCGTGCGCGATGCCGGACTCGACTACGTTGAGAATCGCTGCCTGTACGTGGAGCATGCTCGTCTACTCGGATAAGACCTACCTCCTTGGTAGGTCTCCTTTTTTTCAGCAACGCCTGACATGGGAGGCTTGCCAGAATCGATGAACAGCTATACAATAGGAAAGAAAAACGAACGTGTGTTCGAAATTGAGGTGACTGCTATGTCAACAGATCTATTTAATTACAATGAAGACGCCATTCAGGTGCTCGAAGGACTCACGGCCGTACGAAAACGACCGGGGATGTACATCGGGTCAACCGACCATCGCGGACTTCACCATCTCGTCTATGAAATCGTCGACAACGCGATCGATGAGGCGCTCGCCGGTTTCGGTGGTCAAATCGATGTGACGATCCACAAGGACGACGCGATCACGGTCCGTGACCATGGTCGTGGTATGCCGACGGGGATGCATGCCTCTGGGAAACCGACCCCAGAAGTCATCTTCACGGTCCTTCACGCAGGAGGGAAGTTTGGACAAGGTGGCTATAAGACATCGGGCGGACTCCACGGTGTCGGTGCTTCTGTCGTCAACGCCCTTTCAAGCAAGGTCGTCGTGACGATTCACCGTGACGGCAAGGTGTTCGAACAGACATTTGCGGACGGTGGTGTGCCTCAAACAACCTTGATTGAGACAGGCAAGACACGTCAGACCGGGACGAGCGTCTATTTCAAACCGGATGCAACGATTTTCTCGACGACGACGTATAATTATGACACGCTCGCCGAACGCCTCCGTGAATCAGCTTTCCTCTTAAAAGGATTGACGATCTCACTCACGGACGAGCGTACCGATAAACAAGACACGTTCCATTACGAGGATGGAATCGCCGAATTCGTTCAGTACTTAAATGACGACAAGGCGACGCTCCACCCGATCGTCTATTTCGAAGGGACGGAGAACGAGATTGAGATCGAGCTCGCCTTCCAGTTCACGGACGCCTATTCCGAGAACGTCCTCTCATTCGTCAACAACGTCCGGACGCGTGACGGTGGAACGCATGAGGTCGGCGCTAAGACGGCGATGACCCGGATCATGAATGAATATGCGCGTAAGAACGGACTGCTCAAAGAGAAGGATAAGAACCTAGACGGCGGTGATGTTCGTGAAGGACTCACGCTCATCGTCTCGGTCCGAATCCCGGAGGAGTTCCTCCAGTTTGAGGGACAGACGAAATCGAAACTCGGCTCCCCGGAGGCGCGTGCGAGTGCCGATAGCGTCATGGCGAAGCAACTGACGATCTTCCTAGAGGAGAACCCGCAGATGGCCACGATGCTCATCAAAAAGGCGATTCGCGCGGCACAGGCTCGCGAGGCGGCACGTAAGGCACGTGAAGAGGCACGTAACGGCAAGAAAAAGAAACGTTCGAGTATCTTGAACGGGAAACTGACGCCGGCGACGTCGAAAAATGCCGCAAAGAACGAACTGTTCCTCGTCGAGGGGGACTCGGCCGGTGGTTCCGCCAAACAAGGGCGTGACCGGACGTTCCAAGCCATCCTTCCGTTACGCGGAAAAGTCATCAACTCGGAGAAGTCAAAACTCCAGGACATCATGAAGAATGAAGAAATCAACACGATCATCCATGCGATTGGTGCCGGGGTCGGTCACGATTTCGACTTGGACGACTGTAACTTCGATAAGATTATCATCATGACGGATGCCGATACAGATGGCGCGCATATCCAAGTGCTCCTTCTCACATTCTTCTTCCGTTATATGCGTCCACTCGTTGAGGCGGGCCGTGTGTTCGTCGCCTTGCCACCGCTCTATCGCATCTCAAAAGGGAAAGGCAAGTCCGAGCAATTTGACTATGCCTGGGATGAAGAGGCGCTCGAGAAGCTCGTCAAGGTGTATAAGAAAGGCTATATCCTCCAGCGCTACAAAGGTCTCGGTGAGATGAATGCGGATCAATTATGGGAGACGACGATGAACCCGGATACGCGTACACTCATCCGTGTCACAGTCGACGATGCGGCTGTCGCGGACAAGCGTGTCTCGGTCTTGATGGGTGACAACGTCACCCACCGCCGTGAATGGATTGAGGAGAACGTCGCCTTCGGACTCCAAGAAGATGATTCGATCATCGCCAATGAACATGTGACTAAAGCGATTGAGGAAGTGATGTAACGATGTCGACGATTCAACACATTTTAAACTTATCTCTCGAACAGGTCGTAGGTGACCGGTTCGGGCGTTATTCGAAATATATTATCCAAGACCGTGCCTTACCGGATGCTCGTGACGGGCTCAAGCCCGTACAGCGCCGGATTCTATATGCGATGCACCATGAGGGAAATACGAACGACAAGCCGTACCGGAAGTCCGCCAAGACGGTAGGGAACGTCATCGGGAACTATCACCCACACGGTGACTCGTCTGTCTATGAGGCGATGGTACGCCTATCGCAAGATTGGAAATTACGCTATCCGCTCATCGACATGCATGGGAACAACGGATCGATGGACGGTGACCCGGCAGCGGCCATGCGTTATACGGAAGCGCGTCTCTCGAAGATTGCAGGAGTCATGCTGACGTCGATTGCGAAGAACACGGTCGACTATACGCCAAACTTTGACGACTCGACGGAAGAGCCGCTCGTCTTGCCGTCGCTCCTCCCGAACTTGCTCATGAACGGGACGACTGGGATCTCAGCCGGTTATGCGACAGAAATCCCACCGCATAACTTGACGGAAGTCCTCAACCTCGCCATTGCACGCCTGAAGGGTCAGGTCGCTACGGCAAAAGACGCCCTCGAGTATGTCACGGGTCCCGACTTCCCGACTGGTGGGACGGTCATGGGGAAAGACGGTATCCTCAAGGCGTTCGAGACCGGTAAAGGGAAGGTCATCATCCGGGCGAAGTCCGAGATTGAGCAATTAAAAGGTGGACGTGAACAGATCACGATCACCGAACTCCCGTATGAAGTGAACAAGGCGAACCTCGTCAAAAAGATGGAAGAGCTCCGTCTCGACAAAAAAGTCGAAGGCGTCGCGGAAGTCCGTGATGAGACGGACCGGACCGGCCTTCGGGTCGTCATCGAATTGAAGAAAGAAGCGGACGCAGAAGGTGTCCTTCACTTCTTCTTGAAGCATACGGACCTACAGCTCGCCTATAACTACAATATGGTCTCCATCGTGAACCGGACACCGAAACAGATGGGAATCATCCCAATCATCGACGCCTATTTGAAGCACGTCGAAGAGGTGGTGACACGCCGGACAACGTTCGAGCTCGAACAGGCGAAAAAACGCGCTGAAATCGTCGATGCTTTAGAACAAGCCATCTCGGTTCTCGATGAGACGCTCGAATTGATTCGTTCCGCAAAAGACAAAGCGGATGCGAAGAAGAAACTGATGGAGCGGTTCTCATTCACGGAACGTCAGGCCGAAGCCGTCGTCATGCTCCAATTGTATCGACTTACGAACACAGACATCGTCGAGTTGCAAAAAGAAGCGAAGTCTCTACAGAAAGAAATTATTCGTCTCTCGAACATCCTCGAGGTGGATTCGACGAAACGGAAGTTGATCGTGAAGGAGCTCACGGCGCTCCGTGATGAATTCGGCGATGACCGTCGCTCGGTCATCGAATCGGAAGTCGAAGAATTGAAACTGAAGACCGAAGTCATGATCGCCGTCGAGGAGACGATGGTATTCGTCAGTCGTGACGGGTATGTCAAACGTGCCTCGATGCGCTCGTATGGCGCGTCTAGTGACGTCTTGCCCGAGATGAAGGAAAAAGACCGTCCGCTTCTCACGACACAGGCGATGACGACAGACCACTTGCTCGTCTGGACGAACAAGGGCAGCTATCTCCTCGTCCCAATCCATCAGATCCCAGAATCGAAATGGAAGGATGCCGGACAGCACGTCGCCAACCTCGTCCCGATCGAAGGGGAACAGGTCATCTCGGCAGACGTCGTCTCGACGTTCGAGACAGATGCCCACTGCCTCTTCGTGACGAAAGACGGGATGGTTAAACGTACGCCGTTACGAGACTATGACGCGCAGCGGAAATCGAAACCGCTCATGGCCTTGAAACTAAAAGGTGACGATGAGGTCGTTTTCGCAGGGATCAGTGACGGTCCTGGGCAGTTGTTCCTCGTCTCAGAACGTGGCTACGGCCTCTGGTTCAAAGAGGATGATGTCCCGGTCGTCGGACAGCGGGCAGCCGGTGTGAAGGCGATGAACTTGAAAGACGGTGACGTTGTCGCCGATGCCTTCTCCTTCTTTACGCCACCGTTGTTCGTCCTCGTGACGCAACGAGGAGCGGTCAAGAAGATGAAGCTCGAAGACCAGTTCGATTGTACGAACCGCAACCTTCGCGGTACGATGCTCATTCGTGAGGTAAAATCTAAACCGCACCAAATCCGACGTGTACTCCCGGTACATGGGGATGAGACATTGCATATCGTCGGGAAAGAGAAGGCAAAAGAAGTGAGTACGAAGAGTCTGACGCTACTTGATCGCTATGCCAACGGGTCATTCGTCTTTGACGAGGACTCATTTGGTGAGATTGAGGACGTCTATCTCGATTAACGAAGTGAAAAAAGACCTATAATCAGCATTATTGCCGATTATAGGTCTTTTTGTTTGATCCACGTTTCAAGCTCACGTTGTTGGAGACGATGATGTCTCGTATGCATCTCGACGAGCTCGAACCATTCTGTCGCATTCAACCAGCCAAACCCACCGTGAAACGTTTTACGATCCTCGGCGGTATTCTCTAACTGCGATTCCAACGTTTTCATTCTTGAAATCAAGCTTTGCATTCGCTCTTGAAGCGTGACACTAGAATCCGTATTGTTCGGCGGTTGGTTCATTTCTGGAGGAAGCTCGATTTTTATTGGAGGAAAACCACCTTCCATGAATAACTTCTCTCCAAACGGTGTCTTCTCACCATCTGAAACGCCATCACCCCGTAAACAAATCTCGACTTCATCCAAGTATTCACTCGCGACCAAAATGAGATGGTCATACATCTGTCCGATCGACCAAATTTTTGGGGCATGCTTATACCGCAAGTCAGATTCTGAATAGTGTATCAGGTCTTCGAAAAATCCGTTTAATTCATAACGATTCATCTTATCCCACCTCTCACTTTCATTATACATATATCCAGGATTCGATATGCCTCTCAAGAAATTTAGTATTGGAAAAGGAACAACTTGTCGATTTGCCGAAAAAGACATGTAGGACAAAAGATAGGGGGATCTATATGTCTCAATGGCTAACGTGGGCGAAGCGGATTCAGGCGCTATCTCAGGCCGGTCTGACATTCACACGTGATCAGTATGACCGAGAACGGTACGAAGAGCTTCAGGAAATCGCTAAAGAGATGTTCGAACGACATTCCGACCTGCCGAAGGAGATTGTTACAAAGTTGACCCATGTCGATGGATATCCAACACCGAAACTTGATGTTCGAGGCGTTGTTTTCAAAGAGGACCGACTCCTACTTGTGAAAGAGCGGTCAGACGGATTATGGACGTTACCAGGAGGATTTTGTGAAGTAAATCGTTCACCCGCTTCGAACATCATCAAAGAAGTAGAGGAAGAGGCGGGGCTAGACGTGATTCCGATTCGTTTGCTCGCCTTATTCGACATGCACGAGCATCCGCACCCGCCACTTTCTGAGCACTATTATAAACTTTTCATCGAGTGCGCATTGATTGGTGACGAGGAAGGGACGGCAGGGATGGAGACGACTGACGTTGGATTCTTTGAACGTGATCATTTGCCAGAACTCTCTCTTGCCCGTAACACACTTGAACAGATTCATATGTGCTTTGATGCTCATTGGCAGGAAGAGGACTGGACCACTCTATTCGACTAGGAGGCTGATCCGATGAAAGTTAGACGATACGGACACATTCATCTACTCACTTTTTATTCACCGATCTTACCGATAAATGTGCAATTGTTCGAGCATGAACTGGGACTCGTATTGATTGATACGGCACTCGAGCGGAATGCGGCACATATTTTGTCTTATATTAACGAGCTGGATAAGCCACTTCTCGCCATTTTATTGACTCATGCCCATGGCGATCATGTCGGCGGGGTAGATGCCATCAAGTCTGAACATCCTCTCGCAGAGCTATACATGTCTCGACGTGATGCTCGCTTACTATCAGGAGACCGTTCACTAGATGAGGATGAACAAAACAAGATTCGTGGTTCCTTACCGACGATTCGCTCCAAACCGGATAGGCTGATCGATCCAGGCGAGCGGCTATTTGGGTTACGGGTTCTTGATGCAGCGGGGCATACGCCTGGGTCGATTGCTTTTTATGACGAATCAAACCGAATCTTATTCGCAGGTGATGCTTTTCAATCACAAGGAGGGGCGGCGGTGGCAGGGGACGTACGTCCTTTGTTCCCATTTCCCGGCATCGCAACTTGGAATCGTTCGGTTGCCGTCAAGAGCGCGGAACGCCTGATCGATTTATCACCGCTCCTGATATTTGTCGGACACGGTTCACCGCTCAAAGGGACGCATCGCCTCTATTTAGCATTGAAACGTGCGAAACGGAAACAGGCGAGAAAGTTCATCCGTTAACGGGAGGGTTGAAGCATGCAACTGAAAGAGATCCCTATACAGCAATTCGAACAAGCACGCCAGATGCTTGAAATTCAACGAAATGCGTATGCTGTTGAAGCAGAATTGCTCGGTTTTGATGAGATTCCGGCACGATATGAGACGATTGATGTTATTCAAAATTTGCCCGGAACGAGCTATGGGCTATTTATCGAAGAGCGGATCATTGGATTTGTGACCATCGAGTCGTCTGAAACTACGGTGGAAATCACGAAACTATGTATTGATCCGACATACTTTCGGGCGAGACTGGCGACGACGTTACTCGAACACGTGCTGAAACTTCACAATGGTAAACTCATATATGTGCACACCGGCAAGCATAATGGCCCAGCCAAGCGTCTATATACGAAACTCGGATTCGAACGAAGCGCGGAATTCGAACCCGAACTTGGCGTCACATTAATTCGATATACGCATTCATCTTAATTTTTCTAACTCATCTCACTATCATAAGTATACTAAGATAATGAGATGAGTTCTTATTTTTACTGATAATATATGTTATGTAAACTATTAAAAAAAGAGAGCGATTACCGCTCAAATTTGATTTCCCCTCCTATGTGAAAATTCGGTACCAATATAAGGTCAATTCGATTTGTGGATTCGCATATTGTTTGATTGAGTCGACTCCACCTAGTTGGAATCCCTCATTTCGATAAAATCTGCATGCAATCAAGTTATCATTTTGTGCTTCTAATGATAATCCAATGAGTTGTTTCTCCTTCGCCCAACATTCTGCCATTTCAAGCAGCATCCGTCCGACTCCACGTTTACGATACGATTGACGGACCGCGATGTTTTCAATGTATGCGAATCGACTCCAGTCCGTCGTGAGTCGGATTTGCCCAACGCAAGTACCCGCATCCATGGCTAGATACACAACACGATCATCCTGGTCGATATAATGATCCCAATCTAATCGGTCATCGGGAAATTTAAGCGCCGAAATCTCCTTGTTCAATTCTTCTCTGTAAGTCCATGATCCATTTAAATAGCTAGGAATGATTCGACCAATGATTGGAAACGGGTCATTCGCATCATTCACTTGTGGAATGAGTGATTTGTGCAATGCGACAATTTGGATTGGGTTCATCTGTTTCACCTCCAATATTTTTTCGTATGACCTTCCTATCATTCATTATGATTATAATCAGGCTGGAAAGGAATGATTTGTTCTGTTTCACGTTAAATGAAACGCTGTATTATTCCAATGATTTTTGAATTCAAAGGAATGATAGCGCTTCATGAATATTCGTTTCAAATATCTATTTCATCTGTTTGATAGATGCTTCACAGTTGCTAGACCATTGAAGTCATGCTATTTTTAGACAGATGAAGCATCTTAAGGAGGAATTCTTGTGAAACGAACGACAAAAGGATTAGCCGCAACATTGTTCTTAGCAGTCCCGCTCGCCGCTTGTGGTGATGATAGCACGAATCAAGCAGATCAGACACGCTGGGAAGAAATTCAAGAGGAAGGAACGTTGACAGTCGGTACGGCCGGTACGCTCTACCCCGCTTCTTTCCGTGAAGAAGAGAGCGACATGTTGACTGGTTTTGACGTAGAACTCATGAAAGAGATTGCGAAACGTCTCGATCTTGAAATCGAATTTAAAGAAATGGCGTTTGACAACATGTTGACAAGCGTTCAAAACGGACAGATTGATGTCGCAGCAAACGACATCTCGGTCACAGAAGACCGTAAAGAGAAATTTGCCTTCTCGAAACCGTATAAGTACACATACGGGACAGCCATCGTTCGGAAGAGTGACCTTTCAGGCATTGAGTCGCTTGAAGACTTGAAAGGCAAAAAAGCCGCTGGTGAAGCGACGACCGTCTTCATGGACGTGGCTCGTCAATATGGCGCTGAAGAAGTCATTTATGACAACGCAACGAATGATCAGTATTTGCGTGACGTTTCGACTGGACGCACTGACGTCATCTTGAACGATTACTACCTCCAGACACTCGCACTCGCCTTTTTCCCTGAGTTCGATATTACCATCCACCCGGATATCGCCTATAACCCACAAGAAGTGGCTTTCTTGATGGACAATGAGAATGATGAGCTCCAGGAAAACATTGACCGGGTGTTAGACGAGATGCTCGAAGACGGTACGGTCAAAGAGTTGTCTGAGCAATTCTACAACGGAGCGGACGTCTCGGTTGAACCTGACGTGGATGCGACAATCGTCGAGACGAAGTAAGGAGTCGATATGACGTTCTCGGACATCAAATGGGACGCCATCTTTGACGTAGACCTAGCCATCCGATCGTTTCCTTATTTGTTGGGTGGACTACCGAATACGCTTTGGATTTCATTTCTCAGTATGTTTTTTGGTCTCGTGCTCGGTCTCGTATTGGCGTTAGGTAAGCTGTCCCCGACACGCCTTCTGCGCTATCCGTCCACTTTTTACATCTCGTTCATGCGTGGTGTGCCCATCTTGATCATCTTGTTTATCCTCTATTCGGGATTCCCATTCATCGGGATCGAGTTTGCCGCATTGACGGCAGCCATTCTCGGGTTCAGTTTAAATTCAGCTGCCTATATTGCTGAGATTATCCGCTCTTCGATTCGCGCGGTCGATACAGGACAAGTTGAGGCGGCACGCTCGCTTGGGATGGGTAAATTTTTGACGTTAAAAGGTGTCATTTTGCCGCAGGCGACTCGGATCGCCCTTCCCCCGCTCTCGAATGTCTTTCTCGATTTGATTAAAGCGAGTTCGCTCGCCGCGATGATCACGGTACCTGAGATCTTTAACAAGGCCAAGATCGTCGGTGGACGAGAATTCGACTACATGACGGTCTATATTGTCGTCGCGTTGATTTACTGGGGGATCTGTACATTTATGTCGTTTTTCCAAGATTGGCTCGAACGTCATTTTGAACGATATTTGGATTCTCCAAAGCGCTGACTGACTGGTTGTAACCAGTCGGTCTTTTTTATTGATTGGATTTTCCGTACATCTCCTGAGGTGAATATGCTATGATTTTCTTAATTATCAGAAAAATATAGGGGGATTTTGAATGAACCATCCATGGGTTTCACATTTGAATGATCAAGTCATTGGTCAATCGAAGGCGATTAAGCTTGCCTCGATTGCTTTATTATCCGGGGGACATGTATTGCTTGAAGATCGTCCCGGTACGGGAAAAACGACTCTCGCGCGTAGTTTGGCGAGTTCGATTTCGGCAACGTTTCAGCGTGTCCAATGTACACCGGACACATTACCGAGTGATATTTTAGGGATGGAACTATTTAATCCGACAACTGGCGCGTTTGAACGTCGAACTGGTCCAATTTTCACTTCGATTTTACTGGTCGATGAAATCAACCGGACGACACCACGTACGCAATCCGCGTTACTCGAAGCGATGCAGGAGCGACAAGTCACACTTGGGGAAGTGTCACTTAAACTGCCCGATCCGTTTTTTATGATTGCCACGCAAAACCCGTTCGACGGACAAGGAACGTTCCCGCTCCCGCAGGCTCAGTTGGACCGTTTTTTATTCAAGTTGACCCTCGCCCCGCTCTCGCGTGATTCAGAGCGGCGACTGATTCGAAACGAACACCTCTCGACCGAATCATTTTCATTGCAGCAAGATGAGCTGTTGAAGATGCAACAGGAGGTCCGAAACGTACGATTCCATGAGGCAATCGAAGATTATTTACTCGATTTGATGGAGTCCCTTCGACATCATCGGGATATCGAGGTTGGACCGAGCCCTCGTGCAACGCTTGCCTATACGATGGCGGCTCGTGCGCACGCTTATATGGAAGGACGCGATTACGTTTCTCCAGAAGACATTCGGGCGCTCGCACTACCAATTCTAGGACACCGCATCGTCTTGACGGTCGAGGCTTCACTGAAGACAAAACCGACAAAGCTCATTAAATCTGTACTCGAGACCATCCCGGTCCCTTCAGAGGTGTAAGATGCAATTAGTCAGCCCACGCTATCTCGAGTCCGGCTATATGTGGCTCTTGTTCGTCGTCGGGATCTTTACGGCACTGTATGGAAATGTCTTGATTGCGAGTCTATTGATTGGGTTCAGCCTCTACGCCTTGGTCATGCCGGCATTCATGTTCCGGTTGGCGGAGCATATCCGAATCGACCTCACAGAAGAGCTAAAACTTTTTCCGAATGACGATGCCGTGTATGTCTTGAACCTTGTATCGACAGCAAAAGTGCCGCTTGGGGTTGTTCGATTATCCGGCTATTTACATCCGACGGTCGAGTCTGAAGGGCACGCCTTTTGGCGACAGGAGAATTTTGTCGAGACAAATGCAACTGTCGAGTTCACCATTCCGCTTCATGCGAAGAAACGTGGTCCGATTCGGTTAGAGGCAATCGGCTTAGAGATTCGTGACCCGCTTCGAATGTTTTCTCTATACAAGGAAGACGCTCTCCCACGAATCGGTTATGTATTTCCTGAGTTCTCACCGTATCCGATTCCAAAGCGCCCTCCTACCCTTCCTGGTGAGGAGATGGTACGGCATAGTGCCTATCGTGACCCGGAAACGTTCCAATCAGTCACGCCGTACCATGGACAGCCGATGCGTCAGCTGTATTGGTCTGCTTATGCAAAAACGGGGGAACTTCTCGCTCGTACGGAACAACCCGTACAGGCGAATGAGTATGTCATTGTCCTCGATTTGCTGACGAAAGACGGACGAGCCCTTACGTATCAGATGGAACGTCTCATCTCACAAGCGGCAGCACTATGCCGTGACTTTGAAAAAGAGAACGCAAGCTATGGATTGATTGTCCCGACGCTTACGAAAGATGGGATCACGTATGATTTGCAACCTGGTAGTGGAGAAGTGCATTTTCGTAAGATCATGACTACGTTTGCTTGTCTATCAGAGAGTGACTTCCCACTCGCTAGGTCGCTGTTCGAACGAAAAGTGGCCAAGTATAGCGGGAATCAATCCATTCTCCGGTTAGGAGGTGACGGCCAATGAGATGGTTATGGTGGGTCTTCGCAGCCTTTTATATCGGACATGTCTTTCCACTGCTCTTTTTATTGACGCTCCGTCTCTCTCGAAACACACAATTGATCGTGCAAACGCTCATAAGTATCGCCGCCTTGTATTTTTCTTATGAGATGAGCATCTTGCTTTTGATTTTCACGTACGTACATGCGTTCATCCGGACGTTAGATTGGACAGACCGCTACGCGATGGCGAGTGTGCTCTTCCTAGTGGCGGACTGGTTATTCCCACCGGCGACACAATCGCTTGCAATGGTCCTCTTTCCGTTCATCTTTTTGATTTGGCAACGGAATCTGTATTATCGTCGTGATTATAAGCGGATGGTGACGATGCTCGCCCTCGGTCTAGGAATCGGTCTGGTCGTATCCCTGATCATTCGTACGATAAAGGAACTTCTATTCGGAAATGTGATTGCTTGGATCAGTCCTTTCTTTTTATGGATTGGTAGCTGGTTCGACGGAATCGTTCTCGATCCAAATGATCGCGTCAATCGGTTTCTCGTACCAGACAACCCGAATCTTGATGCGGATACGTTGTCTCAAGAGACATTATTCGAATCTGCTTCGAATGAGTCTTTGTTTTTCATCGGCGTCTTTGTCGCCATCTTATTGATTGGAGTTTTCTTGTTCTTCTACTTACAGAAGCGGAAAGATATCCAAGAAGATGGGATGATTCCAAAAAGTATTCATCATCCGACACTTTCAGATAAGCGCATGGTCCGCTCACCTCGTCAGATTCAACTCCTTGAGACGGGACGAAAGCTTGAGCATCATCACCCTCGTTTTCGCGAGGAGACGGTGTTTGAATGGTTGGAACGAATTGAGTTCACCAACCATTCGCTTTACGCAGAGTGGCTAGAAGCTGCAGAGTATGGGGACAAAGAAGCCCCACAAGAGATCAACGATTCGTTCAAGCGACTCGTCGAACAAGTGAAAAACCGCTAAAAAACATCCGGCTATGAGGGGTCTCCTCTGCCGGATGTTTTGTTTTAAAGAATAGGACTGAGTAGACGCGATACACTTTCCTTAAAACGAATCCACCGCGTTCTTGATTCATATCGTTCAATCGTCAGTCGTTCGGCACGTGCTTCGTCTCGCTCGAACGCATCGATGACAGATTGTGCGACCGTATGATCAAAAATGAGCGCCGATATTTCAAAATTGAGTCGGAAACTTCGGGCATCGATGTTCGTCGTTCCGATTGAGGCGACTTCCCCATCGATGACAAGTGTCTTCGCATGGAGGAAACCTTCCTCATACGTAAACACTTCTGCGCCGTAACGAACAAGCTCAGCTGCATTCGCATATGTTGCCCAATAGACAAACATATGGTCCGGTTTGTTTGGAATCATGATCTTTATTTTTGTACCAGCCATGAGTGCGATCCGACAGGCGTCGAGAAAACTAGCATCTGGAATGAAGTACGGGGTCTGGATGTAGATGCATTCTTTAGATTGGCTAATCATTTTGACGAGCATATTCTTTAAGTGTTCTGTCGACGAGTTGGGACCGGATGTCACGATTTGTACCGGAGCGACAGGTAACATCGCATTCTCAATCGGCCAGACAAATGCGTCCTTCTCTTCTTTTTCACGCGTCGGGACAGAACGGTTCCAATCCAGGATGAATCGTTCTAGCAATTCTTTAACAGCATCACCCGCAATCCGTAGATGTACATCACGCCAGTACCCGAAATGTTCATCTTTACCGAGATACTCGTCCCCTACGTTGAATCCGCCGATATAACCGAGTTCTCCGTCGATAATACAGAGCTTTCGGTGATTACGATTGTTCACTCGAAAGTTTATCCCTAGCTTTGATGGAAAAAACGACTTGACCTCCCCACCATGAGTGAGAAAATCTTTAAAATGTTTGTGTTTCAGTCCTCTTGACCCAACTGCATCGTAGAGCAGTCGAATCCGTAAGCCTTGTTTTGCCTTCTCCGTCAACAACCGAATCAAGGATTGACCGAGTGCATCGTTTTGAATGATGTAGTATTGGATATTGACTTCTTTTGTCGCTCGTTCGATATCCTGAAACAGCTGATCGAATTTTTGGGTACCATCATGAAGAGTGCTGATGTCATTATGAAAAGACATCAGTGCATTCGTTGACACGAGGTTCAGACGAGCGAGTCGCCGATGCTTAAGGAGTAACGGATGATGGAAAGGTTCGATCGATCGATCGAGTTGGTCTAATTGTTCTTCGACATGGTGATGATAGGCTTCTCGCTTTTCTTCTTCGACCTGATAAAAGTTTTGAGATTTGATCAAGCGGCCAAAGAAAATGTAAACGAAGAATCCGATGAGCGGCAAGAAGAAAAGGACAAGCAACCACGCCCACGTCGTCCCGATATCTCGCCTCTCGAAGAAAATGATGGTGATGGCAAATGTGAGATTAAGTAGTAAGATGATCCACGTTAAGATGACGATGATGAGTCCGAATGTTACTTCCATCGTATCCCTCCCTTTCTTTCATGTCTTACCCGAAATCAGGTAATGTTAGTGAACGTTTTTTATGATTCGGGTATACATATAGGTAGAATTGAAGAAATGGGGGGAGTTTATGGAAGACATGATGATTGGATTCAGTCTATTAGTCCTCATCGGAGCACTTTCACAGTTACTCGCTTGGCGCTTTGACTTTCCGGCGATCTTGATTATGACGATTGCTGGGATCCTAGTCGGTCCGATTTTCGGGTGGTTGAATCCTAACGAAATACTAGGGGATTTGTATAGTCCCCTCATTTCGATCGCGGTGGCGCTCATTTTATTTGAAGGAAGTCTCAGTCTCGAGTTCCGGGAAATCGATGATTTGCGAAAGTACATCTTTCGCCTCGTCACGGTCGGGGTATTTCTCTCTTTCATACTGACATCGCTCCTCCTCCTCATCGTCGGAGATTTTCATTGGCTACCCGCATTCACACTGGGGGCTATCTTCGTCGTAACCGGACCGACCGTCATCATTCCGTTATTACGACAGGCGAACTTATCGGCTCGTCCTGCTACAGTCTTAAAGTGGGAAGGCATCATTGTTGATCCGCTCGGAGCCTTGATGGGCTTGTTTGTGGTTCGAGTCGGTTTCATCCTTTATCAGAACGATGGACTCGCCAGTCATTTGCCATTCTTTTGGTCCTGTATCATCGCCGTCGCATTCGGGATTGCCGTCGGTCATCTCTTGATTCGTTTGTTCGGAAACGAAAAAGTTCCCGAATATTTACGGACGACGCTTACATTCTCTGGCGTGCTTCTTGTCTATGCCATCAGTGAATGGGTGATGCAGGAAGTCGGTCTATTGGCTGTGACGGCAATGGGGTTGACCATGGCCAATTCTAAACATGGGCATGCACGAATCTTACATCAACTGCGCGAATTTAAAGAAAATATCTCCATCTTACTCGTTTCGACCGTCTTCATCATTTTGACGGCGAGTTTGACCCGCGATAGTTTACTCGCTATATTTGACTGGCCACTATTGCTGTCGATTCTTGGAATCTTGTTCATCGTTCGTCCCATCTCAGTGCAAACATCATTACTCGGCTCTCCTTTGACGACGCAAGAACGGGCACTCATTAGCTGGATTGCCCCTCGAGGGATTGTCGCTATGACAGTGACTGGCTTTTTCGCACAAGAAATTACTGAACTCGGAATCGCAGACGCGGAGCGGATGCTGCCCATCACACTCGGTTTAGTCGTGACGTCTGTCGCCTTGCATGGATTGACGATTAAGCCTCTTGCGAAGCGACTCGGTCTGACGAAAGTGAAGAATCCTTGGGAAAAGACATGAACAAAAAAAAGACACCGCCCGATGGCAGTGTCTTTGATAAGCTTGAATTAGTTCAAGACTTTGATTGTAACGGATTGACGACCGAAAGCAAGTGCTTGCTCTTGTGTCGGCATCAAGATGTCGATACGGTTACCTTTAATGGCACCACCTGTGTCTCCTGCGATGGCTTCTCCGTATCCTTCAACCCATACTTTAGAGCCGAGCGGAATGACAGAAGGGTCGACCGCGATGACTTTTTGGTTAGGGTTCGAACGAACGTCGATTCCTGTCGCTGTGATACCAGAACATCCTGCACAATATGGTGTATAAGCTGTTGCTTCAACTGTCATTGTCTGACCTGAAGCCGGAGCTTGGGTTTGCGTTGTAGACGATGCAGTTTTCGTAACTGGTGCTGTTGTCGATGTCTTCGGTGCTGTTGTCTTCGCATCATTCGCTACAGATGCAGCGGCTGCACCTTTCACGGCGAACTCTTGTCCAGGGAAAATAAGATCTGAATCAAGACCGTTCCAAGTCATCAATTGATTGACAGAGACCCCGTGGTTCAATGCGATACGATAAAGCGTATCACCTGATTTAACTGTATACGTTTTAGATGCAGAAGAAGCTTTTGCTTCTGCCTTTCCAAGTTTCAAGACTTGGTTCGGGTAAATCATATTTGAGTTTAAGCCGTTCGCTTGTTTGATGTCGTTTACAGAGACGTTGTTGTTCACGGCGATACGGTATAGTGTATCTCCAGACTGAACTGTGTGTGTTGATGCTGCCGAAGCTGGAGCAGCGACTCCTAAACTAAGGCCAGCGAGTGCCGTTAGTGTCAATAGTGGTTTTTTCATAAGAATATTCCTCCCTTTTCTAACGCCCCCTTACTGTAACACCTCTATATTTCACAGCGATTACAGGACGATATGAGAGTGTTATCAGTTCATTTACAGAACAATTCGTGAGAATGAGAGGATTCAGAAAATTGTTTCAGTCGATTGAAACGGCTTCATAGAGCCAATTTACGATATAATGAAGAAAGAAATAAGGAGGTTTTGGTCTTTGGAACTATTACTGCTATATTACATTGTGACTAATTTACTAGCATTTGTGTCGTATTTTGTCGATAAAAGACGGTCTCGCATCGGAGCTTGGCGTATTTCGGAGCGTACGTTACTGACGATGGCATGGATTGGTGGGGCATTCGGTGCCTATTTGGCAATGCGTATCTTCCGACATAAGACATTGAAGCCGAAATTCCGGATTGGGGTACCTGTTGCCATTCTCGTCCATGCGGCTTTTACAGGCTGGCTTATCTTTTAGAGTTATATAGAAGAAACTCAACCACAAGTATTACTGAACATCGATAAGAAATATCGAATTCGTCCCAATTCATTCGCATTTTAAAGTATTTCTCCGTGAATAATTGAAATGAAATGTCGGGAAATCACCAGAATGAGGAGGAAGGCATTTTTGAAGAGTATCGAGATGATTCGTCACGGCCCATTGACATTAACCGTAACTGATTCCTTTACTGCCCTATTGTGTGAGTTCGGCACTATCTCGATTCGGGTGAACGGAGTGAGCCTCACCCTTCATTCGAGAGAAGCCGTTCTCTTGGCACGAGGACAAAGTGTCATGGTGGAACAGATTAAGGAATCGTCACGGGTCAAGTCACTCGAGTTTGATCCACCAGCTCTATTCCACCCCGAGCTGGTGAAACGATATGTAACGCCATATCAAACTTCTGAAAAATCCATACATATACTAAAACAGGAACGAGGACATCACGCTATCATTCAGACGATTGAGCGTGCCGTTCAACATTTACATGCGGATGGACCACTTGCATTGATGGATGCGACGTTACAGTGTGCGGTCATTTGGCGCTATTGGATTCAGCAAGATGAGAATGCGATGAAACATGAGAAGAAACGCAAGAGTCTCCTGCATATGCTCGCTCATATCGACGTTCATTTAGAAGACAAGCTGACGTTAGCTCAAATCGCTCATGCGGGTAACGTCAGCCGAAGTGAATGCTCTCGTTTGTTTATGACATATGGAGATACGTCTCCCATCGCTTATGTTCAGATGAAGCGAATGGAACGAGCTGCTATTCTGTTAGAAGATTTGACTGAAAGTATCGCAGACATCGCCAATCGTCTTGGGTACGCAAGCGTCAGTCACTTCGTCCAATCGTTCAAAGCACATCATACGATTACCCCGCTCGCCTATCGTAAAAAACACCAAACGAAAAGAGCCGAATGATTTCGGCTCTTTTCGTTTATCTTGCCGTCCAACCGCCATCCGCTTTCAATACATCTCCATTTACAAAACTTGAATCGTCCGATGCTAAAAAGAGCGCAACGTTCGCGATTTGTTCGGGCTCACCCATCGGTGCTTCCCCCGCACCTTGGATGGCACGCATCCCGAGTTCGCTCGGAGCGGTGATTGTTGCCCCGATATTCGTGTTGACACCACCCGGCGCGATGGCATTAGCTCGAATCTTTCCGAGCGTTCCGTAAGTGGCTGCGATGTTTTTCGTCAGTCCAATCAACCCATGTTTCGAAGCGACATAGGCTGCGCCACCGCGCGTACCAAATAGTCCTCCAACGGACGCGTTATTGATGATGACGCCCCCCTGATCCTGCTTCTCCATCACTTGGATGGCGGCACGTGCTAATTTCATCGGGCCGGTCAAATTGACAGCAAGGACCCGCTCCCATACTTCATCCGTTACTTCTCCCACCGTTAGGAAGTTGTCCATGATGCCCGCATTATTCACGAGAATGTCGACGGATCCGAACGTGTCATTTGCCGCATCGACAAGTTTGTCGATATCCGTTTGGTTCGTCACGTTACCAGTGATACCGACGACATGCCCGCCTCCCGTCTTGATTTCTTCGACTACCGCCTGAACCGTCTCATCGTTCAAATCGAATGCGACGACCTGTGCGCCTTCTTTCGCGAACAGTTTAGCGATGGCTCGTCCCATACCTGAACCAGCACCAGTAACGATCGCTGTTTTCCCTGCAAGTTTCACTTCACTCTCCTCCTTCTAATGTAAGAACCATTCGAGCACTCGATGACAAACATTCGTCTATCAGTAAACTATACCCGTAACGACGGTTCATATTTGAGAAATGCGTGACGAATTCTCTTCAATTGATTGGAAAACATCTTTATACTTGAGTGAAGTACATAAAGTAGAGGAGAGATGACGTGCGACAGTTTCATGCAAGCACCTTCGGACAGGGTGAACCGGTTCTATTTCTTCCGGGTGGTGGTTTCACAGGGTTACAAGGACTTCAATTTGCCGAAGCACTTCAACATCAGTATGAAATACATCTTATGGATTTACCGGGTTTTGGTGAAAGTGAAGGAATTGATCGATATACGACTTCAGAAGTATTAGCTGATTGGATCGAGACCTACCGAACTTCAAGACAGCTTGACTCCATTCGGCTAATCGGTCATTCGATGGGAGGAGCGATCGCCCTCGCATACGCCGCCCATTATCCCCAACATGTCAATCGATTGATTCTGCTTGACCAGGGGCATAAACCGAATGTCATGCTACCTTATCGGGAATATGGCTTATTCGGATTCACTTTTCCCATGTTGCGACTTCTGTATCATCGTTCACCGAAACGTTTCTTGAATTGGATTGAACAGAAAACACAAGCTAGAGACGCATTTACTTCAGAAGACCGTTTTCAATCGTTCTGTCGACGCATCGGTGTCGAGCCGACACCGTTCGTTCGAACGGCTTTCGAGAAACCGGCACGACTGACAACCGGCGGATTACATTTACTATTTGGATATGATGGACTGGATTTCAACAATTTGTTACGTCGCCTGTCAGTGCCAACACAGTTGTATTATGCGGACTTTACTGGTTTGGATGTGAGGGAAGCCAAACGGACGCTTCACTATGTGAAACGAGCAGAACGACACGTACACCCATCTGTTCAATTGATTGCCGTTCCAGGCGGACATTTTGTCCAGTGGAATCGATACTTTTCAATGGACAGCGTTAAGACTTTTCTTCAGTAACGGCAAAACGTCAGAGAACCATTGAACTCTGACGTTTTGTATTTGTTAGTTTAAATAACCTTTTCGTTTCAACCAGTCCATGAGGTGGTGTTGAAGTTGAGGGTGGAGCGGCTCGCGAATTTCTGTGCGATATTGCTTCTTCACATCTAAAATAGTCATCTCATCAGCAAAATGCTTCAGCATATGGTCCATGTCCGCTATTTTTACTGTCTCCATATTCGGCGCATGCAGTGCATCGAGCTCCTCTAAATGACGCACGTTCGTTTGAACATCGCGATCTCCTGTCACTGCAAGTTTCGGTACATTCAACTGAACCAATCGCTCTCGAAGCGACTCATCTGTATACGCAAGGTGTTCCCGTAACCATTTGGCAGGGAATTTCATCAGTTGAATCCTCATTGTATCCTGGTCCGTTGCTGTGACACGTTTGAACAGTTTCTGTTGTTTCCCAATAACCGATTTTTCGTTCAAGCTAAAACGTAGTAGCATCCCTTTGATTCCTTTTGTGCGCTCTACTTCTTCGAGTAAAAAGTGAGCCTGCTCCTGCATGCTCGTCTTCAAAGCAACACCGGCACCAGACAACAGGATGAGACCAGAAACGGATTCACGTTCGGCTGCGAGTGTCGCGACGATACATCCTTCGCTATGGCCGAGCAATAAAATATCTTGTGAGACGTGATCATGAGATTTCAGATAACGAACGACCGCCGTCACGTCATCAACGAGCCCTGTCAAACCGACACTATTTCGATTGCCGCCACTCTTGCCAATCCCACGTTTGTCATATCGTAATGTGACGAAACCTTGAGTCGTCAGCCATTCTGCCATGTCTTTATAAAGGTTCATTTTAAATCCAAGTCCGTTCCCGTCACGGTTCAATCCCCCCGTACCGCCGATGAGAACAATCGCTGGATACGATTCTCGCTCTTGCTCGGGGATTGTGACCGTTGCGCTAATCACTTCTTCTCCTTGAATGAATACCTCTTCTTGTTTAAGCATCATCCATCTCCTCCTTTTCTTCGACCGGCATGATGGCATAGGAGAACTTTCGCAATGTCCGCTCTTCGGACGGTTCATGCCCGAGCACTCCCTCTAAGAGATCATAGAGACCTTTTAGGAATCGATCACTCTCGGCATCAGACAAATAAAGCGGGATGCTTCGGAACCCAACTTTGTCTTTCTGGAGGTCAATCGAGTCTCGCTTCAGATAGTTCCCAAAATCCATGAGCAGTGACATCGTGAACGTATAACAGACCATGTATAGTTGCTCCCGGTCTTCCTCTTCAACAATTTTATTGATACTGGTCAACGGATTGTTTTGAATCGCATACACTTTTTCATACACTCCGCGTACTTTATTTTCGCTCACGACAGATAAAATCTCGTCTTGAACCATCTTGTTGATATGGCGATAGAGGCTCGCTTGGGGCACATCCGGAAGTAACTTTGCCAATTCCGCGGTCGTCACTTGCTCGTTCATGAGCACGTGCTGAAAAATTTTCATGCGAACCGGGTTCAACAGACTTTTTAAAACGTCTTGATTCACCATCTCCACCTCAATATTATCAAATTTAATAATGTTATTACTTATGATAATATCATGCGCATGATTAGATGTCTATCTCCATGAAAAAAGCCGCCATGATTGGCGGCAGATTGGATGTTTTATCTCTCACAAGCAATTCCATCTTTATCGCGATCTTTTGATTTATTGGCGTCATATAATGCTTTACTTACGTATGGCGTATAACGTGTTTTGCCACCTTTATTTTTAGTCGTCTTTGACTTGGCTACACCACCTTTATATGTTTTGTTTAGCTCTGTACAGTTTTTAAATGTCTTGACCGATGCATCTACTGACTTTGTCGGTGTTGAAGACAATCCGACTATCAAAACGAACGTAGAAAGTGCTAACATAAATTTTTTCATGAAATCTCTCCTCTCATATAACATATCGGGTGATTTTGTGTGATTTGAATCATTTCAAGAATGACATAAAAAATCCTTTTTATTTTCCATAGAAAACAAAAAGGATTTGATTCATCATTTCTTTTCAACGACGCTTCGGACAATCGCGAAGAATACCCGGTTCGGGAGATAACGCTTGAGCGCGATCAATAGTCCCGCTTGTTTACCCGATGGATAACGAAGTTGTTTCTTCCGTTCGGTTGCGGCTCTCCAAACCGTCTCGGCGACAACGTCTGGACCTTCAGCGTTCGCACCAGCGGCATTCGTGTTATGGAGCGCGACTTCTGTATAGTCATCATATACATCGAGCGGTTGGTCACGGACGAGTTCTTGAGAACGTCCGTAAAAGTCTGTCTTAATCGGCCCCGGTTCAATCAATTTCATGTCAATATTGAATGGTGCCAACTCGAACTGAAGCGATTCGATGAACCCTTCAATCGCCCATTTTGAACTGTGATACAAGCTATAGATTGGAAATGTGATCTGTCCACCGACTGAGGAGACGGTCACAATCCGTCCGCTCCGCTGTTTGCGGAAGTATGGGAGTGCTGCCCGAATCACGTTCATGACCCCGAATACGTTCGTATCAAATTGCCGCTGAATCTGTTCGGGAGAAGCTTCCTCGAAAATTCCGACCGCTCCGTACCCAGCATTGTTCAATAACACATCCATCGTTCCGTGATCTGAGATGATTTGTTCAAATGCCTCTCGGATACTCGCCTCATTCGTCACATCTAGTTGATAGAGCGACACCCCTTTTAGGTTAGACAGTTCTTGATGTTCTTCAGGTCTTCGCATCGTCGCAGCGACATGCCAGCCACGATTACTGAACAGTTCGACCGTTGCCCGACCGATTCCGCTCGATGCGCCCGTGATAACGATGGTTTGTTTTTGGTTCATATTCATTCTCCTTAATAATGTTTATATGTTTAAACTCTTAAACGCATTGGTGAAAATGAAGCCTTTCTCTCTGTTTCCAAAAAGAAAGGGTCACAAGATACATTCATCTTCGATTGCACGTGTCAGTGCCTTCAGCAGTCCGACGGCTTCTTCGAGTGTCAGATAGTAAAAATTCTCTGTCCCGACTTTCTCTGATGCGACGATGCCCGCTTGTCGCAATAGTTTGAGATGATGTGAGATGGCCGGTCGAGACAACTCGATTTTTTCATCAATCTGATTGACGTTCAAGCGTTCATGTTTGGCGATCTCGACGATGATCCGTTGCCGATTGACGTCGGCTAATACTTGAAACAACGGGATCGCATCTTCAAATAAAGATAGCGATACTTCGGGTGTTACATCTGTTCGTTTCATAATCCTCACTCCGTTTAAAAGTTTAAACGTTTAATCCTGTATTCAGAATACAAGGTGATTCATCTTCTGTCAACGAAGTTGTTCGTAGACTTCCCGAAGAATACTTGAAATCATATGTCTGGAGTCATAATCCCGCTTGGAGATTTGGACGAGCGGCGACGGGTCAGGAAAGAGCTGAGCATTGATGTCGTCAATCGAATATCCCGCAGCGGTTTTGGTGATCACGTCATCGGTCAATCGCTCGAGGTATTCGAGTTTCTTTTTCAGTTGCGCCCGGCCTTCGTCGAGACGCCCGGCATGCTGACAATATACTTCATCAAAATCGAGGGACAGGACACGCTTGAGCGAACGAATCTGTTCAGGGACCGACTCCTCTGGAATCATCACCTTCGGATACGGATGGACGAACAAATCACCCGAGAACAGTCGACCGTTCTCCTCATCATATAAGACGACATGATTCGGCTCATGACCGGGTGTATGAATCACATGATAAGTATGATGTTCTGACGTGATCTGATTTTCATGATAGGCGATCGGCTGAAACGGTTCCGGGTCTCCTGAGAAACGCGCACGGTAATCAGGGATTTCTAACCCTGTCTGACACATGTCCCTGGCGGACTCTCGTATGTAAATAGGGACACCATATGTCCGCTCAAGCCATGCCGCCGTTCCAATGTGGTCTTCATGTGGGTGGGTGATGCTGACGAGATCGATCGGGACCGACTCATAAAAGGGTTGGAGAGCGGGTAGCATCGTGCGTGTCCCCGTATCGATGATCATGCCGTCGATATAATAGACGTACATCGACATCTCGAATGGACCGTTCCTCACTTTGGCGCAAACGGCCGTTACTGGCCCATGCTGCTTCACTTGCATCATTCTTCCCTCCGATATTGTATTTTTCTTCATTATATCGAAAAAAGCCAAGCAATCTTTAATTTCTGAGAATTCCTTGGCTGTTTTTCTTATAAAGAGGCGAGCACGCGCTCCGGATCCGGTCGAACCATATAGTCAGGGTTCGCCTCGGCAAATTGGATTGTACCATCCTGGTCGATGACATAAGTCGCAGGTACAGGAAGTCGCCACGGGTTAGCGTCTCCATTATAATGCGCGAGTTGAAGTCCAAAGTCCGTTTCATATGTTTGAATCAAGTGAGCCGGAAAATCGAAGAGTAGGCGATAAGATTCTGCTACAAGTTGATCGGGGTCACTGAGCACTTCAAATGTCAGATTGTTCTTTTCGGTCGTCGATAAGGACTCATCTGGAATTTGAGGGCTGATGGCAACGAGTTGTGCCCCTTCCTCTTTGATTTTCGGCATGATGCGTTCATACGCCTTCAATTCGAGATTACAGTAGGGACACCATCCCCCTCGATAAAAGTTCAAGATCACTTTTCCATCTTGCAATAATTCGGACAAGGTGACTTTCTCACCCGTAGCATTGACGAGCGTAAAGTCAGGGGCTTTTTCTCCTACTTGTAACCCTTGACCAACTCCTGATTCAATCAATGACGCTGTCGCTTCCGCAACACTCTGTTTAACATGGGCAGGGGCACGATCTAAGAATCGGTCCCGCACCGCGGCTAATTCTTCCCGAAGCATGTGGCCTCTCTCCTTTTACGACTGATTTGCTGTGATTTCGAACACGTCTTCCAAATGAGCTTGAAGTTCACGCTTATAAAGAGTGATGTCCGGGTTCGCAATCACGTCGTGCGCCCCAAAACTCTTCAATGGTTCCATTCCAATGAACTGCTGTGCATAGTGCAGGTGGGCGATTGAATCCTCAAAGTCTTTACCAGCGAAGAATCCTTCGGCATTGTTATATTCTGTGACAGGAGCGTTCCACGTTGTCGAGAACATGTATTTCTTCCCTTTCATCAATCCACCTTTTCCATACCCTTCTGCAGAACCGGCGAAGAAGACACCATATTCGTACACTTCATCCATATATTTTTTGAACTTCGCTGGGAGTGAGAACCAGTAAATCGGTGTTTGATAGATGACGATGTCCGCCCATTTATATTTTTCTTGCTCTTCTTTGATATCATAACCGGCATCGACGACCGTCGTTTTCACTTCATAAGCTCCGTCGAGTGTTTGAACGATTTCGTCGAACATCGTCTTGTTTAATTCACCCTTCGCAAAGTCATAATACTCATGTCCGTTGATTACTAATACGTTTTTCATCTTTCAAAACTCCTTCAGAAACTGTTTTATAGTTCGATAACCATCAAACTAAAAGTATCGTATCACCGTGAGTTATGCTTCGCAAGTATTTTGATCAACAAAAAAAGCATGCGCCACGGGCGCATGCTTATAAGTCTTCATCTTTCACGGCGAACACGGAACTCAATAATCCAGGAAACTTCTGTTCAATCTCATCTTTTCGGAGCGAATAATAATGCTCTTTTCCTTCGATGCGTCCTTTGATCAGTCCGGCTTCCCTTAAGATTTTGATATGGTGGGAAACCGTTGATTTATTTAACATCAATTCAAGCGAATAAGTGGAACAGTTGTTTTCACCGGATTCTCTGAGGCATCGGATGATGCGCAGTCGGTTCGGTTCACTAAGTGCGTGAAGGACTTTCGTATACGGTATGGTGTCGATAGACGGATGGTGTAATGGTTTCATAACGCCATTATACAAATCTATGCTGAAATTCTCAAATTTCGCTGTTCAGTTCTTCCCCGTTCGTCGCGATAACCCGCTTATACCAATCGAACGAGTCTTTCTTCATCCGCTCCATCGATCCGTTCCCTTCATTGTCACGGTCGACGTGAATCATCCCGTACCGTTTCTTCATCTCTCCCGTCGTGAACGAGACGATGTCGATGATGCCCCAAGGTGTGTATCCGATCAAATCGACCCCATCATAGAGGACGGCTTGCTTCAATTGTTCAATATGGGCTCTTAGATAATCGATTCTGGCCGCGTCATGAATCTTCCCATCGATAATCTCATCGACGGCACCGAATCCATTCTCGACGATGAAGAGCGGGATTTGGTACCGGTCATAGAGTCGGTTGAGCACATAACGGAGACCGACCGGATCAATCGCCCATCCCCAGTCACTCGACTGGATATACGGATTCTCGACGCCGTTCGGGAGACCACCATTGACGATATCTCCGCTGTTGTCCGCGACGACATCACTCTTCACGGTCGTCGACATATAATAGCTGAAACCGAGATAATCGACCTTCCCGTTCTGTAAAATCTCTTTGTCCCCTTCGAGGATGGGGATGTTGTATCCCTCGCGCTCGAACTCGTTCAAGGCGTAATTTGGATAGAACCCACGAACTTGTACGTCCGGGAAGAAATAGCGTTGCCGCATCATCTCTTCGGCAAGCATGACGTCGTCTGGGTTTGATGAATACGGATAGATTGGGACGTGAGAGACCATAGCTCCAATCTCGAAGTCCGGATTGATGGCTTTCCCCTTAGCGACAGCGAGTGCACTCGCAATCAGTTCGTGGTGTCCCGTCTGATACATGACTTCACGTGCGTTCTCCCCTTCCTCTAGGAGGACACCCGAATTGGTCCACAAGAAGAGCGGGTTGTTGACGTCCATCTTGTTGTTGATTTCGTTGAACGTCATCCAGTATTTGACCTTGTCTTTGTAACGATTGAAGCAGACCTCTGCGAAGCGGACGAAATGGTCGACGACCTCACGATTTCGGAAGCCTCCGTATTCACGGGCAAGATGGAGCGGCATCTCGAAATGCGAGAGCGTGATGATCGGCTCGATGTCGTACTTTAACAACTCGTCGAACAAGTCGTCATAAAATTGAAGGCCTGCTTCGTTCGGTTCTGCGTCATCTCCGTTCGGGAAGATGCGACTCCACCCAATCGAGGTACGCAAGCATTTCAACCCCATCTCAGCGAAAAGTGCCACATCTTCTTTGTAACGATGATAGAAATCAATCGCCTCATGGTTCGGATAAAACTCGTTCGGCTCGACCTTGTCTGTGATCCGACGCGCGACACCGTGTGCGCCTGCTGTTAAAACATCGACCACACTTGGTCCTTTTCCGTCAGCGTCCCAACCGCCCTCAAATTGATGTGCGGCGAGTGCGCCTCCCCATAGGAAATCTTTAGGTAACGTCTTCATCCTCTGTTCCTCCTTTTGATACATCATACACGTCAAGTATAATTGTACCGGTACAATTAAACAAGGTCGAGACACTTGAACATTTTTTCGTTTTCTCATGATATAATGAAATCAGTGACGAAAAAGTGAGGAATGACCATGCTAAAATACCAACAAATTGCGAATGAAATCGAACAATATATTAACGAACAACAGTTAAAACAAGGTGATAAGCTACCTGTCCTGGAGCAGATGATGAGTCAATACGCAGTAAGTAAGAGTACGATTACGAAAGCGTTGGAACTGCTCGAACGAAAAGGGGTCATCTTTCAACTGCGGGGAAGCGGCATCTTCGTCAGACGCCATAATCGTCCCGGCTACACGAGCCTCTTCTCCACCCAAGGATTCAAAAGTAACCTTGGAGATCGAATCTTGACCTCTGATGTGATCGACGTGTCTGTTATGAAACCAGATGCGTTGGTGGCAGAAAACCTCGGGATTGACGTGTCTGACGAAGTGTACCGGGTCGAACGGGTGAGATATGTGGACGGGGAAGTGCTCTGTCATGAGGAATCCTATTACGTGAAAGCCATCGTCCCTTATTTGAATCGCGAGATTGTGGCGGACTCGATTTTCGATTACGTGCAATCGGCGCTCGGCGTCACGATTGGGTTTTCTGACATGTATCTACAGGTCGATCGATTGACGGAAGTGGAAGCAGGCCACCTCGGATTGCAAGAGAATGACCCGACACTTCGCATCGAAACCATCTTTCATCTGACGAACGGGAAGCCTTTCGACTATTCACGAATCACCTACCACTACGCACATTCCCAGTTCGTCATTCAGGCGAACGGACCCTATATGTGAAGAAACCCCTCATGCGCGCATGAGGGGTTGTTCGTTAGATGAGTTTTTTTCGATTCATGTCGAGTAACTCGTAATCTGTCTCATATAAGAGCTCGTCAAATCGTTCAGTTCCGTGTTCTTCGATAAACTGTTCTTCTGAAGGATGAATCGGTACAAACCAAACAACTAACACACTTTGATCCTCGTGCTCATATGTGATGAACGACTCATCTGAGTAAAAAGGTGCAGTCACATAGACCGAAGAAAATGAATATTGTTCAAGCAATCCCTCAGGCAATTCATAGAGTTCTCCCAACTCGAACGCCCGGTGCGTTCCCAACGCATGATCGGTCAGCTGCCAAATCAATTCAACAAACTCTTCTTTGGCATGCTGTTGTATGAAACGAAACAATAATTCCTGACGTACGGTTGAGCCGTCTTCGAATTGAAGTGCATGCCAATGTAGGCCTAATGTCGAGATACTTGTTAATTTTGAGGACTCTTCTTCAAGCTCGATGATTTGTACAGCATCTTCTAATAAGTCAGGAATATCAAATCCGCTGACGAAGGTGCCACAATGCTTTTCTAGATGTTCTAAATAGTTCATTTTCCATTCCTGCTTTCTCATAACTGGTGTACTGTTTGATTCGAGATTTGAGTTTGATGGACTAAATCGATTGACACGATTTTGATGTACGCTTCTTCATATCTAAATGGATTAGTCAAAAAATCTTGATATCCCCATTCACATGATCAATGAAATAGTACGTATCGTTAGCATCATGTGCAAGTATGAAATTCCCTAGTATATTTGGATGAAATTCAATAGTGAACGTCTCGAGCGTCTGCTCGTATGTCGGATGTGAGAGAGACTGCCACACATTCTTCGCCTTCGGAATCTGAAGCTGAGGCAATAATTCGTCTTCAATCAATCCCTTCCAGTCTGGGTTATGCAATATAAAGCGAAACACGTTTTCAAATGGAGCAAACGTCCCACCTAAACCAAACGCCAATTTGATGGGAAACGCGCCTCTAACCACATGTTCAAAAAATGTCTCCATTTGAACAATACCAGTTGTCGCGACACGTTTCACTTGGTTTCCTTGAAGCGTCAACCCGTCTTCGTAATAGCTTACGACCCAACCTCCTCCTATATAGAGGACAAACACCTCATTCGAAGAGAAAGTTAATTCCGCTTCTAATGTCTCGACACTATCAATGACTTTAGTTGTCACATTCTCCTCTTTGGGATGTTCAAAAAAGAAGTGTCGCTTTTTCGATGATTTTAGAATCTGTTTTCGTCTTATTTGTAGCGGGAATGCCATACTCTGCAAATGTCGCTGAATCAGGAGAAGAGCTTCACCTTCTTCCAAAGCGTGACGCGGTAGCACGACCGATTCAGACAAATCACCCTTTTCTTGAGAATCATCCAATTTCATAGTTACTCCGTCTCCTGAATATCCAATTCGTAAATGAAGGCAACGTCAAAACAATATTTTCTATGGGATACATTTTCAGTAAAGTGTCATAATAATTTTCTTGCAAATTACGCTGAAGACGACTTAACTTTCGTTTCAGACCACGCACTTTCCGATGTCTCATGTCAGGATGGACTCGACTTGCTTCATATGGTGTCGGTCATGCTCGATGAACTCCCCGATGATTATATGTAACGAGTAGGGGACACCTTGATGCGGATCATGTGAGACACCATTCGCTGTCGTTTTATAAGTCAGCGCTTCTTCACTTAAGGACTCGAGCATGGTGATGAGTGCTCGTCGACTTTGTAGTGATTCCTTCAATACGACGTCACCCGTTAACTTCTCCGCCCTTTTCGTCGCTCGCGCGTTGAACGAGTCAAAGTCAGGGAAGATCATCCCTTCCCCGTTCTTCACCGATGGGATGATGACATTTAACAGATGATTGTCCCAATGGGCGATATGTAAGACGATTTGCTTTATGGACCACTTCTCCGAGTCAATCTGTTTATTCCAATCAGAGTCACTCAGCTTTTCTAACGAATCGAGCCATTCTGTGTACGATGCGAATTCTTGAATGACTTGCATCCAATCCCCTCCCCGTTCGATTCAAATTACTGCGATTATAGCATGAACGACTCTTTTTAAATTAAAAAACGGCACCGTTCTTCATGAACGATGCCGCGTGTGTCTTTATAACCAGACTGGTAATGAGAAGAAAACTAAGAACAATACGGTCAAGACACCGACGACCGGACTGAGTGACCGGTAGCCCTTCTTGAACAAGACAATCATCGTGTACGCGATGAACCCGAGTCCGATCCCATCGACGATGGAATACGTGAACGGAATCATGATGATGACGAGAATCGCCGGGAAGGCATGCTCCCAGTTATCGAGAGGCAAATGCTTCACGTTTTGGAACATCATCATGCCGATGATAATCAACACCGGTGCGATCGCCGTCACAGGGATGATTGCAAAGAGCGGTAGCAATAAGAGCGATACTACGTACAATCCAGACGTGACGAATGAAGCGATCCCGCCTCGTGCACCGACCGATATCCCGGCAGCCACTTCTACCGTCGAGACGGTCGGACTTGAACCGAACATGGCCCCGGCCATCGTCGAGAGACCTTGTGCGACGAGACCTTTCGGCGCATCTTCTTCTTTGCCGATTGCACGTGTCTGATTCTGAATCAAGCTGATGTTTTCAATCAACAAGACGAGCGTCAGCACACCGACCGCGACGAAGAAGAGTGGAGACGCAGATTCCGCGAACGAGATGTTCCCAAATACCGTGCCGAACGATTCGAAGAACGGTGTCAACGCGAAGCTTCCCGTCCAATCGAGTGTTCCCATCACGGCACTGAGTCCGACACCGAAACCAATCGTCCAAAGGAAGCTGCTCGGTCCCATCTTCAAGAACAGTAAGATGGCGACGAAGAGTGACAAGAATGCGACTTGGACGTCACGCTCTCCGAGGTCACCGATGTGAAGCAATGCCCCACCCCCGCCTGAGACGATCCCAGCTGCCTCGAGCCCGATCAAGATGAGGAAGAGGCCGAGACCGACCGTCAATCCGTCATGAATGATCGGTGGAAATGCGTTCGCCAATTTCCTCGCCACTTTGGTGACCGTCAATAGTACGACGAGTATACCTGAGACAAATGAGACGGCGAGCGCACTTTGCCAGCTCAACCCCATCTGCAGGACGAGCGTGTACGTGAAGAGCGCATTAATCCCCATTCCCGGTAACAAGAGAAGCGGCAGATTGAAGAATCCCGCAATCAATGTCCCGATGATGCTTGTCAAAATCGCTCCGACGAGCGCCCCCTCGAACGGGAGTCCGGCTTGTGTCAAGATTGCCGCATGCACGGCCGGGATGTATGCTGTCGCCAGAAAGTTCAGCACGCCCCCGTATGTTTCTGTTTTCCATTCTGTTTGTTTTGCCATAGGAATCAATCCTTTATTGGCACCCTCACCCACCCGTGTATACACACGAGATTGATTATATCCTGTCAGACATCTAACAAGCAAGAGCGATTCGACTCAATTCCATCTTTGGACCCATTCTTGAGACTGATTCCATCAAAAGATTCATTTTATAAAACAAGAACATTTGTTCCTATTTTTAACGCCTTTTTACGAACAAATCTGTTATAATGAAGAGGCAGGTTAACGCAGCAATAGTGGGGTCAGCCGCCAAGTCCACAATGGAGGAAGGCGGTGGTGCGGATGGAACAACTTTGGACCTGGGTTGGGGATTATGTCATGATTCCAATCCTCGCTCCGATCATCGTTCACTTGGTGATTCACCGAACATCCGATCGTGCAACGTCTGAACGCACAAAAAAATGACCCCCTCGGCGCAATGAGATGGGTCACTTTCTGATTCACTAACCATTGTGGCGGCTGGGACCACTCTTAAAGTGGTAGCCTGTAAGCCAGAGGTCGGTGTGTCCAGCACCGGTCTCTTTCTACTTGCATCATACCATACTTTATCCGCGTTTTCAGTAAGAGAAACGTTATTTGACACGAAAATCACAAATAATCTTACCGCTCAGGATCAATCAGCCTGAGCGGTTTTCGTTCATCTCACTGTATCGTGAGAACCAGACGAGCATCGCGTCCGCATCTTCTTTTGGAATGTCATCAATCGTCTCAACTGAAAGGAACCCTCCCCGTGTCGAGAATTGCACCGTACATAACCCGAAACGACGCTGCAAGAGCGATTGCTTCACTTGAATCTGCTCGATTCGCGGTTTGTCCGTCAAGAATGAGCGGACGTTGAACGCTCCCGTCCGTAACTGGATGAATTGATTCATGCGGACATATTTTGTCGTGACAAAACTGAGCACGCGCCCTCCGATGATGATGGCCCATAAGAGCAGTAGCCACCAGGCATAATCTCGGAAGAAATATAGTACGAGTCCTGAGATGATGAAGCCGAACCAGCTGATTCGGAGTAGTTTGATTCCTAAGGCACGTCTCGGTAATCGGTGTAATTCGTCCGACCATGTGAAGTGCGTGAAGTGTTCTCGGAGCACCCGCATCGCTCGGTCACGACGAACGAACGGAAGAATTGTTGACGATTCGTCCTTCAATTCATCCATTGTCCCTGCTGCGACGAGCTCGACCCCGACGATATGGAACCAACGACGAATGAACGTCTCTTTGATGCGAATCGCTTGAATCTTCTCATATGGGATTTCTTTCGCACTCCGGTTCAACAATCCCTTCTCGACACGAATGCGTTCCCCTCTCCGCTCCAGTCGGAAGTTCCCATACTTCAAGAAGTTGATGACCATGCCGATCACGACCGATAGTAGCAACACCCCGAGGACAAGCAGACCGATGGCGATGATGGACGCATGGACGACATAATCTTCGACTTGATTAAACGCCCCATCCAAATTGATGAAGTCATCAATCGAGGAAATGATCGTGGAAGCTACTGGGAAGATGGCGAATACAGAGAGCGAAGTGATGGATGCTAACACGATTTCGCGCGTAGATAAGACGTACAACAGGCGACTTGGTACCGGTGTTGCCTGTGCAGGTGTCTCATCCGACTCTTCTGAGCCATCCACCGCAACTCCATTTTGTTTCCGGTGACGAACTTGTTCGAGGATTTCTTCCAGTCGTTTGGCTTCTGTCGGGAAGACACCCGCCAATTTGAAGGAAGCATCGTCACTGTTCGCGTTCGTATCGAACGTCAATTCGACGACACCAAGCAATCGATAAAGGAACGGGCTGTTAGAATGGACGCTTTGAATCTTATAAAGCGGAAGCGACTTTTCTTTTTTCAACCAATTCCCTTCGATGACATATACAGTCTTTTCATCGAGGGCATATCGGAAGTTTAACCATCCGAAGAACTTCTGAACAATATCGAGTAATAGGAAGAGTAGAATACCTACTCGTAGAATAATTCCATACGTCGAATCCCAGTCGTTATTGAGTACAAAGAGCAACACGATTGGAATGGCGAATGACTTAATGACCTCTAAGATGCGTAGTGCCAACACACGATTTGGAAGTCGATGCCACGTTAACGCAGAATCGGTCATACGACATCCTCCTCTTCAATGCGTGCATAGATGGCAATCTGTTCACGGAGTGTCTTGGCGAACGACTCTTCAATCGCATAGATTTCATGAGATCCGGCCGCTGTCCCGATGGTGATGGTCTGTAACCCGTATTTACGGAGAATCGGTCCTTGCTCCGCATGGACATATTGGACCTTTGTCATCGGGATGAGCACATCGTGTGTCGTGATGATTCCATGATGAATTCGAATCTCGAGCGGCTGAACGTCATACGTGAATCGTTCTTGTTTCCACTTTTGGAACCAGATGAGATCAATCAGGCTATAGACGACATCGATGACGAGTAGCACGATCAAACCAATCTGTATCCAAGTTGGCCAGTCGAACCAGTAAGCGGCCGCCACGAGAGCTCCCGTAACGAGAAGTCCAATGATATAAAAAATTGCACTAGATAACCGGAAGACAGCGCGTGCCTCGATTGGAAGTGTGCCGCTGATTCGCTGTGGTGTGACACCTTCTTCAGGTGTCGGTGTTGTTTCTGACATGGTAAATCCCCCTAACGTTCATATGTATCTGTCTCTATTGTATACGCAGAAGTCATAAAAAGGTTTCGTATTGAACCTAAACAAGAAACGAGCCGAATATCGGCCCGTTTCTCAGTCTTCAAAAAACCACTTCTTACGTGGTTCCACTTTTAGGTTGTCCCCATGTTTCTTCATTTCCGTTACAAGGTAGCGTTCGAGTTCATTCATTGCCTTGACCCAGTCGGTCATCGTCGCCACGAGCGGCACGACGATGAGGATGAGTTCTTCCTCTTCTTCTCTCATCTTCTCAATCATTAACTTCGCAAAGTCAAAGTTCTCATGGATGAGATCCTCTTCCCGATCGATGAGGTGCTCGTTCTCGAGCTCATAGGCTGAAAACAGACGCTCATGTCGACGCAACAAGTGACGAATGTGGCGATACAGCTCTTCGCTCAATTGGGGCGGGAGTTGTTCAATTGTATGGAAATCATGATCGAGCTTCTCGATGACATGTAGCGCGGCGCGGTTCGTCTCAATCATCTTAGATTTCAAGACAGCTCGACGAAAGATCGGTGTCTTCTTCTCAAGCCAACGATTCGCTTTGATTTCCTCTTCAAAATAGGCGTAGGTCTGTTTTGAATCGTTATGCAACTTCTTTGTCTCCGGTAACGATTCAAAAGATGAACGTCCTCCTTCGGTTTCAGCAAACAGGCGAGCGATTCGAACGACCATTTGAAATACGTCGGTCACTTGCTCTTCAAGTTTCCGTTCATATCGGGGTGGGAACAAGAGCGCATTCACAATTAACGCGACCGTGATCCCCATCATGATGAGTAGATAACGTTCGCCTGCAAACACCCAAATAGGCATATCCGACTGACTTGCCCCTTCCATGATTAAAATCGTCGTCAAGATGACAGTTCTCGTCGTCGACTCTAAATTCAAAAAGAGAAGAATGGAGATGGCAATGATGATGACGAATCCGATGGCAATCGGTGTCGGATTCGGGGTGAGTAATAAGGATCCGACAGAAAGCAATGCTCCAATCAAGTTCCCTTTCATCTCTTCAATTAATCGTAGTCCGGTCTGATAGACAGACGGAAGCAGCGCGAGCGATGCGGCCAATGCCGGGACGACAATTTGTTGGAATTGAAACGCCTCGGCAATCAATAAGACAATGGCAACGGATAGTCCAGTCTTAATCGTACGTGCCCCAAATTTCATATAATGGCGCCTTCCTCTCTTACACTTGTCATATGTAATGTATTTTTGCCTTCTTCCTCAATTCTAAAACGTATCACATTCTTTTCAAGTGGAAATGAACCATTTCAGGCGGTTTTGTGAACGCTTCCGTGTTATGATGACGTTGGATATTTCTTTCATATTGATGGGGAGGGGTTTACTTGTCAACAATTGCTTTATTCGGCGGAAGTGGCCGTACCGGGGAACGGGTGCTTGAACGTCTACTTGAAAAGGGGCATCGTGTCAGACTCTTAACGAGACAGCCAATGGGTTCCAAAGAAGGAATCGATGTAATTCTAGGAAACGCGACCGATCGTGACGCAGTCTTTGAAACGGTTCAATCTGCAGACATCGTCATCTCGGCATTAGGGACGGACAAACAAAACGTATTGTCAACCTTCACACCACTCGTGATCGAAGCGATGAAACAATTTAACGTAACACGCATCATCACAGTCGGGACCGCCGGCATCTTGAAGGCACATGACAGCGACAACTATCGCTTTGAAACGAAAGAATCGAAGCGTTCGATGACAACCGCAGCCGAAGATCATGCGCGTGCTTATGAGTTATTACGAGATTCCGGATTGGCGTTCACAGTCATCTGTCCGACTCAACTGATCAATGAGCCATCGAACGGAGACATCATCGTCTCAAAAGAAGTATTAGGCACGAAACAATCAGGTCCAATCTCGAGAGACGATGTCGCTGAGTTGGTGCTAGATTGTTTCACGAATGATGACTATGTTGGACACCGTGTCGGCATCACGACGGAATCATAATTAGGGGATGGGAAACATGCACGAACAACGAGAACAATTAGCACGACTCGCTTTAACGTTTGAACAAGAAGAAATGACGGATGCTGCCCGACTCGCCCGCACCGCCCTTCAAAAGGTAACGAATGAAGAAGTATGGATTGCCGTCTGTGGTCACTTCTCAGCTGGGAAGTCGACATTGCTCAACGACTGGCTAGAAGAAGGATTTCTTCCGACAAGTCCGATTCCGACGAGTGCGAATATCGTCACATTACGAGGTGGCGAATCAGCGGCATCCGTCGCAATCAATGATACGGACTGGATTTCATTAGACCCTTCTTCTCTATCAAACATTAGTGACTATTGTAAAGTCGAGGAAATCAAGGAAGTCGAGTACACCATCGAACGATTCCCGTTTGACGAACATGTCGTGTTGATGGATACACCAGGAATTGACTCGACGGATGAACGTCATCGCCAAGCGACGGAACGCTCGCTCTTCTTGGCAGATCACCTGTTCTTCATGATGGACTACAACCATGTCCAGTCGGAACAAAACATCGGGCTGATGAAACAATTTAGTCGAGAAGGACGTCCCTACTCCATCATCATTAACCAAATTGATAAGCATGACGAGGATGAGCTTTCCTTTGTGGACTTCAAAGCCTCATTGACGAAAGCGTTCCGACATCATGACATCGTCCCGAATGACACGTTCTACATCTCACTTCGTGATTTACAGCATCCTCATAACGAAGTCGAACGCTTGCGGTCGTATGTCCGTCAAGTCATCACGGAATCGAAACAACAACAGGTCGAGCATGCGGATGCATTGATTCATACGCTAGTCCGCCGCAACGAAACGTCAATTCAATCGATGTTAGATCAGTTACCAACTTATGAAAAGAGTCCGAAGGAAATGCAGTCACGTCTACATCGCCTTGAGAAGAAACGGGCATGGTGGACATCATTCCGTCGCGAATTCTTCAAACATCAGGCACCGATTGTCGAAAGTGCACCGATCATGACCTATGAGTTCCGTGAGTTATTACGCTCTTATCTCGAGAGTTGTGCACCGTCCTTCAAAGTCGGTCTCTTATTCTCAAAAGAAAAGACGAAGCAGGAACGAGCGCGTCGTGAAGAAGTGGCGGTTAAAGAGTTCAACCGTCTGATTGACATGAACTTACGTCCACATCTCGTGAAGTACGCGGAGGACATCATCCGAGATTTGAAACTTCCGGAGACTCTCCTACCGAAAGGCGATGTCCTCCCGATTGCACCGAGCTCACTCATCACCGAACAAGTGAAATCCGGCGCATCACTCAGTGGTGATACGGTGCTTCAGTTCAGTCGTGACATCGAGACGGCCCTTGCGTCATGGGTGACGAAAGTTTCAGAATCGTGGGTCCATTCGACGGATACGTATATGAAAGCGGAAGTCGACATGCGCTTGGAACAATTTTCGACTGAAGAAGACGAATTATATGAGGCACTTGATAATGAAGCATTACGTTTACGCCTCATAAATCGTCTACATGCAATCGGTAAATATGAAACGTTACAACTTGATTCGAATCAATTAGATCAGTTGGCCGTTCGAAACTATGTCGACGCGACGTACCTTCCTGAAAAACAGTCGAATGTTGTTGAATCAGAGGTTGCATCGACGTCGATGTTAGAAGATGATCATGACTTGTATGATTTTAATTTTTCTTATGAAAATGCGGTATGTGAAATATTAGAGAATCATCCATTGTTCCGCTCCCGTGTCTCGACATTACGTAAGAAAATCGAGCGCGCGAAGCATGAGCAATATACGTTCGCCATCTTCGGTGCGTTTTCGGCTGGAAAATCTTCAACCCTCAATGCCCTTCTCGGGGAGACGGTTTTACCGACCTCACCGAACCCATTGACGGCATCGATCACGAAAATCGTACCGCCAGATGGTCGGACGAATCGAACAGCGATGATCACCTTCAAATCACGAAATGAACTTGAGGACGAGCTACAAAGTTACGGGACTTCCCTCACCTCGCTCGATGTCGACCATCCGTTCGTCAACGCCGTAAAAGCGGCACCGCTCGATTATCTTGGACAAACGGAAGTCGTCGACTATGACACGTTCTGCGCGTTCGTCGCAGAAGAAGAGAAAAGCTGTATCGTGCAAGAAATCGAACTGTATCTCGACTCCCCTTGGGCGCGACGTGGTATCGTCTTCGTCGATACGCCAGGTGCCGATTCACAGTTCAACCGTCATAGCGAGGTGCAGTTCGGCTACATGCGTGACGCGGATGCGGTCTTGTTCGTCACGTACTATAATCATGCGTTCACGGAAGCGGACCGTGAGCTCGTCATTCAGCTCGGACGTGTTCAAGGGACGGGAGACCACGAGATGTTCTTCCTCGTGAACGCCTCTGATCTTGCGACAGATGACGAGGAGCGGGA
This sequence comes from Exiguobacterium sp. s63, assembly GCF_018617335.1. Taxonomy (GTDB): domain Bacteria; phylum Bacillota; class Bacilli; order Exiguobacteriales; family Exiguobacteriaceae; genus Exiguobacterium. The sequence continues at coordinate 60,406 of NZ_JACSKB010000001.1, read as the reverse complement.
TGCAGTCACAAGCTATGTTTCACAACAGTTGACCGCGCTCGGTGTCCGTAGACCAAGCGTCCTCCCCATCTCGAGCCGAAACGCCATGCAAGGGCATGACGCGGGATTCGATCGATTCGTCTCGACACTTGAACGCTATGTCGACAAAGACCTTCGTCTCGCCAACGCGATGCGTATCCAGGAAGAAACGACTGCACTACTCGCTGCATTTGATCGTGTTCTGAACGAAGCGAAAGAAGACGCGTCGGCGAAAGAACATCGTCGAAAGCAATTGAATGCCTTACTCGAGAACCCGCCGGCACTCGGTGTATCAGCACTCATCGATTTATTTGACCGTGAAGCGAAAGAACTCCTCGCCCACCTCGAGACGCGATCGCTCCTGCGACTCTCGGACTTCGTCAAAGAAACGTTCCATCCGGTCGAGGTCGACGGGTCAAGGAAGAGCTTGGAGCGTGCCCTCGCACGTACACTCGATAAATATGCCTATGACATCCAACAAGAGCTCCAAGTGTTCCAATATCGGTTGGAGCGATACGTTAAACGTGAGTTTATTTCATTGGTCGAACGGTTGACAGAACGTCAAGCGTCTCTCCTTCCGACGCTTGAATTCGACCGAGAACTCGACGTGGCATGGCTACGAGAGGCTGTCGAACCGATTCATCTCGAGACACCACCCTATCAGTCGGTGTTGAAGCGCTATAAGAATGCGAGTCAATTTTTCGAGGGAGACGGACGAACGCAATTGAAAGATGAGTTGACCTCACTGCTTCGCGATATGATTCGTTCACGTCTTGAAACGATTCATACGAAGCAAGTTGAGCGGGCCAACGAAGAAATCAAGAAATCCGAATCCGAGATTGAACGAGATTGGTCGATTCAAGTCACGGAACTCGCCGATGCAGAGCTCAGCATGTTGACGGATAGTCAATCCTTTGATGACATGCGTGATCGACTCGAGTCGATCAGAAAGGAAACCGTATGAGTACGCTACTACTGATCGGACTCATCCCCGCCGTCGTCATGACGATTGTATTGGGGTTGTTTCTGAGATATCTCTATTTGAACAAAGAATAACGGAAACGGTCCTCGATGCGCACATGACATCGAGGACCGTTTTAAGTTTGTATTTATTTGTCTGCTGGATAGACCACGCCAAGCTGTGTTCGAACGTTCGTCATCACATCAGCAAGACGAATCATGTCAGTTGCTGAATGCGCAACTGTCTCTGAATTCCTAGCTTCGATTGCTCGGACAAATGCTTCGATCTCGTATGACATCGGAGCATTCTGCGCCTCTGATATGATTTCTGACGTGCCATCCCGTAACTCTAGATGGACTTCATCGCACGTCGCGATATCGTCGATGACGATACGCCCTTTTTCTCCGATGATCTCAGAAGGAGTCGATGTCGCATGAATCTTTGAGTGCATGACAATCACATCAAGGTCGTCATAGGAGAGAATGACCGTCCCGCTCCCGTCCACTCCAGATTCTAACGTAACCCCGCTCGCCTGGATCTCATTCGGCTGACCAAACAGTTTTAAGGCAGGTCCGAGGAGATAGACACCGAGGTCCATCAACGAGCCGTTCGAAAAATCAGGATTGAACGTGTTTGGATTTTCCCCTTGTTTATAGAGGTCGTATCGTGAAGAATACTGTGATTTATTGAAGACGGCCCTACGCACCGGCGCGATTTGCTCGATCGCCTGTTGAATCCGTTCGAGGTTCGGCATGAACAGGTTTCGTAGTGCCTCAAGTAAGACGACTTGGTTCTCCTTCGCGACATCAATCATGCGGGTGACTTCCTCGACGTTCGAGGCGAGCGGTTTTTCACAGAGGACGTGTTTCCCATGCTGCATGAATAAGATGCTCTGTTCGGCGTGAAGTGAGTTCGGGCTCGCAATATAGATGGCATCGATGACATCACTCTGAGCCATCTCTTCAAGTGACGTGAACGTATGTAAAATGGAGTGATTTTCTGCGTATTCTTTAGCTCGCGATTCCGTGCGCGAGTAAAGTGCCGTCACTTCTACATAATCCAACTGATTGATCGTCTCGATAAACCAGTCTGTGATGAAGTTTGTACCAATGATGCCAAAACGGATCATGTGAATTCCTCATTTCTCTTCTATCAGTTTTTTGGTGAGTATGATTTCATCCAATAGAGGAATCTTATCATAACCGACTTGTGGGATTGTCGATTTCTGTTCTCTTGCTCGCGTCACCGCATCATGAATGATGCGTTCTAGACGATAGCCACGACGTTGATAAAAGCCGAGCGCTCTCAAATTATCATTGGTTGTGATGACGGCCGATTGGACTGCTCCGTGATGTATAGCGATTTGTTCGACAGCAAGGAGTAAACGAGATCCAATCCCACTATTCTCTTTCAGACTATCAAGAGATATGATTTCTACTTCTTCATCCCGAATAACATACGTAACAAGACCGTGAATTTGATTCGATTTCATGTAGACAAATCCTTCGAGTTTTACACAATCATAGGTTCCTGAAGAGACGACCATTTGAGATGAACCCCATTGTTCAACAAAAAAATTGCGAATGTCTTCTTGCATACTAGAAAGGATTGGTAAAATCATTTAGCTCACCTCTGTCTATATATCATTAAATATTAATTGCGGTATTTGAAATATAAAGTAAGCCGAATTATTTTCTGATCAATTGGTTTCATTCTGAAGAACTTCGGTACGCTCTCTCTCTTTAAACGGCCAACGATATACCTTTTCCTTTTTCTCGACATAGGCTACATCGTCTTTAATCGTTAACGACGAACAATCAAGGAGATGACGTGGCATCGGATAGGAGTCAATCCGTCCGTTCACATGGACATGAACGAGACGACCATCGATTGAAGAGATGACCCAAACCCCCTTCTTTGACGCATAAATCACGTCGCAGTCATGAAGAACTGGGGCCTTTCTGACTTCTCGATTATAACGAAAACGTACGGTTCCCTCCTTTGACAAGCAGACGAGTGCTTCGGTCGAAATCCCTTCTCCAAAGATGCCCTCGTCCCCGTAACCGACCCAGATTCCTGTTGCATTTATCACAACCGCTGCAATCGCGTTTCCTGCATGAAAGGAATGTTTGATATGCCCACGTGCATCTAGCACCCATGCATTGATTGGTTCCCCTTTTAACGTAAATGCCCAGATGAACAAGTGGTTCTCGTCGATGATTCGAATACCTGAAACGTGTTTGTGATGATTGAGCGATATGACGAACTCGTTCCATTCGATGTAGAAATGATGATCTGATTGTACCAAATTAGCGGCTCCCATTAGCTCTTGAATATCAAAATCAACTAATTCTCTTCGTTGATTCATACATACTCATTCCCTTCCGTCTTCTAATCGCATGAACTGTAACGCCTCTTGAAACCGTCGTGTATCTTCATCACTCACCACTGCATCCACATATCTTGATTTCCAATAAGGCGAGAGATCCACCTCTTCCACACCGATTCGTTTGAACCAATCCAACACCGTCTCATTCGATTGGTGTTTAGAGGCAATCGGCAAGTCCAGATTGAACTGGATGAGCGCATTCCGAATCGCGTTATCGGTCCATTTGATCTCAGTCGGGTCTACAAATACATTTGTTTTCATTGTTCTATTTTTCCGTTTCACACCGTCACTCGAGAAATCAATGGTCGAAACGACACGTTTTCTTTTCTGCATCATAATAATCGACAAAATCAAGAGAACAATCAACCCTGCAATAAGGAACCATAACCAATATGAACTCCCCGACTCGGTTACCGTCCCACCCGTTCCAAACGTATAGTCTAAAAAGTCATTTTTTAAAAATTGAAGATCATCATCTTTCCAAATACGAGACTTCCCATCAAATGCGTCGCCGCTTACACCGTCCTCTCCAGAAAAACGTAGTATGATCCCACCCTCTGTCGGGTCATGAAACCATTCCCAAAACAGACGAGCCAGATGGATAAATCCAGTTACCAACATCAAACTGCCGAGCATGATCATCAATAATCGGGTTGTAAATCGCATCGTAACCTCCATCACTCATTTTGTTCTATCGTATCACGACATACGATGAATTGTCAGAAAAATCCAAATAAAAGGACCGAGAGAATTCTCGGTCCAATCGATCAGAGAATCGCTTCGGATAGCAATCGGTCGAACTTACGCACGTCCACTTTCTTATTCAAATTGATTTTGATCGTTCCGGCACGAGTGAACAGTTGAACCTCGGAGTTGAAATCAAACATTCTTCCCGCATTCTCCGTCGAATACATATTGATCGAGTCGTACGGAAGCGAGTACACCTCAATTTTTTTCCCCGTTAGCCCTTGCGCGTCACGGACGATCAGTCGTTTGTTCGTGAAGACAGCGACGTCACGGACAGTCTTATAGGCAGCGACTGCCCGCTCCCCGTCGATGAAGGACTCCGTGATATCACTCGGCACCTCACACTCCGAATAAAACGTCCAAGATAAATCTCCAATCGGATTTCCCATATTCATCCCTCCTGAAATAAATGAGCATACTACTCCCTATATTCCACAATTATCGTTTGATTAGACCTTGAATGGGAACATATTGTATAGCATGTTGAATGCAGAGGAGGATGTCGTCATGATCGCGCAACAGGTCATCACATTGTTACTGATTGGCTATTTCATATATTTGATTGATTCCAAGCGAAACTATTTCCCTGTCCCTGTTATCCTGGTCTTGATTGGGATCGGACTATCTTATATTGCTTTCTTTGATTCCGTATTCATTACGAAAGATATGATTTTTGAGGTGTTCCTACCGGCTTTACTGTTTACGTCGGCCTATCAATTTAAGTATAACGACTTAAAAGATAATTTTGGAATCATCGCGATATTGAGCACGGTCGGTCTTGTCTTGACCGCCATCTTGATGGGGTATGGTACGTTTTGGATCAGTGAGTGGTTTACCCCGCTCAGCCTGACCGCCTCTTTTTTATTGGCGTCCATCTTGATTCCGACCGACCCCGTTTCCGTGACGGCGATTTTAAAGCGGAGTAAAGGTGAGAAGCGGATTGCGGATGTTGTCGAAGGTGAATCGATGGTGAACGATGGAACGAGTGTTGTCATCTTCACCATCTTTCTCAGTATGTTCGCAACGGGAGAGCGTTTCTCCACCTTCAATTTTTTGACCGAATTTTTGATTGTGTCTGCCGGAGGAATCGGCATCGGTTTTATCTTTGGATTTCTACTTAAGAAATTGATGATTGTCAGTTTTAAAAAACATGAACTCGTCATGTTGACAATCGTCACCGCTTATGGGGCTTTCTATCTTGCCGATGCGCTAGAAGTATCGGGTGTCCTTGCGACCGTGACGGCAGGCATGATGCTATCTCATGAACTTGGAACTAAAGAGGATTGTGAAACTGTCCAGCGTCATCTTGACGGTTTTTGGGATATCGTCATCCCAATCTTACTTGCCCTTTTATTCTTATTAATCGGAATCGAGGCGACTAGTTATTTGTCTGTGTCGCTCTGGACATTCGCTGTACTTTTATTCCTCCTTTCCATCCTAACCCGTTTCATCGTCGTCGGCGGTCTTGTTTATACCGTTCCGATCTGGCGAAAAGAGTTTCAGAGTGATTTGACGGCGACTTCCTTACTCACATGGTCCGGCATCAAGGGTACGATGTCGATTGCGCTTGTCCTCTGGCTAGAGGCAGAGAACCTTAACGGCTCGAGCGAAATGATATCTCTCGCATTCGCCGTCATTTTACTCTCTCTGATTTTACAAAGCATCGGTGTCTACCCACTGACGACCTACTTAACGAATAAACATGACGAGTGACGGAACCCTTCCACAGAGAAGGGTTTTTTTGATTATGAAATTGACATCGCCCACTTTTAGTGTAAAATTACACTTGTAATATACTAGGAGGTGATTTGTTGGAAAATACTACAACGCCATCCGCCGCCATCTCTACGGGAATTGTGACGGTCGTGCTTGCACTCATCGCTTCGTTTCTCACTCCATCTTTCTTGAAAGTCGGAATCATCTGGGATAACGTTGCGTTCTTAGTCATCGGGATTGCGACATTCAGTTTTACATACCATTTTTATCAATCGAAACGGTTGACCTACTGGCAATACATTTGCTGTTATATCATCGTCTGCCTGCTCTTATTTATTGTATTTCTCGGAATCTCGTGGATCTTGATTTTCATTAGCTCAGCGACGCTCTGAGTCGGACAAACAGGAAGGAAAAACCATATGCAAAAATCCGAATTTATTGGACAGGTTTCTCGAAAAATGAAATTGATTCGTATCGAATCTCAGTATTCACAGGAAGAGATGGCGAACTTACTCGGTATTTCAAAAAAAACGCTCATCCAAATCGAGAAGGAGCGGAATGAAGCAAGTTGGTCGACGATTGTGACGCTATGCGCCTTGTTTAACGAAAGTGAGATTCTCATACATTTGATCGGTGACGACCCCGTCGAATTCGTCAAACTGATTGCGACCGAGAACACTTATGAGCCGAAAGAAAAAACACTCGGCGGACGCGTCTTTTGGCATGCAATCGAATCAGGTCCACATTACACCCTTCAGCAAAATATCATCAGCGGACATTATCGGATCATCGATCTCGACCATGTGAGGTGGTACAGCACGTTTGATGCAGAGGATGCCGAACAGGTACGATTGAAGTTAGAACATCAGCGAGAGGTGTAAGATGACGAAGAAACGTAAAGATTTAGTGATCACTCTGTGTCTAATCGTAATGACAATCGCCTATTTTGGCTGATTCCGAATCTCATGATTGGTTACATTTGGGTTATCGGCACAATCATTTTGCTTGTCCTCTCTTCGCTTTATTTGACACGCTTGATTCAATCATACGTTCCACTTTCTTTGATGAAATTCGTCCTGATTAGCGTGATTTCTTTCCTTGTACTTGGCTACCTGTTAATCGTCCAATTTTATTTTGTGGCTCTTTACCAGATGAATCATCTATAACGAATTGGAGGTTCTCCCATGCGATTTTATGTCGGTTCAAGCTTCTCAAATATCGAAGAAGTACGGTTCATGTGTAATGAGCTGATTGCGCTCGGTCACACCCATACATATGACTGGACTCAGAACGAACGCGCCACATCGATTGATGCATTACGCTCGATTGGCGAAGAAGAGGTTTCTGGAATTCAATCAGCGGACTTTGTCGTCATCTTGTTGCCTGGAGGTAAAGGCGCACATGTCGAGCTCGGGATTGCACTCGGAATGAACAAATCGGTCTTTTTATACGATTTGGGTGACCAGATGATGAATATGAAGGAGACGAGCACGTTTTATCATGTGGATGCGATACAACGATGTGAGGGACCGCTCAACGCCCTCCCCCACCAAATTCAAGATCGATTGAAGCTTTCTAATCACGTTTGAGCTGATGCCCTTTATTCTTACGGAATCGAGCCGGGGTGCAGCCTACCCATTCCGTGAAATGCTTGTTCAGCTGAGCCGGACTGTTGAATCCGACTTCTTGGCTGATTGCGAGTAGTGTAAGATCCGAATAGCGAAGGAGCGACTTCGCATGAATCAGGCGTTGTCTCGTGATGTATTGATACGGCGTCTGACCGATTCGCTCTCGAAAGTTCCGTATGAACTGATACTTACTTTGATGGACGATTCGACTTAATTCCTCAATTCTAAGCTCTGTATGATAAGAATCATGAATGACACGCAAAACCGGTACAAATAAGTCTTCATCATCTAAAGAAGTGTGGATGAGGTGACTCTGAATGAACGTCATGACATCATCTGTAAGATCAATCTCTAAAAATCCTCGACTTGACCACTCCCCTAACAGTCTTCTTATCGACATGACCGCTATGGAAGGAAACATTGGATTGACCCTGTTTTCAAACCCGTTCAATCGACTCGCAATAAACCGAAAACTCACATAAGTCGTTTCAGTTGAATCAGCGAATAGTCGATAGGACTGATTCGGTTGAACCACAATCGATTCGCTGTCTTGGAGACGATATTCGAATGCATTCACCTCAATCCCAATTTTCCCTTCCAACACGAGCACCCAGACGATGTCTTCTTTGCTCGCTTCTCTCTCTGTCGTCCAATCTCCACTAGACGACACGTAACGTATGGCGACGTCAGGCAGTGTCAGTAATTGTTCCATATACCCCTCCAGATTATTGCGCAAAAATCGAGCAATATAGTGCACGATGATTCACTTCAAATCACGCATACTGTTCATAACAGTCAAGTGGCCACTTCGCTGACCTTATGAAAAGATGGTGATTCACATGTTTCAATCGCTTCATCCTAATTTAAAAATACGACTTGCCTTGAACTTCTTTCAAAAGCTGACTCAAACTGCCATATTTCCTTTTTTGACGATTTATTTTGTTCGCCAGTTCGGTGCAACGGAGACCGGACCGCTCATTGTCTTGACGATGATTGCCTCATTCATCGCAAGTCTCTATGGAGGCCATCTGTCCGATCGATATGGAAGAAAACGTGTTCTCTTCATTGGTGAAATACTACGTTTCGCGTGTTATATCGGAATGGCAATCGCAGGTTCACATGTAATCGACAGTGCCATTTTATTATTTATCTTCTTCTTTTTTAGTAATCTTCTTGGTAGTGCCATCACACCTGCAAACGAGGCCATCTTAATCGATGATAGCCGACCCGAGCAGCGAAAATATTTGTATACATTCAGTTACTGGCTGATGAACGGGTCCATCGTCATCGGTAGTTTGCTCGGAGGTTTTTTCTTCGAACAGCATCTCTTCTACATGTTAGTATCGGCAGCCATTCTTTCATTCGGATGTGTCTTCCTGGTTTCCAATAAACTCGAAGACAACTATAAACCTTTTCCGCGTAAAGGGCAGAAGACCGCTGGTGTATGGACAGGATATCAGACGGTCATGAAGAACCAACTCTTTTTGAAATACCTTGTCGCAGGGATTTTGACGTTGTCATTAGAGTTGCAACTGACGCATTACTTAGCGATTCACTTTGCTGAAACGTTACACGCTATCCCGTTCTTTCATTTCTCACTAGATGGGACGAAGATTCTCGGACTGCTTCGAGCGGAGAATACGATTCTCGTGTTACTGCTCGGTCTTGTGTTGATGCGTTGGACCAAATCCATCTCTGAACGTGCGCTACTTTATACAGGTGTCGCGCTGTTCTGTCTTGGATTCGCCATCTTACCGGTTTCACATGATCTTTCAATGTTAGTGCTCGCTACAGCTTGTTTCACGTTTGGAGAACTGCTGTATGTCCCCATCCACCAAGCCATGCTAGCTCGACTCATCGAAGACCATCTCCGCAGTCAATACTTGGCCGCGAACGGTTTCCGCTACCGAGGTGCGCTTCTCATTGGCGCAATCAGCGTCTCGGCTTATAATGTCGTATCACCAGGTTGGATGGCCCTGTCGTATATCGGCTTTGGGATATTCGCAATCTTCTTCTATCGTTCCATCTTGAAAGAACTGGATAAGTGTCAACCTTCAGAAATGAACCAAGCTTCCTAGATGACAATCATAGTTTAATACCTTGAAGAAGATATACATCTTTTTACCAAAATCGTTTCCAATATTTTCACAATATGCTATCCTTACAAAAATGATCTGACAAACGCGATGAAGAGAACAGTACATCAATGAATCTTTCGTAGAGAGCTCCGTCCGGTGAAAAGGAGTAAAGAACGTTGGTCGAAACAAGCCTCTGAGCAGCGCTATGGAACTCACCCCGAGGGATATGGCGACGGGCACTCCCGTTATAGAGTTGAGGTATAGTCCGATTCGTTCGGCAGTACTGAATAAGGTTCGTGCGGTGACGTGCGGACGAACAGGGGTGGCACCACGATGAGAATCTCGTCCCCAAGAATTCGTTCTTGGGGGTGGGATTTTTTTACGTTCCGAAAGTGATCAAAAATAGAAGGAGTGATTGACTTGAACTCGTTTCGAAAAACCTCTGCGCTACTGCTCGTCAGTGTCGGAATCTCAAACCTTGGTGCCTGGATATACTTCATTGCGCTCAACTTGATTATCTTAGAGATGACTAGATCCCCTTTCGCCGTCTCGATTCTCTATGTATTAGTCCCGCTCGCCTCGCTCGTCTCGAATCTTTGGTCAGGTAGCCTGATTGACCGGATCGATACGAGACGATTGATGATGTTACTGGATGGTCTGCGTGCGTTCCTCGTATTCAGCTTAGGCTGGATTGATTCACTGTGGCTCATCTACGGAATCGTCTTTCTTCTCAATGTGATGAGCTCGTTATTCGAATCATCGAGTCTGGTCTACATGACGCGACTCGTACCTGCCTCGAACCGACAAAAGTTCAATGCGATGAAGAACTTTGTACAGTCATCCGGGTTTATTCTAGGTCCGACGATTGCAGGACTGCTCTTTCTAGTCGGGAGTCCGTCATTTGCGATTTTCGTGAATGCGTTCGCACTCATCGTCTCGGTCGGTATGTTGTCGCGCCTTCCGTCTCATCATCGAACAGAAGCGTCGATTGAACCATTCTCTGTAAGATTAATTATCGAGGATTGGAAAATGGTCGTACGATTTGCATCAAATGCCAAATATGTGACGCTCATTTATGGATTGTTCTGTGTCATGACCATCTTCATGTCTGGGCTCGATTCCTTGGAGGCGTCATTCGCGACCCAAGTCCTTCACTTGTCTGAGAGCCGATATGGGTTTCTCGTCAGTATCGCTGGGATTGGGATTATCTTTGGATCACTCATCAATTCAAGATGGAGTCACTGCTTGTCCTTATCGTTTTGTATTGGATTCGGGGCGATCATGACACCAATAGGCTATCTTCTTTTCGCAAGTTCATCGTCATTCATGATGGCCTCGGTTGGATTTTTTGTCCTGACATTCGCGCTTGCCTTTGCAAATACAGGATTCTTATCATTCTATCAACACCATGTCCCGGTCGAAATCATGGGCCGGTTCTCTGGCGCTATCAATGTGGCAGAGTCGCTACTCGTCATCGTCCTCACATTTGGGATTGGACTTCTTGCCGAAATGGTTGGGATTCGTCCAGTCTATCTCGCATTCTCGATTATCTTCTTCCTTGTTGGTTGTTACACCATACATGTCATGCGCGACCGTTCGAAACGGGAGTATTTCAATCACAATCAAATCGAAGAAGTGTCATAAGTCATGAGCCGGTCGTTTTTATGCGACCGGCTTGTTCTAATCGGTGAATCGTTTCGATGATTTTAAATCATACACTCCACCGTTTAATCAGCTCAAGATCCTCTGGAAATGCAAGTTCCAATCGCTCTATTTCATGAATCGACCACCAATTGACTTCATCAATGTCCAAGTCGATGGTTGCGGTCGCCATCCGCTCGTCACACGTTGCCAAAAAATAGTGCGTTTCGACTTGATAACTTGAGATGATGGCTCGTTTGATATGTAATCTTTGATTAATCGAAATGCGATAGCCCGTTTCTTCGAACACTTCACGCTGGCAACATTGTTCTGGCGTTTCTCCGACTTCTAGACCACCTGATGGCAAACTCCATTGTTGCACGTCACGACTCTTTACGAGGAGAACTTTCCTCTCTTCGTTGATGCATAAAGCAGCTGATCCAATCCACTGTTTCATAGTCTTAATACTCCTTTTTCATTTTTCTGCTTGCAGGTGACGTTACGTCACCCGATATGATGGGGCTACAACCACTTAAGGAGGAAATACGATGTTGAATCAAATGCAAAAGAAAACAACTCCCATTTGGACATGGAATCAGTTCGCAATTACGATGGTTCTTCTATTCGGAGTGACGCCCCTACTTATCGAGCGACAATTACACAACTTTCTAGAACAGTCATGGGGAAACACCCTCTATTCAGGAACAAGTATCGGCCTGTTATTAGCCATAATATTTATGACTGTCCTCTATTTCGTCGCAATACGTCCTCAAACCCTATCGCTGGAAACGTTAGGACTTCGCCGTTTTCCATTGAAAGATTCGGGCATCATCTTTCTATGGACAATTGTGCTAATTGTACTCAGTATCATCATCGTCATAGTCCAATCATATTTCGGTATCGGTACGTCGAATACAAAAACAGAGAGTTTACAAAGTGACTTGTCGATTATCTCCATACTGATTGCGTTTGGATCGGCGGCTATCGTTTCACCGATCTATGAAGAAATCTTTTATCGTGGGTTCTTATACCGCTTCTTTCAAGAACGATTTGGGGTTGGGAGCGGGATGATCGTAAGTGCTGGAATATTCACTCTCGCTCATTTACCGACGACAAACACGTTACTCGTCAATTTTGTATCGGGACTAGTGTTCGCTTGGGTATATGAACGGACTAACTCTATCTATTCCAGCATGCTCATCCATGGCACCTTTAATGGGCTAGCCGTTCTATTGACTGCATTGGCATGAGGGAATCAGTCTGCTATCTCTTGATATAGTGAATCAATATAGGCAAGAATCGATGCATCGATTGGATACAGTCCTAATTCATTCGATGCATCAGTTGATTTTCGAATCTCCCAAAATGATTCAATCAATTGTTGATTGTCTCCAAATGTCTCGTCTGTTAACCAAGTCAAATCTTCTTTAAGAATTTGGGCTTCTTTTGAGGAAGGGGCGACCCCACGTTCGATTAGAATTTCGGTTCTCCGAATCAAGTTGATCCACTTTTTCGTATCGTGCTCACCATCTTCTAATTTAGGTAAACTTGATTGCAATGAATCAGACTCTTCTTCCGTAAAATAGTCCGTCCATTGTTTCCGGTCATTTGATTTAGCTTGAATAGTTTGCAGTTTCGTCCAATCGATTTTTTCATTTTCAAGCTTCATGGATTGAAGGAGCGTGACCGTATAGTTCTGCGCCCGCTTCAATTCCTCTATCTTTTCTTCTAACGAGGACAGATGAGCGGACAAGATGCTTGTAAGGGATTCTTCATCTAAGATTCTCCGAATCTCATCGAGCGGGACGGTCATCGATTTTAAAAGCATGATTTTTTGAAGTCGAAACATTTCGTCATCACTATAAAATCGTTTCTGTACATCGTTCGTATAAGAGGGGGTGACCAAATTGATTTGGTCATAGTATCGAAGCGTACGCACAGACACGTTCAGTTTTCTCGCGACATCTCCAGTTGAATAGTGTCTGGTCAATTTTTGACCCTCCTAACTACATGTGACGTGTATGTATGAATATCTTTTGAACTGATGAATCCCTTCATCCTAATCTGAAAATGAATTTCGTGGTACATCCCCATCCATTCACTAATCATTTCTCGAGTGAACATCTACGTCATCCTTTCGTGTCCCAATCAATCGATAGTCGTCTTGATTCTGAATGGCATCGAGAACCCCTTCTACAATCTCGTCGTGTGTCAACCAACGGACAGATGCCATCTCATGAATTTCACCTAATTGAACTTGTCGATACGTTTGTTGTTCATTGCGACATAGACAATTCTTCTCATATTCCGGATTCGCCCGGCTACCTAAAATATGTATCACGTCTGAATTTTCCGAATGATCCAAAATGAGTTGCATCGCTCTTCCTGAGCCTCGATCCACCCAGGCGATGACTCGATCAAACGGACCTCTTTGTTTCACTGCGTACTGTAGTGCGTTTAAAAGTGCTTCCTCCTCGCGATAGTCAACGATCAGTGGATGACACGTCTCAGGATTTCGTTGTACGATGCTTGCCATTTTTTCTTTATCTCGTCCAATGACCGTGACATCCTGTTCAATCGCTAAATAAGATGTGAGCTCGGCCAACATCCCTGTCCCTCCGACAATCAATACATGTTTTCGATTCATGCCATCACCTCATTTTCCATTATACACCAATATTTCATTCTTCTTATCCTATAGAGATGTTCGGAAACATTCACGTCTTTTCAAAATTAAGCCTTTTTTAATGCACTGAATCCCTTATAATGAATCAAGTGTTCGAATCGGTTTAAACAATCACTATTTCGGAAAATGGATAATAGTGTTATGATTGCAATTTATTTCTTTAAGAGGAGGATACCTATGAGACACTGGACAACGAGTTCACTACAACTGATAACACTCATCGTTGTATCATTGGCATGTAGTATTCTATTTTCCTCTGTACTGATGATAAATCATCTCCCTGTTTGGTGGATGATCTGTATTCCGATTCTTTATCTTTCAACTTTGCTCATACATCGAGGTTCTGGTGTACTTATTCTATTAGGATTCGCAGCTTACTTTTTAATCAACATGCCTGTATATGCGACGGCTGCTACCGCGCAACTATACATGTTGTTACTATTAGCGATTTTGACGGGTTTGTCTTACTGGCTACAAGTCATCCTGTTCCATGCTCAGTTTGCACTAAAGGTTGCGGAAGCGAGAGTCAGTCAGTTGATTGCGGTAGACCCGGAGACCGGTTTTGATAACCGAGATCGTTTTTTGATGGATATAGAGGCTGAACGGGATCGGTTGATTCGCCACGGTGAGACGTTCGTGGTGTCATTCATCACATTGCCCATTCTCAATCATTTTGAAAAACGGTATGGTTCATCCGAATATGAGTGGTTTTTAGACTATTTTAGTGACGAACTTCACGAAGCGACTCGACGAACGGACAAGAAGTATCGGGTGGCGCATGACACATTCGCCATGATTTTCCCTCGAACCTCAATTGAAAATGCACAAATTGTACATGAGCGAATCAGACCACTATTACTAGAGTATTCGCGTCAAAACGGCGATTCGCTCACTGTTGAATGCTCAGACAAATCGTTTGAGGTGAACTTAGAGAACGCACCCATACGATTAGAAGAAATTTATCGGTATGTCGAATCAAAGACTAAAAAATGAGTTCAATCGTGAACTCATTTTTTGATGGAGTGAATATGAAATTCGAGTTTCTCATCCATTTCGACGATGTATTGTTGATCAAGTACCATCTGAATCGGACTCGGAATCGACAATTTTGGTGAAAAGAGCCAAACGCGCCCTCGAGGTACGATCAGCATATATGTACCGTGATTTGGAGGACCCATGAAGTTTAAATGACGGGGGTCGATTGAGTTCCCATCTCTCCGTCTAACTCCAATTGTCTCAAGCGCCTTTTCGACGAGAGACGGGTCTTCTACCGTCAAACTCATCTCGCCGATTCCAAGAAACTCATTTGACGAAAAGGACTCGATGTTACTTTCCGGATTAATCGAATGTCGAGCAATCAACTCGATGACGTTCTCGTCCGCGTCGTAAAAATAAAGCGATGATGCATCAATCCCTTCAAAATAGATTTCGTCCTCCCCGTCCTCGGTCAAAAGCGGGACACGTGACTTGATCCATTCCTTCGCTTCTTTGAACCGGTTAGCCGGAATATTGATCGCGAAATGGTACTGTCGCTCTTGCTCCGTTATAGCCTCTTGAAATATCAAGGTATCTTCTCCTAATTCGATTTGAAAGCGGGTCGAATTTTCGTCCACGACGGATAGTCCGAGCTTCTCCACATAAAAACGTTTCATTTCGTCTAGCCGGTTCGTATAGAGCCTGGCTTCTGTAATTCTCATAAAAACCCTCCTCGTATTCCTCATGTCCTTGCTTATCTATGTGACTTGATGGCTCGCTTGTATTTTTGGTATTCTGACCAATTCATATTCATTCCTAGTAAATCAGAGCAACAACCTTCTTTCCACGTAATCGGATTGAAACCAGTCTTTGACGCTACGTGACTCTTGCCTGAATCATCAAAACTCAGAGCCAATTGAGCCACACCCTTTCCCGTATAGGTTTTAGCCAATCTCGGATTATACCGGCTGTAATGCTCACCTAGAGAAAAATATGGCTGTACTGCCCACGGACATCGCTCAATTGCCATTTGAAGATATTCGCGCTCTTTATGTCGTAGCACCTTTGAAACGCTTAGACAAATCAATGCAGAAACTTCAGGTGTTGCTACTTCAATCAATCGATTCGCCACTTCAATGACTTCCTCGTCTATCTCAAAATCATTCCATCCCATATCATATAATGCCAAGGCAAAATAGAAGGGTTTATCTGGATGGTATGAAAAGGCGGTTCGGCAAAATGCATTCACTCGATCATAATCTTCAATCCGATCCAACCGTTCGTAACCAATAAGCAAATCCCAGCGATATGATTCGGTCGGATCGAGCAGCACATAGTCAATTAACAGCTGCTCGATGTCCGGAGTGTTGCCCATGAATTGTTCAAGTTCTTTGAATCGTTTGTCGTGAACAAGTAACTCGATTCGCTCCAACATCTTCTGCTGAATCGAAGTGAGCGCTTGATTTCCTGTATACAAATCGAAAATCAAAGATGACTTCAATTGACTCACCCTGCACTCCTCCTTTATCCGCTACGTTCAACGAGTCGGAATATATCATCGACCCGCGACCTCGTGATACCATTACGCTGCTCCATTGCAAGAGGATGATTCGTTGGTTCGAGTTCAATCAATGGACGTAGTCCGACTCCACGCATATGTACGTTTGTCTTTAGATTGATGGTATCTGGATAGATGGGAAGATCCGTCGATAACCAGCCGAACATCGGGCCGAGGTCTACACGAGCTGGTTCATCCCATAAATCGATGACTTTGAAAAAGTTATCCGGACTGAGTGATACCCAGACATTCCAGATGAAAGGATCGTCTTCTCCAATGATCGGGAGTTCGAGGCATCCGTTGATAAAGAAATGAGCTTCATCGAGGACGCAAATATCATCTGTCAAAACGACGCGCTTCTTCATCTCCCGTTTCGATAGGCCGTCTAATACTGATGGCATGATCGATTCAAAGCCGACTGTATGTTCTTTACTCGTGCCACATATCGAGCAGTTGCAATCACTCTTGTGTTTTCGTTTGAAAAGGTATCTCATAAGTACTCGCTTTCTGATTTGAGTTTAATTAATGGTATGTGAAATAAATCTATTCATTTTACACGTATTTCATTTTTTATAGGAAATCACGGTTTGTTAGACGAATGTAGTAACTCTTGAATCAGTCTCTAACACTCGCGTCCGCGTATCATTTTTAGATAGAAACACTTCTTCCCCATTTTTATCAAAGCAATATGCAATCGGAATCGAGATTCCACAATTTCGATACGATCCATCCGCATGACTCGTTCCGATAATCATCGCTTTTCGTTCCATCGCAATTTTTCTCGCTTCTTCCGTCCACTCCGTGAATTGTTCCTCACTAAACATGCCGACTCCAATTGGATTGAATATGATTGATAGATGCTCATGATTATTTAATCCCTCTACCCCCATAAAAATCTCCCTTCAAAGTAAGTATCCATATTCCTCCGCTCCATCTATGACACTTGATGGCATGAACAAGCGCTCACTTTCAGGTGTTTTCCGTCGCGTTAACAACGTCTCACCATTCTTATTTACAATGAGAACCCGATCTTTATTCGTATCATCTCGATACCCTAAAACAATCGATGTGTTGAATTTGATTGCTAAGTCACTCAGCTCATCTAATTCAGTATATGTACAATATCCCTCCGGATAGAGAATCAAATCCACCGTAGGGTTCGACTCAATCTCTTGCTTCAGTTGCTTAAGACTTCGTTCCATTTTTGGTTGCCCGATCAATATATTCATGACTACTCGCCCGCTCTCATGATTCGTCTAGTTGGTATGTAAGTGAGGTTCTCGACCACACCTCACGAAAAAATTTGATACTTCTCTTTATACTACCATCTATCATCTGATTGATTCTTCATTGATTTTCACCACTACATTCCCAACCTTTTTCCCTTGATCGACGTATCGGTGTGCCTCGACAATCTCATCTAGCGAATAAACCGAATCAATGACGGGTTGTAGCTCTCCTGCTTCAAACAGTTCGTTTAAGAACTTCAAATCCTCCTTTCGTTCGCTCGCCGGTCCTTGTCCCGCGACGGAACTGAACGCCCCGTTCTCTGCAACGTGCGTTTTGGCTAGTCGTTTATCAATTTTCCCCGAAGCGTCAAAGACGGCATCATACGTACCCAATTCACGGTCATACCCTTCTCTCGAATAGTCCACGACTACATCTGCCCCTAGCCGCTTCACGAGCTCGATGTTCCGTTCATGGCATACCGCAGTCACATGAACGCCGTAGTGCTTCGCAATCTGGACGGCAGTCGAACCGACAGCACCCGCTCCACCATAAATGAGAACGTTCGTCGCTCGCTCGATACGTGCCTTCCGTAAAAAATGTAATGCAGTCGTCCCACCAAATGGTAGCGCCGCTGCCTCGATAAAGCTGGCATGCGCGGGCATCTGAAACACACATTTCGATTCGTTCACGCATGCAAACTCGGCATAACCACCAAAACGCATCCCAGTAAGGGCATAGACGTTGTCTCCTACCTGAAAGTTTTTCACACTGTTGCCTGTTTCTACGACTGTACCTGCCAACACGACACCGAGAATCGGTTGACGTGGCGCCTTAAACCCAACAACTAATCGCATCGGTAGTTTTCCTAAAGCTGGAACGTCTAGTGCGCGGAGGCGTCGGTCTCCCGAGTGGACGGCCGATGCATGGACTTGAATCAGTAACTCATTACTTTTCGGCTTCGGTTGATGCACTTCTTGAATGACGAGTACTTCCGGTGGCCCATACGCGGTACAAATCGCAGCTTTCATATCGATTCACTCCATTCATGAATTGTCACCTCAATCTGTTATATACGTTCCCTCCAATAACAGGATTCAGTCCATCAGTCATGGAAAAACCGGATCATATCAAACGATATCATCCGGTTCATTCTTTACTGATACACTCGAATTGACGAGGGAAAACGGATTGTCTAATGAAGCGGCAGCCGCTTCCGATTGTGCAATGTTCATTTCGGTCACCATCGGTTCTTGACGACGTAGACGGAATGCCCGTTCAAGTCGACTCGTCAACAAGTTAAAGATAAAGATGAGTGCCGCCAGTCCAAGTGCCGGAACCAGGAACAAATGATTCGTCATCCACGTCATCGCAGTGAATTGTCTAAAGTAATACCCGAACATTGAAGACCACTCATAAATCGTCGGCATGACACCTTCTTGCAAGAGAACAGTCCCTCCAAAGAAGATTCCAAACAGTGAAAGATGAATGAGTAACATGAGCGTCTGGACAAACTGTTGCATGAAGACGATCACGAGGGTTGGGACAAGATGCGGGAAGAGATGTAATTTCACGCGATGCCAAATCCCGCCTCCAAGTGTTTGAGCCACAATCATGAATTCTTGTTGAAGCAATTGGCGAATCTCTGTGATCAGGTATAACGTGACGGCGGGTAGTCCGAGAACGACTAAAACGATTAGCTCGATTTTCACTCGATCCAATAGAGGAGGTACTAGTGTCGAATCCCAAAATGTCATCGTCGACGCGAGCATCATCAATGCCAGTAACGAAATCGGTAAAATCAAAAATCCATCGAGCAACGTTTTAAAGAAATGGTTTAACCGTGTCCCCCTGAATGCAAGCGGAATCCCCACCAATAAACCGATCGTCATCCGCCCAAGCGCGACAATCGCACAAATCCCGACAGTCCACTTAAAACCTTCCACGAACATCTGAAATAAATCATATCCAGCATAGTCCGTTCCGAGCCATTGATCTTTTGACGGCTCTAATGGCGGTATTCCGATAAGTCTCCCCTCATCTGAATAGAGCATAAGGGTTTGATCCACATTCCCATCACGAAACACGGTATTTCCAAAACTCATGATAAGGAGCCCAACTACAATGACAAAACAGACGATAAAAATCGGATCACGCATTAATATTCGGCGCATCAAACCCCACCTTTCCATGCATTTGGAATGATCCACTCAATGAATAGGTCCAATAGAAAAATCGGGAGATAGATGACGAATAAGATGACGAGCAAGATCTCCATCTGTGGATTGTAGACGGCGAAGCGAAATAGTCCCTGGACGTTGAACAAATATTCGACGATGAGAAGCGTCGATAAGATGGTGATGATGTTCGAACGGAAAAAGAGGTAAAATCGATAGATGATGTTCGGCAACAAATGCTTCCAAAACAGTCCACTCGGCCGAATCCCTTTCGCTTGTGCGAGCTCGAGATACGGGATGGCCTCTTGTTCATGGATATGGATGGTCAGCCATTTGATGAAGAAGAACAACGTCGTCAGTGTCAAGGTGACAATCGGGAGAAACCGAATGTACTCTGCGAACCCGCCTGCCACTTCGATTCGGTCGAACCCCGTCGACTTATGGATTGTAATCGCAAGAAATTGAGAAAAAATTAACCAGAACAAATCCGGTACCATCTCGAGTGTCTGACTCGATTGGTGCAGGACGGTGCGAACCCTTCTACCGCTCCGGTAATAGAAATATGCATACAATAGACCAAGCGCAGTCGACACGGCGAGCGCCGTCGTAAAAATGATGACCGACTCTTTGACGAGCGGTCCAAGTTCCGGCAAAAGAGGTAAGTCTGTTTGAGCGGTGATATTGTAGTATGTAATCTCGTCAAGCTTTTGAAGTTGGTTCAGCTGTTGCTCGATACCGCTCCAATAACTCGTCAGACTAAAATCGGTCTGAACGACAAGCGTCGGTAACGCACTAATTGCAATCAAGACAAAAAATGCGATGACAAGATGTGCAGATTTCCTTGCAATATAGGCCATAATTCGATCTCCTTTGGTTGACATATCTCAATCAAAAAGTGTAAAAGGATGTCCGGTTGATTGTTCATTTCCTAAAGGGAATAATATCCAAAGACACTTTCCACTGATTCTATCACATTCATTATGTGAATAGAAACAATTTTCAGAAATCATTATGGATAATGATGTATGTTATGATGAATTTATAGAAATATTTAGGAGGTTAAAGTATGTGGATTATTTTTGGACTCGCTGCGATTGGGGCGACGCTTATCAATTTGACTGTATTTATGATGGAGAAGGATTATAAACTGACAATGGCAATCGCCTTATCCTTGACAGCGCTGACGTTATGCGCAGAATATAGCTTGCTAAACATGTGGGTAGAAGCTAAGGACTGGGGTGCCATAACGGATGTCGTACCCGGTATGTCTCGTGCGTTATGGTTTTTGACAATCGCGGCAATCTTTATGAATATCCTTCCAATCTTTTTAGAGAGAAAACGAAACAAGATGAAGGAATCAAAATGATAGATAATCTGCTCAATCACTCCTGATTACATCTGAAGAAATCAGCCCCTTAAATATGAATCGAAAAGTTGGTACGTGATGATGGAAAATAAACTATTTGTGACTTTATCAAACCCTTTTGGACTTTTCATGTTTGCCGTGATTTCACTGTCCTTTATATGCCAGGCTGTATGCCGTCTCTTGACGTCTCAGTACATCTTGTTTGTAACCAATTTGATTGGTGGCCTGGCTTTCATCTTTATGACGTTATTTTTAGGGCGTACATATAAAAAAATGGACAAGAAAACGTGTTCGAAGCTATGAATTTAGCTTTGAACACGTTTTTGTTTGACCATGTCATACAATCAATCATCTGAATGGGTTGAGTACAATAACTCACCTTCAAGTGAGCGCAACTCATATTCAATTCCTGAGTGCATCTGCTTCGTCATCGTCGCACGACATGAAAACACATGCCCTGGACCATATGCAATGTCCGGTATTTCCTTGAAACCATATGCACGCTCGCCGAACCTTAACGTCACGTTCGATGAGCCCTTCGATGATTGGTCATCCACGACATAACATTCTCCCGTCTCGACAACGTAATTCGTCGCCATACGGTCATACGTCTCCATCCCCGCCATTCCAAGTATAGCAACTGATGCGAAGACAGCGAGAAAGACTCGTCCCAATTTCACACGATTGCGTGTCTTCCGCCACTCTCTCCAGTAGATGACAAGAGATCCTAAACACAATAATCCAATGAACCAAGCGAGCACAATTTCCAACAACCCCATCACCTCATTTTATAATACGACTATTTACAAAAAAGGATTCGGTGCACCTCATAAAAAAACTCGACACATGTCGAGTTAAGTCGTTTCATATTCTAGTTTTCGCTTTTGCCAAGCGACAAGCAGGATGCTGATGATGACGAGTAAAAACCAGGATGACAGTTTACCTAAATCGACGATGGCCCAGCCGTTCATCTGGTCCGGGTACGCCCAGCCGTTATAAAAGGTAACAATATTTTCAGCCAGCCAGATGAAGCAGGCAATCAAGAAGAAAGACAGGACGACCGGCATGTTGAATCGACGGTCATCGAGTTTATACGAGACAATCGAACGGCCGAACGCCAAAAAGATGAGTGCGATCAACAGCCACCGTAAATCTAGCCACACATGATGCCAAAAAAAGTTAAAGTAAATGGCAATCCCAAGTCCGAAGGCAACGATTGGGTTCGGCATCTTCGTGAATCGTAGATCGAGGCGACGCCATGCCTGGACGACGTAACTCCCGACGCTTGCGTACATAAATCCCGCATAGAGCGGAACACCCCACACTTTCGTGAACGCCTCATCCGGATAGCTCCATGACCCCATCTGCACTTTGAACAGTTCAAGTCCGAGACCGATGACATGGAACCAGCTGATGACCCTCACTTCTTCCATCGTCTCAAGTCCCGTCTTCACGAGGATCACTTGGACGAACAGACACCAGATGAGTAAGACATCATATCGCGGGAGCGGTAACTCCGCAAATTTCGTGACGGCGAGCGCACCAAAGATGGCGACCGGGAAGATACAACTAAGTGCCTGTTCGTATGCAAAGATAAAGAGATATCGTATACGTCCCATCCGTTGCCCTACCTTTCGATGTATTCATATAAAAATGAGGATTCTCCGTCATAAAAACGTGGGTCAAAGACGCCGAGCCGTTCTTCATTTGCCACGACGACGACGAACGGTGACCATTTGGTCAATGTGCGTGCCTCTTGATTCACTTCAAACAATGGCTCAAGATTTGTCTTTTCGGCACTCGTCAATTCGTATTGCAAGGTTGATTTTTGATAAATGGAATCTTTAAAAAGCGATACGTTCTCGTCAGACTTCGTGATGACGGTGAACTGAGTCGGGATGAATGAAGCGGAGAGCGCCACTTCGTCATGCTCGTCCGCGTATGCCTGATACAAGTAAGCTCCTTGCGCACTTTGAATGGCGACATACAGGACGAGAGCCGCCCATGCATACCGATACGTCTTATAGCGAACCTCCTGCTTCCGAGCGAAGAGCCAGGCGACTAAGAAGATTCCCCAATAGACGAAATCGACAATCGGGATCACACCGAATGTGATCCTCACATCCGAGATCGGCTCGAAGTAGCCCGTCCCCCACGCATTGAACAAGTCAGATGTGTTGTGTATGAACACAGACAACAGTGCCCACCAAAAATAGCGGATATCCGTCACCCGAAAGAGAAGACGAACGAGTATGTAAATGAGTAGTGCAAAGAGCGGAACAAGAAAGATGGAGTGTGTGATGCCGCGATGCCACATCTGATACATTCCTTCCGTATCCCACAACCGAGAAATCACATCGCTGTCCGGGATTTGGCTCCCGACAAGTGTCGTGACGAACAAAGCTCGCTTTTCATGTTGTTGTAAATCACGTTTATCGGCTGCACCATATAGTGTCAATCCGAATATCGTATGTGTGATCGTATCCACGCTTTACCTCCATAATGAAAGAGACATCTCCCAGTCCTGGACGATGTCTCTCCTTCTTAATTCTCTTCATCCATTTTCATCGCACGTCTTGCGACGATGATCACGAAAACGACAGCGACAATTGGAATGATCAATGGCATCCAATTTAACATCCGCCTGTCCCCCTTCATCTAGTGTCGCAAGCAGTATAGCACATCTACTCACTCGATAGAGGAATGAATGCTTGTGTTTTCATAAGTAGTTGCCATTTTTTCGATTGTGGCTTTCATGTGATCACGGAGCGTGAGCGGTTCGACCACTTCTACCTGTGCGCCTAAAGAGAGCAACCAGTAAATGAATCCGTCAGAAACGGCGGCATCGAAACGGATGAGGAATCGTTCTCCATGTTCCGATACAGAAACGTCCTCCCCTAATTTATCAAAGATGACCGGGAGTACCCGCTCGTCCACAGACAAGACGATTTGCTCATCCAAACCGTTATACATATTGAACGACTTTTGATAATAGTCATCAGGTAGGTGATGTTTCGGGCGAATGGTGCCGTCTTCCACAATCTCCGAATTGACGATGCGGTCGACTCGATAGTTCCGCACTTCTCCAATGGATTCATCGATACCAATCAAATAGTACTGCTCGTGATTCCAATGCAAGTCAATCGGATTGACGACATAACGTTCTCCGTCACGACGAAGCGGGAACGTTCGCTTCGTCACATCGAATCCGACGACATCTGTATATTGAAACGAGATCGCTTTTCGTTCATGAATGGCCCGTTGGATGCGATCGATATGGTAAGGAATGTGTCCGTGTTTTTTCTTCGGCGTCTTGATGATCGATTGTAGCGTCTTCGCTTCAGGGATGCTCGTCAGCATTTGAAGTTTCTCAACGATTTCTTCGGTCACATCTTGTGAAATGAACTTGGCTGCGACGATTGCATCGACCATCATCCGAAGTTCATGAATCTCAAATAAGCGGGCCGAATGCCAATATTTTTTGGCGAGACCATTCTTCTCCAACTCATCCTGCACTTCAAACCCCGAATTATTCAGTGCCTGGATATCGTCTTTCACCGATTTTTTTGCTAACTTAGAAGTATCTCCGATTGTTGATAAATGTTCAAGCAAATCCTCTAGCGTCTTTGGATTCGCTTCGTCCGTGTAACGTTCAAAGAAACGTCGTACTTCAAGTAACCGCTCTCGGTTATTCACGGTTCTATCCCCTTTCATTTCTCTATCTAAATTATGTATAAACAGACATTATCATTTTATTTCCACGAAATAAAGGTATTTTCCATTACAAACTGTTTAAGGAGGCGCCATCTCTAGTGAAACATTATGCACACGTCAACGGCTCAAAAATCGAATATATAGACCGTGGTCACGGTCCCGTCATCGTACTGATTCATGGGACCCAGTCCTCAAGTCTAGAACCATACCATGTGGACCAACTCGTTTTGTCCGGTTTCCGGGTCATTGTCCCATCTCGGCCTGGATATGGAGAAACTCCCTACTCGTTTTCAGCATCCCCTCAAGCGTTTGCGATACAACTCCATCACTTGATGCAGATGCTAAAGATTGAGCGGTATCATGTATATGGCATCTCTGCCGGAGGACCGACCGCCATCGAGCTCGCTTCACAGAATCAGCGTGTACTCAGCTTGACCCTCGCTGCCGCCGTGACGAGTGTCGTCGATTTCCCGTATCGGGACACGGTCAGTCGAAATATTGTCCAACCCGCATTTATTGCCCTTCAATACATCATGAAACAGTTCATCGCTCGTGCCATTCAAAAACATCCATTCGAAGCGACGGCCCGTATGATTCAATCGACGAGTGTGTTGGCACTCGAGACGATTCGAGAAGAGGTGTCACCATACGACATCTTCCTCCTAAAACGTGTCGCGAATCAGATGGCATTTGGACTTGGCGCACAGTTCGATTTAAAACAACGTGTCTCAAGTGAGGTCTTACTCGGTGTCACCTGCCCGACCTACATCGTCCATTCAAAAAATGACAAGGCCGTCCCGGTTCGTCATGCGCATTACGCGAAGCGATTGATCCCGCATGCTCAGTTAACGATCCTGAACAGCCCAGGACATCTCATTTGGGTCGGACGACAAGCGAGAAAATCAGAGCGACAAATCGAACGGTTTATCCGATTCAACTCATAAGCATCTCAAAAAGAGGTGCTTTTTACGTATTTAATCCTAAAATTTCAATCAGTCGATTCGTCGTATGTTCCGGTATCTTGTAGACCACGTCATCCCGTCCAAATTTCGTGATGACACTTGGACGGTTCGGTTGACCGAGCCAAAGCTGATAACGCTCTTGCTCCCCACCTTTAAATTGCAGCAAGAGATCAAAATCGGGTGCTACTTCAATCTCAATGTATTCGATTTCTTCCGAACTTCGTAGCATTTCCGCAAACACCTGCACCTGGCTCAATTCATGAAACTCTAACGCTGCTTCCGGATTGAATGTTCCGCGCACTGATGACTCCGCCACCATCACGCGTTCAACTTCTTCATTCTCAATTTCCCCAATCGGATCCCCAAATGGTGCGGTAATCGTTCGAATTGCATCAACCCACTTCATCATTTTATCCATTCTCTCACCCCTCTCTTCTCTTCATCTATACGTAGATCCAATCGAAACGGTTTCAACATTTGGAAAAATTAAAAAGCCGAGCAAACGCTCAGCTTTTACACTCACTCATATTTCCAACCGACTAAACTTGCCTCGTCTCCGACGTAGCGGACCCGTTTCTCACCATCACTTGGGAAGACGCGAAGGGTTGCCACAGCGTCACCGTCGTTGACGAAACATTCGACACTCGACGAGTCGACATACAGATGAAGGGACGTGACCTCAATCACTTTTGTCCGGGTCGTCCCAAACTCCGTCGCGAACGGTTCACCCGCGTTTGTCCGATCGATGGTCAATTCGCGTGTATCTTTCTCGTACCGAATCACGAGCGACTCATCTTCCGTCTTCAATAGTTCAAGTTTGAAGTCTTCTCCAGCCGTCGACAGTTCCAATTCAAAACGTTCGGGTGAAACCACGTCAAGCCGTGTCCCTGATTCGTTGACAAACTGGTCTTTTCGGAGTTTCTTCATTTCAGGGATTGGTCGTTGTATCAACTTGCCATCTTCGAGTGATAGCTCACGTGGCAACGTCAACGCATGTGCCCAGCCGTACCGGTCTGTAGGATATTCAATCTCCGGTAGGCCCATCCACCCGACTAAGAAGCGACGACCATCATGCTCCGTCGTTTGCGGGGCGTAAAAGTCGAACCCGAAGTCGAGCTCTTCAAACGACTCATGCGTGAAGACGAGCGTCTCTAAATCGAGCGTACCTGTGACGTATCCAGATTGATAGATGTTGTGATAGCGATGACCTTCAGGCTCAATCCCTTGCGGAGAAAAAATGAAGACATGCCTTCCATTCAGTTCAAACACGTCAGGACACTCCCACATGTAACCGAACTGCTCGAGCTCGGTCTTCACCTCACCTAAAAACGTCCAATCATTCAAGTTGGTCGAACGATATAAGACGACACATCCTGTCTCATCCGTTCGCTGTGCACCGACAATCGCATAATATGATCCATCTTCTTCCCATACTTTCGGATCGCGGAAATGTTCCGTGTAACCTGCCGGAATATCCGGGATGGCCACGTTGCGCCGCTCGATCATCCCGTCACGTAAGACACCGATAATTTGCGAGGCGTGACGCGTCCAATCGTCCGTACGATGATTCCCGGTATACATGACGTGAAGGGTGTCGTTTACGACGAACCCACTTCCAGAATAGGCACCGTGGGAATCCTCCTTCGTTTCAGGGACTAACGCCACCCCGCGGTCGGTCCAATGCACGAGATTTTTCGAACTGACATGATACCAATGTTTGAGACCGTGAACTGGCCCGAGCGGGAACCATTGATAGAATAGATGGTACTCTCCGTCGTAATAAGCGAAGCCGTTCGGGTCGTTGAGGAGGCCCGTCGGCGGCTGGATGTGGTATCCAAACCGCCACGGGGATGCGGCCGTCTTTGCACGGAGCACCTCCATCTCGAGGGCGCTCACGTCACGGAGTGAACGATAACGTTCGGCCTTCGTCCAATTCATAGTGTCACTTCCTTTTTTGTTATGCGGCTTGTTTGACCGCTTCTTTTTTTGCTTGTCGTTTCGCGAGGATGAATGTCAATCCGAATGTTACGGCAAAGGCGATGGCCATGCCAATGATATACGAGATAATCGAACCCGGTGCGATTGAAATAATACCTGGTAATCCGGCAGCACCGAGCGCTACTGCCAATACGTCGTTTCCAACGATGAATGCAGAGGCGATGGCTGAACCGACGATGGCTGCGATGAACGGATAACGAAGTTTTAAGTTGACCCCGAACATGGCAGGCTCTGTGATTCCAAGTAGTGCAGAGATTCCTGATGCTGAGGCGATCCCTTTCATCTTCTTATCAGCAGTCAAGAAGAAGACCGCAAGAGTAGCTGCCCCTTGTGCGACGTTTGACATCGCAGCAATCGGGAAGATGAACGATCCACCAGTTTCCGCGATATCGGCGAGAAGCTGTGTCTCAATCGCGATGAAGCTATGGTGCATCCCCGTAATAACGATTGGGGCGTAGAGAAGACCCATGATCAAACCACCGACGAAACCGAGTGAATCATATGTCCATACTAACCCATCGATGATCAAGTTCCCTGCTTCACGAGTGATCGGTCCGACGAAAGCGAACGTGATGAACGCTGTGAAGAGGAGTGAAAGTAATGGCGTAAGCAAGATATCAAGTGATGCCGGCATAAACTTCCGAATGTTAATTTCAAGCTTCGATAAAATATACGTCGAGACGAGGACTGGTAAGACTTGTCCTTGGTATCCTAACTTCTCAATCTCGAGTCCGAAAATGTTCCAAACCGGAATCTCTTCAACACTTGCCTGAGCGTATGCATTGATCAAGTCCGGGTG
Source organism: Exiguobacterium sp. s63 (assembly GCF_018617335.1). Classification (GTDB taxonomy): domain Bacteria; phylum Bacillota; class Bacilli; order Exiguobacteriales; family Exiguobacteriaceae; genus Exiguobacterium. The sequence goes on along the minus strand of NZ_JACSKB010000001.1, from coordinate 31,766 downwards.
AACCATGATCATCCCGAGCGCTGCACCGAGGTACGGGTTACCACCGAACCGTTTGGCTGCGGAGAACCCTATGAGTACAGGAAGGAAGACGAAGGCGGCGTTTGCGAACGTATTGATCATCGCTGCGAGGTCGGCCATGCCTGGATACTGGTCAATCAACGAACGTCCATCAAAGAACAAATCCGGTGCCGTCAATAAGTTGTTGATCCCCATCAAGAGACCACCGGCGACGATGGCCGGGATGATTGGAACGAAGATATCCGATAACATTTTGACGAACTGTTGGAGCGGGTTCATTTTTTTCGCTCCGGCTGACTTCACATCTGTCGTCGACATGTCTCCAAGACCAGTCAATTGTGAAAATTCCGCATATACCTTGTTGACCGTACCTTGTCCGATGATGATTTGGTATTGTCCACCTGTAGAGAAGGTCCCCTTCACCACATCAAGTTGTTCGAGTGCTTTCTCATCGACCTTTGACTCATCGTTCAATACGAGACGAAGGCGAGTCGCACAGTGGGCAGCTGCCGCAACGTTTTCTTTCCCACCAATCGCTTCTAGTATGGATGCTGCTTCTTTTTTATAATCCATCTTCATTTCCCTCCTAACGTTTCATTTACAAGTTGTCGTGATGGAATGGCTGGAATAGCGCCATAAGCTGTACATGTCAACGCACCCGTTACGTTTGCATATTCGATGTCGGAACGTAAGCGCTCCGGGTCAAACCCGAGCGTTGCCAACCGATACAAGTAAGCTCCAACGAACGCATCTCCCGCTCCCGTCGAATCGATACTGTCGATTGAGATTGAAGGAACGATTTCATGATGCGTGCTTGTCGCAATCAACGTCCCACGAGACCCTAGTGTGATGGCAATCTGTTTTGCACCTAATTGCAGTAGTGCTTGAACAGCGTCTTCAAGTTGCTCTTTACCGGTCAACAAGTGGGCTTCTTCTTCACTCAATTTAATGAAGTCCGATTCCGCGATGAAGTGTCTCGCATCTTGTTTAAATTGCTCGAGGTCCGTGATCAACGCATCTCGATAGTTCGGGTCAAATGAGATAAACAAGCCATCCCGCTTTGCAAATTGTAATAACTTAAAGTACGCGTCTTTCAATTTCCCATCAAGTAGTGCTGTTGCCGAGCCGAAATGAATGATGTCTCCTGACTCGATCACCGATAAGTCGATCGACTCGAAGGCATACTCCCCGTCACTTCCGCGACGGAATGTGAAGTCCCGCTCTCCGTCCTTTTGAATCGATACGAATGCGAATGTCGTATCTCCAGACTCCACAAGGTTTTCTGTTCGGACGCCGTTCTCGACTAACGTCTGTTTCAAGAAAAGACCAAACGGGTCATCGCCGACCTGTCCGAGGAAACTAGATTGTCCCCCGTGCTTACTGACGACTGCCGCGACATTCGCAGGTGCGCCTCCTGCTTTTTTGACGAACGTCGTCCCGTTGACGAGATCGCTCGAGGCATCCTCGCATACCCAGTCAATCAACAATTCGCCGATACAATGTACGGTGTTCATATCGTCCACCTCCAAAAATCAAATGAGTTCTTTACACGATTGGTACCGGTTCCAATTTAAAATAAAAAATGTTGCGGAACCGGTTCCGCAACACAAATGTAAACGATTTATTTTAACTTGTCAACGCTTTCTCGAACTTTTAATTCAAAAATTGTGAACGTTTTCATCGGGACATATTCACCGTGTAAAAGCTGTAGCATCATGTCAGCTGCTTTCGACCCGGTTCTGCGATAAGGAAGGTGCACCGTCGTAATGGATGGATGCAGGACTTCCGTGAAATCATATCCCCCGAAGCCACTGACAGAAATGTCATTCGGAACCTCAATCCCTTGATTCGCGAGTCCCTTTAATACGCCTAACGCAATGTTGTCTGTCGCACAAACGATCAAGGAAACAGTGCCGACCTCATCTGCCAGCTGTTCACCGATTGGAATGGCGTCTTCAATCTTAAACGTTGTTTGAATGACTCTGACATTTGCCCCCGATTCTTGAAACGATTTCAAAAATCCGTCACGTCGCTCTTGTCCGACTGCGATATCTGTCTCCGAAACACCCACGTAGACGACGTTCCGATGACCCCATCTCATAAACTCACTACCGAGTGCATTGGCCGCTTCATGGTCAGGATAAACGAGACTATGCACGTTGTCATGCTGTTGCCCAATCAACAGAACAGGAATTTGAATCGCCTCAATCGCCTCAAGGTGACGTTCCGTCACCGTCGTCCCGAGCCAGATGATCCCGGCTACTTTTTGTTTGGCCAAGTTGTATAGCTGTTCGATTTCTCGTTCCGTCTGTTGTGCTGTATTGACGACGAGCATTTGATATCCTCGTTCCGTGAGCTGTTCATCAATCCCCATCATCGTCCGTGAGGCGGCATACGAATCGAGCCGTGGAACGATGACCCCAATCATCTTCGTCTGCTTCGACTTGAGACTTTGCGCGAACTGATTCGGCTCATAATTCGTATCTCGAATGACCCGGTCGAGTTTTTCCCTTGTTGCCTTTCCGACCGACCCACCGTTCAAATAGCGTGAGACCGTACTTTTTGCGACACCAGCGAGCTCGGCAATGTCTTTAATGGTGACTTGCTTCATCCTTACCCCTCCATATGAAAAAAGCTGACGTGCGAGACGCCGTCAGCTTAATGGTTTACTACATATCGTTTCTTAAAATTTAAATAATACAGACCGTTTCGTTTTTCGAATCCATTCTGCAGGAGAACATGGTGCATCTCTTGTTGATGTGGGCTCGTTGGCGGAATACCGGCACGAACGATCTGCCCGTCAATCAAATTCGAATCAAGCAACGCGAGACGAAGTCCCTCTGTCGCATATCCTTTGTTCTTGTATGCATCAAACACCATCAAGTCGAGCTGGTAAACGCGGGCAAGCTTGAGTAACAAGACTTTGCCGACCAGTTTGTCATCGACCATCAAGTCGTAATAGAAGTCCTCTCCATAACTATGCTCTTCTGCGTGATAAAGTTGCTCCGACCCCATTTCCTCGAGGATTCCTTTCAACTCTTCTGCAGAAACGCCGTATGAGTTTTCTCCATATTTTTGAAAATGTTCATATTCAATCTCATCAATCTGGCGAATAGGTTGACGCACGATATTCATCCCGTGCCCTCCTTAACTAGTAGTTCAATCTCTCTGCGCTTATTATAAACGAATCCCTTCATCAAGCGCAAAAGATAACCGAACGTCAAATCGGTTCGATATGAATATGCACCGAATCGACCGCATGCTGTTCATCTAGTTTTCGTTCGATGTCGTCACATAATTCATGGGCCGCATCCACGGTCAGGTCGCCATCGACCGCAATCGTCACGTCGAGCATCACGTGATTTCCAAGATGGCGTCCTTTAATTTCCCGAACTTCTTTCACCCGCTCAAATTGTTCAATTGTTTCTTCATAAGACTCGACGAGGTGTGGTGGAAATCCATCAGAAAGCTGATGGGTGGCATCTAAAAAGATTTGAATCGCTGTCCGGATAATCATGCCGGCAATGACAATTGCTAAGACCGTGTCCATCCAAGATAGTTGAAAATAAGCGAATAACACACCAAGTGTGGCTCCAACTGAAATCATCGCATCGGCCAAGTTATCTTTTGCCGCTGCTTTAAGTGCCAATGACTTTGTTTTCTTCGCGAGGTTCAAGTTGAACCGATACACCCCGAACATGACGAGCGCACTGACGAAGGCGACGACCGCGGCCAACGGATTCGGCTCCGCATATTCTCCCCCGATCAAATTAGACAGGCTATTGAAGAAAACAAAGATACCGACCGCAATCATGATCAATGAAGCGATGAGCGCAGAGATCGTCTCCATTTTGGCGTGACCATACTTATGCTCCGCATCACGAGGCAATGCCGCAACCCGAATGCCGATATAGACGGCGACGGATGCGATAATATCCGTCGTATTGTTGAACCCATCGGCTAAAACTGCCTCTGATTCATATAAGTATCCGAAGAATACTTTTAGTATAGATAAGATCAAATATGCCGTGATCGACACAATCGCTCCCTTGAGCGCTTTTGGTGGATGATTTGTTGTCTCCATCCGCCCACCTCCTTATTAGCTCAGTTAGTATAGCAGGTGACATTCGTGTGGGGATAGAGAAACAATGTTTCTTACAGCCAAAATAAATGGAATATATTCCCGGTAGTTTCGTTTAACAAATTTTATGGTAAAGTAAACAGGAAGAGACCTTAGGGTTAAACCGCAAAAAGAGGTGAAACAGATGTTTACAGAACGAGATGGGATCAAATTACGATTGGAACAAATTGACAGATTATTAATCGATTTGAATCGTGAGGCGAAGCAATTGATGGCACGCCTCCGCGAATTAGATGCTTCTGGTGAAAATCCGCACGAAGTATCTTTGAAACCTGAAGAACGCGATACGTTGAAATCGTCAATCGATGAAACGCTTGAAGCGCTACAAAGCCGTTCAAAACGTCCGATGAACGTGAACGACGAGAAGAAGAAAGAACTCGCTTCTCATAAAGCACTCATCGATGAGTTATCAGACTTACTCAGTAAGAAAAAATGAGACGCACCTGCGTCTCATTTTTTATGAAGGAGCCCGAATCATGTATATCGTAACCACTTGTTTACGCCCGACAGATGATGTCTTATCTCGTGCACAAACGCATGCTGCAGAGTACAACATGAAATTTGTCGAAAGACGCAAACATTCTATGGATGAATTGAAAAAACGCTATCAGCAAGATGTACTTGTATTTGATAAGCGACGTGTCGAGTTCACACCCATGAATAGTACAGAGCCGTTCTTTTTCCACCCTTCGAGCTCTGTCTTTCGGGTGAAGCAACTGATCCGAGGTGGAAGAGACCCACTCATTGACGCCATGCAAGCAACACCGGGTGATCATATTCTAGATTGTACACTCGGACTAGGCTCGGACAGTATCGTCATGAGCCATGTCGTCGGTTCAAGCGGTAAAGTAATCGGCCTCGAGAGTCAATTCATCACAGCTCAACTTGTTCGCGAGGGTATGTCCGTATGGGTCGAGAAAGATGAGCAAGTGAATGAAGCAATGCGTCGCATTGAAGTCGTTCACTCCCATTCACTAGACTACCTAAAAATATGCGATGAGAATTCGTTCGATTGTATTTACTTTGATCCGATGTTCGAAAAAACGATTTCAGAGTCGGTTCATTTGAACCCACTTCGCTCAATCGCCGATCCTTCCCCACTCTCAGAAGAGATGATGATCGAAGCGAAACGAGTAGCTAAGAAACGGATTGTCTTGAAAGCTCATTTTGAAAGTCCAGCGTTTCAACAGTACGGTTTCACTCAAATCAAACGTAAAACGTCCAAGTTCCATTACGGATATATCGACCTAGAGTCGGAGTCTATTTAGTTCATTTTAACTAAATAGGACTTTAGACTCTTTTTTTGTATATTATTTTCTGAATATTGACATTAATCAGACACAAAAGGTACATTAACAACAAGCTCACACATTTTCCCATTATTTTTTTACAGGAGGTTCATACAAATGAAAAAACGTTCCATGCGTCGAACGACTCTCGCGGCTCTCATGACTTCAGCCATGACGGTCAGTTTCGTTCCGGCTGCCGGTGCTGCACCACTTTCGGTCGCACCATCTGCTCCGACAACAAGCGAGCTCGCTCCGTTCGACCACAATATCATCGATGAGGATCGTCTCGCGAAAGCACTTGAAAAACGAGGCGTCATCAAAAAAGGATTATCTGCATCTGAACGAATGAAAGCAGTCGATGCGTATATCTCGAAAAAACAAGGTGAGGCTAAGGATGCTCATAAGCACGATGACGAATTGAATGAAAAAGCTGCAAAAGCAAAAGAGAAGATACATAATCAATTCGAAAAAGAATCTGAACGTATTCTCGACAAAGCTAAAAAAGGTCAAGCGAACTATCGTAAAGGAAAACCGAATGGCCAAGTGAAGGTTTCCCCTGCACAACAGTCTGCATATAACGGTTCTGTTCGTGAAGACAAAGTTCTCGTTCTTCTCGTCGAGTACAGCGATTTCAAACATAACAACATTGAACAAGAGTCAGGCTATATGTATAGTGACAACTTCAGCAAGGAACATTACGAGAATTACATGTTCGGTGACCAGTCATTTGAACTGTTCAACGGTGAGAAAGTTCAAACATTTAAACAGTATTATGAAGAACAATCAGGCGGAAGTTACACGGTCGACGGTGAAGTTTCAGAATGGTTGACTGTTCCTGGAACTGCAAAAGACTATGGTGCTGACCGTGCAACTGGCGGACACGATAACGCCGGCCCTGGTCCACGTCAACTCGTTAAAGATGCATTGAATGCTGCAGTCGCATCTGGAATCGACCTTTCAGAACACGACCAATATGACCTATACGATTTGGATGGTGACGGTGACTTCAACGAGCCGGACGGCCTCGTCGACCACTTGATGATCATCCATGCGGGTACTGGGCAAGAAGCTGGTGGCGGTGCACTTGGTGACGATGCCGTATGGTCACACCGCTGGGTTCTTAACGGAGTATATCCAGTAGCGAACACTGAAGCCGCTGTCCCTTATTGGGGTGGTAAAATGGCAGCATACGATTACACAATTCAACCAGAAGATGGCGCAGTCGGCGTCTTCGCACACGAATTTGGACATGACCTCGGTCTTCCAGATGAATATGACACACAATACACAGGTCAAGGTGAGCCAGTACAATCTTGGTCAATCATGAGTGGTGGTAGCTGGGCTGGTAAAGTCGCTGGTACGGAACCAACAAGCTTCTCACCACAAAACAAAGATTACTTCCAAAAAGTAATGGGTGGTAACTGGGCGAACATCACAGAAGTCGATCTTGAAGACATTAACGCACAAGGGTTTGTCTCACAACTCGACCAATCTGTGACGAAGTCAAACAATCCAGGAATCATCAAAGTCAACCTTCCTGATAAGAAGATTAAAGGAATTGAGCCGGCATACGGCGATTACTATTACTACTCGACAAAAGGCGACGACTTGCATACTGTACTCTCGACACCGACGGTCAAACTCGGCGCTGATGGTACGCTCGCTTTCGACACACGCTTCGAGATCGAGTATGACTACGATTACTTGTATGTGAAAGCACTTAGTGGCGGAAAAGAAGTCGTCCTTGATGTTTACGGTGATGACGACACTGGTAACGGTGCTGAATCAACGAATGGCGCTTGGGTAAACAAATCATATGATTTGTCTCAATTCGCTGGACAAGACGTGCAAATCGTATTCGAATACGTAACAGACGGTGGACTTGCTCTTGAAGGGTTCGCACTCGACAACTTGTCAATCAAGTCAGAAGGTCAATCGCTTCTCGCAGACGATGCAGAAGGCGCAGAGAAAGTCACGCTCGAAGGCTTCGTCAAATCGGACGGATATGACACGAAACCGCACTACTACTACCTCGAATGGCGTAACCACGCTGGGTCGGATATGGGTCTTCTCAACGGTCGCGGCGTGAAATATAACACTGGTCTTGTCGTTTGGTATGGTGATGACTCGTTCACAGATAACTGGGTCGGTGTTCACCCTGGTGAAGGCTTCCTCGGTGTCGTCGATTCACATCCACAAGCGCTGATCGGTAACTTGAACGGACAACAAACAGTAGCGGGTAGCACGCGTTACCAAATCGCTGATGCGGCGTTCAGTCTTGATAAGACACTTGCTTGGTACATCGATTCACCAAGTCGTGGAATCTACGATTACAAAGCTCAAGCTGGCGTGAAGCAGTTCAATGATGCGAACTCGTACATCAACTCGCTCATTCCAGATGCAGGACGTAAACTTCCGCAATACGGTCTCGTCATCGACGTGGTCGGTGAAGCGAAAGATAACTCTGCAGGTGCAGTTTGGATCCGTAAACAATAATGATGTAGCATTCGACCTCCACTCTTCTTCTATCGAAGATTGGGGGTCTTATTATTCTAAAAAAGCTTGAAAATGACGATTAACCTGTGTAACATAGTTGGTGTAACGCCTCTGTAGGTTAGTGGCAGACCTCAGCAATGGTAATGCTGCAGCACGAGTTCGATTCTCGTCGGAGGCATCAACTCTACCGTTCAATCGAGCGGTGACAAGCACTTCCTGAATGTTTCAGGAAGTGCTTTTTCGTTTTATTTCCACGTTCATATCTCAATCAAAATTATGTTTTTCTTCTGTACAATATTTTCTGTACAATATTTTTTAGTGGCATCGATTCTATTTTTGTTGATTTTAAACTTTATTTAACAAATATAGGTATATACAGAAAAAGTGATATAATAGATTGGGACAATTTGAAGGGAGTGAAGAAAGTGTTAGACTTTTTGTTTCTTATAAGTTTTCTTGTTCTCGCAATCTCGTTCTTATTACACTCAGCTGCTAAAGGTGAAATGAAAAAAGATCACGGTATGCGCATACAACCTACTGTGAAGATGTTAAGAATGCAAAGAACGACTCGGCAGTTGATGAGCGTATCTGGGGCTGGTCTACTGATTCTGTTCGCTATCGTTTCGGCTTCTCCGTCAAGAGAAAAAGAACCTGGCGCTAGTGCAATTAAAATAGTCGGAGAGGAAGATAGGGAAATTTCAAATAAAGACACACTTACGATAGATACTAATTTAGTATTGGACGAGCTTGAACCTTTGCCAGAAGTTCCTGCCGGATACACAGACCGATACAATGAAGTAAATGAAGTTATTGCGCGTACCGACGCCCTCCTCACCCTCATCAAGAAAAATATGAGTGAATGCAATGGCCCGTGTAGCGACCTCCCTCTGGAAGAAATCCAAACTCGTTTCGATGCGATGGAAGAATTAATCACCACTTCTCGCAACCAATTACAGAAGGCGTCTGAAATTGTGAATGAAATTGCGCTAGAAGACCCGGCCGAATTGCACACGCAAAAATTATTTGAACTTGAAGAGAACTTGCAAGCAACCTCTTATTCACTCGAAACAATGCAGATTGCGGAGTCGTGGGAAAGTTGGGATGAGCCGATTGAATACGCAGAAAGCACCCGAACGAAACGACTTCACAAAACCGCTTTAAAAGATACGATACTTTTGACAAATGAAAAAATTTCTGAAGAACAAGAAAACGAAAATGATGTACATGAGAATTCGAACATAGCTTCAGGAGAACACTTTACAGAACAACAATTAAATGAAGTGAGTATAAATAATGAAATCACCGTAGATCGCACTATTGATATGACACACGAAATGATTGGGATGATATACGTATGTGGCAAAATTTGCGACAACTATCCCATAAGTGATATCCAAATTAATCTTTCTTATATTAAAAAAGACGTGTTACAGATTATAGATTCATTAAAAACGATGTCTGAAGTGATGCGCCAACTCGAGAATTCAACTACGCCGAACGTAGACCAAGATGCAGTAAAAGAAATAGCCAATCAGCTAGAAATTTCGAAAAAACGGATGACTATTCTATTGACTAAAGATGACTGGTCCGATTGGAAAGAACCAGGTATATTCGGTACAGAATCGATTAATTACCTCGAGAACTTAAAGAATAACTTAGCTTTTTAAGCGTCATATTTCGTGCACAGTACTGTGCCACTTATCGCCCATGCACAGGCGAATGCACAGTTTTATACATAGATAACTTGCAATGACTATTTTCGAAATAGTTCAATCACACCATACCTTTCATGAACGGAGGCATCAACCTTAGCCTTCAATCAAGCGGTTAATAACATCCAGTGAACTTTTTATTCGGCCGTCGGTGTCTTAGAAAAATACAAACGTCCGCCAGATGACAATCGTTTGCGTTGCTCGCCCGTCGACGCCCCGACTCCTGCAGGAGAGCAATCCGACGGAGAGCCAGCAGCGACCTTGGTCGCGATGCGGCTCCGGGATTGCCTGCGGAAAGCGTGGGCGTCGAAACGGCGAGCGATAATATTCATGTTAGTCAATAAACGATATCAGGAGGTGCTTTCTATTTGCTCGTGCACTATCATATGTATTTCTACACCTTCCCTCACCTTGACATCATTTCCGTTCCTCTATAAACTTGAAAAGTTGAAATCATTGAATAGTTACAGGAAGGAGCATGATTCATGCTAAACGAATGGTTATGGATTCCTTCTGCCATCCTTACACTCGGACTACTCGTCCTCAGTTACAAGTTATTCGGACGAGTCGGCTTATATGCTTGGATTGCGATGGCTTCAGTCGTCGCCAATATTCAAGTCACGCAACAGATTGTAATTGGCGGATACATTTTCACACTCGGTAACATCGTCTACGGTTCGCTCTATTTAGCGACAGACATTTTGAACGAAAAGCACGGACGAGCCGCTGCCCGTAAAGGCGTATGGCTCGGGTTCTTCATCTTGATCGTCTCGACGGTCCTTATGCAATATGCTCTGTTATATGAGCCGTTTGAAGAAGCGATGTTTATGCACGATAGTTTTGAAGCACTCTTCTCGATGCTTCCGTTAATCACACTCGGTAGCCTTGCCGCTTATCTCGTTTCTCAATTGTTCGATGTCTTCGTCTATTCGAAGATTCGCGCAAAAACGGGTGAGAAAAAGCTTTGGCTCCGTACGACGGGTTCGACCGTCTTATCGCAACTGATTGATACATTCACATTTTGTATCATCGCGTTCTGGGGAATGGAATGGGACATTTGGTGGAATATCTTCATCACGACGTACGTGGCGAAGTTTGTGATTGCGTGGATGGCGACTCCGTTCATGTATTACGCCAAACGCACGAACCCACAAGACGAATCGGAACAACATGCCGCATAATCAAAAGCCGTAACTTCAATGTGAAGTTACGGCTTTTTTATGGTCGTTCAATCTGGATACGCACAGCATACGGACGGGCTTCTTCAATCGACGTCGACTCTCGACAGACTGTGATTGCTTTAAACGCGTCAATCGCAACCGCTTCGATAGTGTGATCATTCGTTTCGACTTCAAGAATGGTATAAGCAGGTAGACACTCGAGTTTAACCCACTCCCCGTTACGTTTTTTTTCATAGATGACTGGTGTTTGAATCGAGTAACGTCGGAGTAAATCATGAACATTCATCTGATCTCCTCCCTATTCAAATCGTACATCTATTATAGAAAGCGTTCTCACGTCTGTAAAGCGAGCACACAATAATTTTATACATATTTCCACTTCATTTTGACTTCAATTTTACCGATAAAAGAAGTAAAGAAATGGGGTGAATTGATGCGTTATCGCCGACAGGAGACGTTCCGCTATATCTTACCGAATCCCCGTAGCATCCCTTATCGACTAGTTTGGGAAGAAAAAGAACTATACGACGGGGAAGGATTACTCCTCAATGTGAGTTCTCATGGATTAAAACTGCGATCGGACTATCTCTTCCCGCTCTCTGATGATTTACAGGTCCATTTTCTTTTTGACCTCGTTCCGACACTTCAACCGATCGAACTGATGGGACATGTCAGACACCGTGGCCAAACGGGCTCGCTGTATGATTATGGGATCATGCTTGATGTGAAGTCTGATGAAACTCAGCAACTCGTCACGATGATTAAAACGTATGCACGTGAAAATAAATGAGGACATGCGTCATGCATCTTCTCATTTTTTCGTGTTTCCAAAAGAGGGTATACTACAACTATCAACCATTGACGAGGTGTTCGTATGACAAGAAAATTCTTATTGATTCCATGGGGACTAGCGATCGCAATTGCTATTTTCGGTCCAAATGTACCGTTTGACGGACGATTTTTACTCGACTTCATAACCTATAATACGGACGCTTATGAAGGCTATTCCCTTTCATTGTTTAGCATTTTAGGCGTTTATCCGTTGGCACTATTCCCACTTCTTTGGTCAGAAGTGAACCAGTTGAAGCCAAATCCACTCATTGCTGCAGTGAGCAGTTTCTTCGTTGGTGGATTCTTACTAGCGCCATATTTGGCTTTCGCTAGACAGTCACCTTATCCGACACCCGTCAAGCCACTTCCAACTCGTATTTTGGGTGTTGTATTACTATTGGTGACCATCGGACTATTCATTGCCGCAGCGAACACAGGGAATGTAGCCGAATATTGGTCGTATGTAGAAAAAAACCAGTTCGTTCGCACGATGACAGTCGATTTCTTTTTGTTGGCATTCATTCAAATCACGTTAATGAATCGAGACGCCAAACGCTATAAAATGGGGTTATGGCCACTCCCTTACATTCCACTCTTCGGTTTAATTTTTTGGCTCATGATTCGCCATCAGAAACCGTTTAACGAAGCTCCACCGAAGCGAGAACAAGCCGAAATGAAACTTTGATCCCCCATTTTGACCAGAAACGGCTATACTAAAGATTAGCTGTTAATGAAGGAGACCATCACATGCGTTATTTCCAAGTCACATCTTACGTGACTGTAAAGAATGAAGAACTTGAATTCAATGAATACGTAAAAGTACCAAACCCAAAAGTAGATCAATTCTTGAAGGATACGTTAGAACTTGATTTATACGATGACAAAGTGACCTTACAAGAATGTGTTGTCTCAAAAGGGAAATGGGAATGTCCGGTCGGTGATTTTGTCATTACGGAACATATGAACGAGAAAACGTTTAATCGGCTACAAAACAGCCGTTCCGTAAAGTCCAAATCATAAACCAACTCACAAAAATGCCTCTTAGTCCAATCGACTAGGAGGCATTATTTACGATTTCATAATTTATTCATTTGATTCATCTTCAGGGTCTGGATCGGGATGCTGTGTCGGAGCCGGTTTTTTCGCCGGGTTCGATTCATCATCTGGTACTGGGTCCGGATGAACCCCTGGTTGTGATTCGTCGCGCTTCATCATATCCCTCCTTCTTCATTCCTTTTTATATCCTTTTTTCATTGTTGTAAAACCAAATCAGTGGATGTTTTGGTTTCCAATCACGCGTCGCGAAATCGCTTTTTCTATCTCCACAATGAGGAATACTGCTAGACCGAACGCAACAGGGTAAATCCAGTCTTCCCATGTCAATGGAGCTGTTCCGAATAAAGTGTGCATGAATGGAACATACGTGATAAACAATTGGAGTGCAATGAGCAAACCAGACACGAGAAAAGCGATCTTGTTCTCGAAGAAGTGACGATTGAATGCAGGCACCAATTCAGTTCGACAGTTATACAAATGGAACAATTGCGCCATGACAATCGCGTTCAACGTAATCGTTTGCAACTTTTCTGTGGAGTAATCAAAATCACCAAGCATGTAGTTGATCCAAAGACTACCTCCCCCAATCAAAATCGATACTAACGTGACACGGAAGATATAATACCGACTGAGAAGGGGGACGTTTGCTGGTCGAGGCGGTCGTTTCATCGTGCTCTCTTCAAGAGGCTCGAACGCAATGGCCAATGAAAGTGTCACGGCCACAACCATATTGACCCAAAGAATTTGAACCGGGCTGAGTGGTGCAGCTGCTCCTAGCAAGATGCTCATTGCAACAAGTAACGCTTGTCCACCATTCGTTGGCAGGAGGAACAAAATGGTTTTCTTCAGGTTGTCGTACACTCGACGTCCTTCACGTACGGCGTTGTAAATCGTCTTGAAGTTATCATCGACTAAAACCATTTGCGACGCTTCTTTTGCAACTTCAGTTCCTTTGATGCCCATGGATACCCCAATATCCGCTCGTTTCAAGGCTGGCGCATCGTTCACCCCATCTCCGGTCATCGAGGTGATTAGGCCGTTCTCTTGCAATCCTTTGACCAGGCGTAATTTATCATTTGGACTCGTTCTAGCGAACACATCATTATGAATAGATGCTTCTTTAATCTCTTCATCCGACATATCCGTCAATTCACGTCCTTCGAGCGCCCCTTCCACTTCCATCCCAAGTTCTTTTGCGATGGCAACTGCTGTATCTTTATGGTCTCCTGTGATCATTTTGATTCGGATTCCAGCATCACGACACGCAGCGACCGCTTCAATCGCTTCTTGGCGAGGCGGGTCGACAATTCCGAACAACCCAAGGAACGTTAGACCATTTTCTACATCTTCATGGTCGATTGACTGTTTTGAATGGTCGACTCGTTTGAATCCTGCACCGAGGACACGTTGCCCGCGGTCAGCAATCTCTTTACGCTTTTCATCCCAATAGTCTTGCGTGAAGTCTTCTGAAGCAGCCATCTCAAACAAGCGGTCAGGTGCTCCTTTGACAAATATCATTCGCTCCTCATTATAATCCACGAGTGTCGCCATATATTTGTATTCGGAGTCAAATGGAATTTTCGATATCACTTTCAATCGTTCGATGGGACGCTCTGCTTTCTCCGCGACTGTCAATAGACAAGCCTCGGTCGGATCCCCGTTGATCACCCAGTCCCCATCCTCTTCGTTCAATTGTGAATCATTACATGTTTTACCGACGGTCAAGAGATCAACCATCGACTCATCATCATCCAAGTCAAACGGCTGACCGTTCAGTTCAATGTCTCCATTCGGAGCGTACCCACTACCAGACACTTCGACATCATGATGTGCCGTCACAATCTGTTTAACCGTCATTTCATTTTTCGTTAACGTCCCTGTCTTGTCTGTACAGATGACGGAAACCGCCCCTAATGTCTCGACTGAAGGTAAACTCCGAACAATCGCTTTTTTCTCAGCCATATTCCGCACACCAAGTGCTAAAATAATCGAAATGACTGCCGGCAATCCCTCAGGAATCGCAGCAACAGCTAATCCAATCGTCGTCAACATGAGTTCGACCGGTTCGTAATCTCGAAGGAAGTAACCAAACGCATAAATGATGACAGAGATGATTAAAATCGCAATCGAGACAGTTTGACCAAATTTAGTCGTCTGACGGATCAGTGGCGTTTTGACGGTTTGTACCTCAGAAATGGAGGCATTGATTTGACCAAGTTCTGTCCCTTCTCCAATAGCGATAACGATGGCTTTGGCACTTCCTGTCGCCACACTTGTACCGGAATATACCATGTTCTTCCGATCGGCCAAAACAGCTTCTTCTTTTACGATGTCTGATTTTTTCTCGACAGTCGTCGCCTCTCCCGTTAAAGCCGATTCTTCGACCTTAAACTTTTCAGCTTGTACGACACGGGCGTCGGCCGGTACTTTATCCCCTGCTGCGAGAACGAGGACGTCACCGACGACCAGGTCACTCGAGTCGATTTCAGATTGCTTGCCGTCTCGAATGACGGTTGCCTTTGTTTCTAATAATTTTTTGATTCCTTCGAGCGCTTCTTCTGCCTTATTCTCTTGCAAATATCCGACGACACCGATGATTGTGACAACAAGCACAATGACGATTGTATCGATGTACTCTCCGAGGAAGCCCGTGACGACTGCAGCACCAAGCAGTACGTATACAAGAATATCGTTAAACTGCTTTAAAAATTTAATTATTTCTGGCGTCTTCTCTTTTTCTGGTAACACGTTCTTTCCGAATTCTTCTTGTCGACTAGTGACGGTATCTCTCTTGAGTCCCGATTCAAGATCAGTCTCTACTTGAGATTGCACCTCATCGACTTCAAGCGCGTGCCACTGCCTGTCTTCGTTTTGCATGGTTCTTCCTCCTCGAGAAATACTTTATGAAAAATCTATCATCTATCTGTTCCCAATCTGGTGGACCACAACACGTCCAAACGTGTCAAATTGTTGGCGATTTCCCAAGATATCGCTTACATGAAATCACATTTCGAATTGTAAACGGTAACATCTTTCATTTTTAATTTTTCTTGAAATTTTGGCTTTACATAAGCGTTTCTATGCCTGAATATAGAATAAATTATGAATGAAATTAGAGAGAAAGAAGGAAGAGTTTATGGTCATTATTCAAGGAATTGCACTTTTACTGCTCATCCTCGCCTTATTCACATTGTTTAGCTATAAGGCACCATCCGGAATGAAAGCGATGGGCGCGCTTGCTGGTGCAGCAATCGCGAGTTTTCTCGTCGAAGCGTTCAACGCATATGCCATCGGCGGATTGCTACCACTCCCTCTGTATGAGGAAGTCGGACAGGCGGCTGGGGCATTGTCAGGTCCTGCAGCGGCGGCACTCGTCGCCATCGCACTCGGAATCAACCCCGTCTATAGTTTGATGATTGGGTTATCCGTATCAGGGTTTGGAATCCTTCCTGGATTTTTCGCCGGTTACATTTTGGCTTTAGCCGGCACTCGAATCAATCGTTATCTCCCGACCGGGGTCGATATGATCTTCTATGTCATCGTCATGGCACCGCTCGCACGTCTTGTCGCGACAGGCGTCGACCCACTCGTGACAAACACCCTCTCGCAAATCGGTGCGGTGATTGAACTTGCGGCCACTCAAAATCCGGTCGTCATGGGTCTTGTCTTAGGAGGGATTGTCACAGTCGTTTCGACATCACCACTCAGTTCAATGGCCTTGACGGCCATGCTCGGATTGACCGGCGTCCCGATGGCGATTGCTGCGCTCGCGTTGACCGCATCCATCTCAATGAATTATTTGTTATTCCGTCAATTGAAAATCGGAACAAAGAAGGATCAGCTCTCAGTCGCCATCGAACCGTTGACGCAAGCTGACCTCATTTCCGCTAACCCGATTCCGATTTACAGTGTCAACTTTGTCGGTGGAGCCATCGCCGGGTTGATTGTTGCCATGACCGGTATGATTAACGATGCACCGGGTTCGGCAGCTGGAATCCCCGGACTCCTTGTCATGTATGGTTTTAATGATTGGCAAACGGTCACGCTTACAGCCGTCGTGCTGTTTGTCCTCGGAATTGGTTTCGGCTTGATTGGAAGTCGCTTGTTCAAAAATTTCCCGATTGTCCGTCGTACGGAAAAAGTCGAATCAACAGAAGAAGATGCCGCCTAACAAAAAATCGATGCACGCTCGAACAATTTGTTCGGTGGCATCGATTTTTTTTATGATTCGTATGATTGTTCTTACAATAGAAAAGTGTCGACACGTTCACAAAGAAATCATCGCACGTTCTTTCCAATTGTGAATTAATCGCCGGTTTAGTAAATCTACGAAAAAGCGTGTCAATCTACTGTGATGACTGTTCCTGTCTCACTGGATTGACGTGCAAGTTCAATCAAGTGGGTTGTCAACGTTGCATCCTTTAGAGAAACGACTGGTTGTCGTACCTCATAACTATGGGCTAACTGTTGATAATACGACAAATAGCTCCCTTTCTCGATTTGAATCGATGCAACCTCTTCTTTCGATAATACGCCAGTCTCTAATAAATCACTTTCTAACTTGCCTTGCTTCAGAGCCTCTTCTTGAGGATCAAGTCCATATTTCACGAAACTTCCAAGTGTGCCGTGCACTTCAAACCGAGGTGTTTCTCCAGCGATGAACGGGTTCGAACGAAGGTATACTCGCTTTTCACCATAATAGAAAGTCAGATGGAACCCATCATCGGATTGTCCGCCATCCCGTTGAATCATCACATCTGCTTGAATACGATCCGGCTTTCCAAATAAAGCGAGCGTTTGATCAATCAGATGACTTCCTAAATCGAATAAAATACCTGAACCGGGTCCTGCATTTTCACGCCACCGGTCACGTACATTCGGACGGAAACGATCAAATCGAGATTCAACCACTTTCCAGTCTCCTAACTCATTCGAATCAAGTAACGACTTAACCGTCAAGAAGTCTCCGTCGTAACGACGGTTTTGATAAACGTTGACGATGCCCTTCGACTTTTCTTCAAGTGCCATCAACTCGTATCCTTCTTCCGTTGTCAGAAATGCTGGTTTTTCAACGAGCACATCTTTTCCTGCCTCAAGACAGGCAACAATCATCTCTTTATGTAAATGCGACGGTGTCGTGATGACATATAGAGAAGCATCCGATTGAAGCGCCTCCTCTAATGTCGCATATACCGTGGCACCAGGTAATTCAGCCTGCACTTCTTCCGGCCGCGATGACACGACGCCACTCACTTCAAATGAATCAATGGCCTTTAAGAACGGCAAATGGAACGTGTTCGCCGAGAATCCGAATCCTACCAACATGGTTTTAATCATATAAAACCCTCCTTTTCGCTTTTGTTATTATATCAAAAAAAGGGTCTAATGACCCTTATGCACTCATGCTCTCATCTAATCTGTATTCGAACGTATTGTATCCGTTTCGTGAATCGACAAAGACGAAACCGAAACGTGGATAGTAATCATTTAGAAATTCATTGTCAGCGACACAATCAAGACGAATTGGTTCATCTTCATCGGCTTCCTCTAAGACATGCTCCATGAGCTGCTGTCCGACGCCTTGCCCTTTTAGTTTTTCGCTGACGACGATTCGGTGGATATATTGTCCACGTTCACTGTCGTCCCATAAGTGATCATCCCACTCATCTGGAGGTAACAATGCGATTGAAGCTAAAATTTGTTGGTCATCTTCAAAGACATATACACTGCCTTCCGCAATATCAGTGCGCACACGCTCTACGAGGTCCTGTTCCAAATATTCGGTCCATTGGTCGCTTCCTTGTTCATTTAGCGCTACGGCTCGTTGTTCGATTAGGTTCGCGATGTGTTTGGCATCGCGCTTCGTCGCGAGTCGAATCATAACGTCCTCCTTTAGTCATACAGTATTTGAAATACAAATATAACGGAGAACATTATGCCTTTCAACCATCTTGCTCACTGTTGAAGATCAAACGGAGTGACGTCTCCATCGTTTAATTGATAGCTATACGTCAATGTCGCATTGAGGCTATGCGATACGGAACAATAACGCTCGACGGACAATGCGATGGCCCGGCGGACTCGTTCTTCCGATAACTCGCCTTTCAGGATATACAAGATGTGAATGGCTGTAAAGCGTTTCGGATGTTCGGTCGCCCGCACCCCATCAATTTTCATTTCAAACGCTTCGATTGGCTGGCGCATCTTGTGGAGAATTGACACGATATCGATTCCCGTGCAAGATGCGGTCGCGTGAAGTAACATTTCCGTCGGACGAGGTCCCGTATCGAGCCCACCGACGTCCTCTGACGCATCAAGTGTCACCTTGTGTCCAGATGGCGTATGTGTTTCAAACGCCATCCCTTTCTTCCAAACGACTTCCATGTTCATCATCTGATCCCCCTATTTCATTTGATAGCATCCTATTCCCTCATTTGATGTATGATTAAGCTATGAATCGATTATAAAGGGGTGTATGTCGTTGGATTGGTCTATGATTTTCAGTTGGGGACTTTATATCGTCCTCGGGTTAAACATGTTATTCGCACTCGCTGTCATCTTCGCCGAAAGACGTGACGTAGGCGCGACTTGGGCCTGGCTGCTCGTCCTGTTTTTCTTACCAGTGCTCGGCTTTATCATTTATCTGTTCCTTGGGCGACAACTAAAGAAGGATAACTTCTATAATTTAAGTGTGGAAGAACGTTCCTTCCATTCGCTTCAAGTCGAAGCGCAACTTGAACAGATTCACACGCGCCAAACACAGCTCGCTCAGCCATTGTTTGAAAAGTATGACCAACTGCTTCAAATGAATTTACGATCGTCTAAATCGTTAATCAGTGTACATAACCGTTCCCTCATCTTGCACGACGGCGAACAAAAGTTTAAAGCGCTGATGGATGATATTCGTTCGGCCGAAACGGAAATCAATATTCAATATTACATCATCCAGCGCGATGCTCTCGGTCAAGCACTCTTAAAAGAGTTAATCGAGCGTGCGAAAGCCGGTGTTAAAGTCCGACTCCTTTATGATGCGGTCGGCTCACGTAGTCTCCGTAATTCTGACTTTAAAGAGTTGATTGCGAACGATGGCGAGGTCCGCGTCTTCTTCCCACCGACACTCGGAATCATCAACTTCAAGTTGAACAACCGAAACCACCGAAAAGTTGTCATCATCGATGGGAAAATTGGCTATGTCGGTGGATTCAATGTCGGTACCGAGTATTTAGGTTTAGTCGAAAAATTCGGCTATTGGCGCGACACGCATTTACGCGTCGAAGGAGACGTAGTTTACAATCTCCAACACCGATTCATTTTAGATTGGAACTATTCAGGTCATCGAAAACATGACCCGGAAAATGCCTTCTGCTTTGCGCGACATGACATCAAAGAAAATTCTCCGATGCAAATCGTCACGAGCGGACCAAACTCGGATACGGAACATTTGAAGAACATGATGGTCAAAATGATCATGTCCGCTAAACGTCGGGTCGTCATCCAAACACCTTACTTCATCCCAGACACGAGCTTTATGGATGCCTGTAAAATGGCGCTCCATTCTGGCGTCCAGATGGATATTATGATTCCTGGAAAACCGGACCATCCATTCGTCATGTGGGCGTCCCTCTCGTTCCTTGGGGAACTCCTCGACTACGGGGCAAACGTCTATCTGTATGATGAAGGGTTTCTCCACGCGAAGACGCTCGTCGTCGATGATGAGATTGCGACCGTCGGGACGACAAATTTGGACGCCCGAAGCTTCCGTCTCAATTTTGAAGTGAACGCACTCATCTACGATGAACGGGTCGCCCTCGAACTCATTTCTTTATTCGAGACCGATACGGCGGTCAGTCGAATTTATACAGTGGAAGATTATGAATCTCGTAAATGGACGGTGCGCGCCCGTGAAGGGGTGTCACGCCTTCTTAGTCCAATCCTATAAAAAGACATGAGGCAGAGCGCTCCGCTCTGCCTCATTCTCGTTTACAGTTTGAACCGCGAGACGAGGTCTTGTAACTCCTCGGCCATGGTCGCGAGTGCTTTTGCTGACTGTGATACTTCTTCAATCGATCTCAATTGATCATCGGTCGTCGCCGCCACTTGCTTCGAGACGCTCGAATTCTCATCGGCGATGTCGGCAATTTGTGATGCCGTCGCTGCCACTTCCTGAACGTTCGCCGCAATCTCCTCGACGGTTGCGGTCACGTCTTCAATCCGTGGTGTCATCGCGACTGTCCGCTCCTTGATTTTCTCGAATCGGTCTGCTGTCATCTCAGATGACGCCAACCCGGCTTTCGTATGAGTAGATACTTCCTGCATCAACTGTACAGACTGTTCCGTCTCATGCTTGATTCGATCAATCAACGCCGCAATTTGTTTCGTCGACTGCTGTGACTGTTCCGCGAGTTTACGCACCTCGCTCGCAACGACCGCGAATCCTTTGCCGTTCTCACCCGCACGTGCCGCTTCAATGGCAGCGTTCAACGCTAACAGGTTCGTCTGTTCAGCGATTCCATTGATGACCGTGACGATTTCTCCAATTTCGTTTGAGCGATGTGCCAATGAGTGAATGACACCCTCGAATGTCACGACAGACGCATCGATCGCCTGCATCTGCTTCACGTTCTCTTTCACGGTCGTCGAACCGTCTTCCGCCTCATTCGAGGTTTCGCGTGAAAGTTCAGAAACGTCCATTGAACTCTCTGAGATTCGCATGATGCCCGATGTGATCGCTTGGAGCGATGTCGCATTGTCGTCGAGTTGTCGCTTCGAGCCATCGGCACTGACTGCCATTTGATCAACTGCGCGAGCAATCTGTTCCGATGAGGCCGTATTATGAGCCGAATTGGCCATCAATTCTTGTGACGATGCGGCCACTTGACTGATTGAATCATCAAGACGGAGCAATACCATACGAAGGGAATCGCTCATTTCGTTAAAACTCTCTGAAACACGCCCGATTTCGTCGTTCGATAAGACGGTGATCGGTTCTGTTAAATCACCCGATTTGATCCGTTCTGCTCCCTCTGTCAATAAACGCAACGGACGTAAGATTGAGCGGAGGACAAAGTAGAGAAGAATGGCTGCAATCCCGAACATTCCGATGATGACGAATCCAGTCGTCCAAAGAATGCCGACTGTCTCGTCTTGAATCTCACCGTCATATAACGTTCCGGCAATTTTCCATCCGGTGATTGGGTTCGTCACGAATGCCTTCTCCACACCTTCCCCATTCTCCGATGCAGACAGAGTCCCTTCTTCCTTGGCAAAGAGCGATTCTGTCCAAGATTCATCCATCTTTTCACCGACAGCCGTCGACGGATGAATGACGACTTGTTCGGCCTGGTCGAAGATGGCAACGTATCCTTCTTTCCCGATTTGAATGGTGGACGCCACTTCAGCGATATCGTTCACATCGACGTCTACAGCGACTACACCACGACCGTCTGAAGTCTTCTTCGAAACCGTGATCATCATTTTTTGAGAGGCGGCATCGACGTACGGATTCGTGATGGCAACATCTTGTCCACTTGTTTCAGCCGCTTCATACCATGGACGAGTCCGTGGGTCATATCCTTCTGGCAATTCCTGTTCAGGATAGATCGTCATCGCGCCTTCTGCTGAAGCAAAGTAGATGTTCGTTACTTTTGGATGTGTCTCCAAATACTCGGTAAACTTCTCAGCTAATGCTTGATTCGCTTCTCCCTCTTCATAGATTGAACTATCAATCCGATTCGCAAAAAATGAGATGTCCGTTTGAATCGGTTCGATGAGATTCGTGACCTCGTTGTTCATCCGGTCTACCCCCGAATTGGCGGACTGGATCATTTGAGACTCGATTTTACCTTTCGCCTGCGAATAGGCGACGATTCCAATCAATGTGGCTGGAATGAGTAGTAATAAAACGGATAAGACAATCAACTTTTGCTTGATACTAATCGTACGCTTCTGTTTCATAAAACATCTCCTTACCCCGAATAAAATGTTCAAGCGAGTTCGATGAGTCGAATCTCCCTTGGGTTACTCACCATATCGGTCAAAAGTCATCTCATCTAAAGAGTTGATTGAATTATTCGAAAATTATTTTTCGAAAACTGAAATGGAGTTTCAGCACTATGTTCGATTAGACAAATCAAACTATTCGTGTTTAGAGAAAGATTAAGTTACCATATCGGAAAAGGGGGTCAAAAGATGAATTCATTATTGGAAGAAATCAAGTCGTATAAAGATCAGTTTAAACAAAAAGCACCTGCCGAAAAGCAACGATTGATGGCTCAGGCGACTCAGGAATTGAAAGATTCAGGCATCGCATCAGGGTTAACAGTTGGAGATCAAGCGCCGTCGTTTGAATTGCCTCACGCGGACGGGACAGCCGTCAACTTGAAAACGCTCCTTGAAAATGGACCAGTCATCGTCACATTTTACCGAGGTGGATGGTGCCCATACTGTAACCTCGAGCTCCGTGCTTACCAGCGCGAGTTGGCAACGATTCAAGAAAAAGGCGCGACTCTTGTCGCAATCAGTCCGGAGACGCCGGATTATTCCCTTTCGACGAAAGAAAAGAATGAACTTGATTTTTATGTATTGAGTGATGTTGATAATATTGTCGCACGTCAATTCGACCTCGTCTTTGACATGCCAGATTACTTGATTGATATTTATAAAGCATCTGGACTAAATGTCGATGCCCATAACGGGAACGAGGATTGGCAGTTGCCGAAACCGGCCACGTTCATCATCCAATCCGACGGGACGATTTCTTTCAGTGATGTGCCTGCTGACTATACAGAACGTGTCGACCCGAAAACGGTTATTGAAAAATTGTAAATAAAAGGAGATGACGCGCGTCATCTCCTTTTCTATTCACTTCACTTATTTCGTTTATTATCTTACAAACTCCTCGTGTAACATCGCGTACACCATGCTATCGGTCCATTCATTCTTATTCCAATAGTCTCTCAAGAAATGAGCTTCTTTTCTCATTCCAATCCGTTCACATAATTTCTGGGAAGCTACATTTCTGGCGTCGAGATTGGCTTGTACCCGATGTAGATTGAGCTTTGTGAACAACTCCCCTAGCAATCCGCTCACTGCCTCCGTCGCATATCCTTTTCCTGAATGCGATTCAGAAAAACAATACCCGATTTCTACCGTATCTTTCATACCCGTGTACCAAACCGTGAGATCCCCAATCACTTCATCTTGATGTACGACTGCTAAATTCAACGTACTAGTCTCGGTAAGAATAGAATTTGTTAGTTTTTTATCAAATTCTTTCTTCCTGTTTTCAGACGTCCATGGCTCATGCAAAAGATATCTGCATACTTCTGGTTTTGAATACATTTCGAATGTAGCATGCAAGTCTTTCTGCATAAATTGTCTGATTTCTAGACGTTTAGTGGTAAATTTCACGTCGACTCCTCCCTTACATTGTTTCTTCTACATGTGGTGTCCATAGATGATAATGAAATAGCATACTATCTCCCCTTTTTGAATCAGTTATGTACATTCTTTATTTTTTTAACCACTCTTCGTACGGAATCACATTAGCAGTTTCATCTGCGTTTGTTCCAATCAACGTGATGAGTTCAAGCGAATTGCCGTCCGGGTCTTCAAAGTAGATGGCCGCATGCTCGTATGGAGCATTTGGAAGGACGAGGGGTTGCTGTTCCGGTGTCATCTTGAACGCAGTACGAATTTCAATTCCCTGACCCTCAAGCCATGCTTTGATCGCATCCAAATCCTGCTCCTCGATTCGAAAAGCGATGTGTCGGATTGATGGATGATACGGTAAATCGACTTGATCAGATTTCCATAGCCCAATCCAGCTCTCCCCTTTCATAATCCAAAGGAAAGCCAACTTTTCATTTTGGAATGCCAACTCTAATCCTAATTTCTCATAAAATCGAATTGATTCAGTTAAATCACTTACCGGTAAATGAGCTTCATAAATTCCTTTAATCATATCCTGTTACCCCGTTTCTTATCACTGCGTTCATCAATGAACGACCTATAAGAATTCTCAAAGTCTAAAGATTGGTTAGTTTGACAAAACTTTATTGTAAAATTATTATAGATAATTCCATTATAGAACTGGAGAGGATGGAACGGTGAAAATATCCCGTGGGAATTTACGTTGTTGGCTGAAAAGCTGAATCAATTTTGAATGAAAAATCCCTAACAACTCTTACATTCGGCACAAAAAAAGACCGTAGAACATTCTACAGTCTCAAAGCTCAGGCTCCCATGATGGAGTCATGACGGGTCGTTTCCCATCCATACGCCACTTCTCGGAGCATCAATTCACCAAACTCTCGATCTTTCTGATCGATGACCTGCCCTTGTTTTCGCTCATAAAAAGTACGGAACGGATTCATCTCAAGCGCCCAAATCAGGAGTCCTGCCTCACACATCGATTGCACGGCATGCTCAAGGAGAGCGGACCCGATTCCGTTCCCTTGATGGTTCTCTAAAATATAGATGGCATACACTTCATTCGTATGGTCTGGGTACTCTCCTGTCCGTTCTTCTCCGTAAAGAACGAAGCCCACGATTTCGTCCTCGACAATCGCCACAAAGCCGGCTACTTCTTGCCGACGAAGGGCGGTCCGCAAGCGTTCTGCCCATTCGATGGAGCCGGATGATACTTTTAACAAATACTCGGTCGGTACGATCCCCCGATAGGTCGTACGCCACCCGTTCACACGCACTCTCGCAATCCCATACACATCATCTGGTTTGGCGACCCGAATGTCCAATGTGACCCCCTCCTCACCCGAAGCTTTACAAATAGTTTACCACAAATCCCCAACTTGCAATCCGAGATTATGTGAATTTTGAACGGACAACCACAATAAAAAAGACGTCACCTCTGGATAAAGGCGACGTCTCTTCTTACGTTATGCAACTTCTTTAGATTGGACTGGTGTCGATGTTGTTAACGGTTTTTTCAAGAACGAGAGAAGCAATGCTCCGACTACCGCACCAGCTAAGATGGCGAGTGCGTAAAGTCCCATGCTCATGGCCACGTTTCCAGCTCCTTCAAGAAGTGGGAAGACGAAGATTCCACCGTGTGGCGCAGGTAATTGGATTGCGAAGAATGCGGATAATCCTCCTGCGATGGCAGAGCCAAGAATCGCCGATGGAAGGACGCGAATCGGATCCGCAGCGGCGAACGGGATCGCCGCTTCCGTAATAAACGAAGCTCCCATGATATAAGCGGTTTTTCCTGCTTCACGCTCTTGTTTCGAGAACTTTTGACGAGCGAAGACTGTTGATGCGAGTGCGACAAGGATTGGTGGTACCATCCCACCAGCCATAACAGCTGCCATGACTTCTTGGTTACCCGCTGTAAGTGCAGCCGTACCGAAGACGTAAGCTGTCTTGTTGATCGGACCACCCATATCGACTGCCATCATCCCACCGACGATGACACCAAGAAGGATGGCGTTCGCGCCACTCATACTGTTCAACGTATCCATCAACCATGTCATAAGTGCCGCAATCGGTTCGTTGACGACGAGTAACATGATCATCCCGGAGATAAACGAGCCAAGTAACGGATACAAGAGGACTGGTTTGATCCCTTCAAGTGAAGCAGGCAATTTCGCGAGTGCTTTTTTCAAGAAGAGGACGACATAACCTGCTAGGAAACCGGCGATGAGACCGCCGAGGAATCCGGCATTCCCTTGACTTGCGAGTACCCCTGCCACGAGACCTGGTGCGAGACCTGGACGATCGGCAATCGACATCGCGATGAAGCCGGCGAGAATCGGAACGAGGAAGCCAAATGCAGCTCCACCGATTGTCATCAACTGTGCAGCAAATTCATTGTAAGACGGGTCATCCGGGTTAGCGGAGTTGATACCCCAGAAGAAGCTGATGGCAATCAAGAGTCCCCCTGCGACAACGAGTGGAAGCATCGCAGATACACCGCTCATCAAGTGCTTGTACACACCTGTACGCTGTTCTTTCGAAGCACCACCTGATGTTTTTGAAGCCTCATATACCGGCGCATCTTGTTTTACCGCGCGATTGATGAGTTCTTCAGGTTTCCGAATCCCTTGTGCGACCGGAACTTCGATGACTCGCTTACCAGCGAAACGATCCATTTCAACAGCCTTGTCCGCTGCGACGATAATCGCCGTTGCACGGTCGATATCCGCGCGCGTCAATTCATTTTTTACGCCAGTCGATCCGTTCGTTTCGACTTTAATATCGACGCCCATCGCTTCCGCTTTTTGTTTTAAGCTATCTGCTGCCATATACGTATGCGCGATTCCTGTCGGGCATGCCGTGACCGCCAAAATGAACGGTGCATCTTCATTCATCGGTTTGACGACTTCTGGCTTCTCTTCTGCCGCTTCTTTTTCTTCGATGGCACGGATGACATCGCTTTCAGAAGTGGCCGCATAGAGACGTTCTTGGAATGCAGGGTCCATCAAGTAAACTGAAAGTTTAGAGAGTGTTTCAAGGTGTTCGTTATTCGCATTTTCTCCTGCCGCAATCATGAAGAAGAGGCGGCTCGGTTGTCCGTCTAACGCTTCGTAGTCGACACCTTCCGAGCGACCAAACGCGATTGCTGGCGTTTTGACAGCACTCGTTTTCGCGTGCGGGATGGCTATCCCTTCTCCGAGACCAGTCGTGCTCTCGCTTTCACGTTTTAAGATCGCATCGCGATAACCGTTACGATCTGATAGTTTACCGGCACGGTCGAGGACATCGACGAGTTCTTCGATGACCTCACGCTTAGAACTGGCACGAAGATTCAATTGAATCGTATCGCGTTGGAGCAAGTCCGTGATTTTCATGTTGTTTCCTCCATTCGTTTTAATGGTGTAAGTTGTACTTGATCAATCAAGCGGTCAATCTCTTGTTTTGAACATAAGCCGAACGTATAAGCAGATGCGCTTCCTGTCGTGACCGCGTATCGAAATGCTTCTTGTTCACCTTTTTCTTTCACATTTGCGACGAATCCGGCGACGAGAGAATCTCCTGCACCAACCGAGTTCACGAGCTTCCCGGACGGCGTGTTCGCTGTGACGGCTCCGGCTTTGTTGACGAGTAGCGCCCCATCTCCCGCAAAGGAGATGATGACGTTTTTCGCCCCGCGTTTGACGAGCTGTTCGGCATACGGAAGAGCTTCTTCAAACGTTTCAATCTCGGTATCAAACAATTCACCTAATTCATGGTGGTTCGGTTTGATCATGAGTGGTTCAAGCGCGAGCACTTCGAGCATGGCGTCTTTCGTTGTATCGACGACAAAGTCGGCACCTTTTTCGCGAATAGATTCGGCGATGGTCCGATATAGCGAGTCTGGGAGGTTACTTGGGATACTACCCGCGAGGACGACGATATCACCTTCTTGAACTTGGTCGAACTTGGTCGTCAATTGCTCGAGCTCACCATCCGTGATATTCGGTCCGCTCGCATTCAGTTCTGTTTCCTCTTTCGCTCGAATCTTGACGTTGATTCGGGTGTTCCCATTCACCTCTACGAAATCAGTGTGTACACCGTGATTGACGAGTGACTTTTTAATAAAGTCACCGGTCGTTCCGCCGATGAACCCAAGTGCCTTCGTTTCTTGAGCATATTCCCGAAGAACGATGGAAACGTTAATGCCTTTACCGCCTGCCCGTTCCGTCGTCTCTTCGATTCGGTTCACTTCTCCTAGATGTACTTCTGGTAATGTTACGTAGTAATCAATAGAAGGGTTGAGTGTTAACGTGTAAATCATTTCGCATTCACCACCTTTGTGATTGTTTGGATGGAACTCATTGACTCATCGCTCGATGTGATCAACTGTGCGGCATCTAACGTCGCGACTCGGCTGAACGTTCGTTTCCCGATCTTCGATGCGTCCGCGAGTACGAACGAAGTTTGTGCCAATTCGATTGCCGTTTTTTTGACAAGTGCTTCTTCTGGGTCTGGGGTCGTGTAACCCGCTTCAAGGTCGATTCCATTCATTCCGAGGAAGGCGAGGTCGACGCGATAATTCATCATACTCTCGCGTGCGTTATACCCGACAAGTGCCTGGGTGGAACGCTTTAATTCTCCGCCAATCACAAACGTCTTAATATCAAGATCAAATAATTCATTCGCAATCGGTAGACTGTTTGTGACGACGACAATCTTCTTCCCTTCTAAAAAAGGAACCATCGCCTGAGTGGTTGTACCGGCATCTAAATAAATTGACATCCCGTCTTCGATGAACGTTGCGGCCTTCCGTGCAATCGCAACTTTTTCATCCACGAATCGGTCTCGCTTCTCTTCAAATGTCGGTTCCTCATCTGGAGTCGCAATGAGTGTCGCGCCCCCGTGAACCCTCGCCAGATACCCTTCCACTTCGAGGTCCGTCAAATCTCGACGGATTGTCGACTCGGATGAGTCCGTCAAATCAACCAATTCTTTTAATTTGACGACCTTCTGCTCAGATAAGCGTTGCAAAATCAACTGATGTCGTTGTTTCGTTAACATCTTGTTCCCTCCATACGTCTAATATAAAGCGTTTTCATTATAAAAACAACTAAAATCATTCAAAAACATTCATTTTCATTCAATTCGTCACAATTATAACATAAAAAACGGTCATTTAATGACCGTTTTTTATGTTTATGACTGTTTTTTTAACCAATCATCCAATTCTTGAACGAGTTTTGGATGAATCGGCGCATCAATTGCCTCCCGATACTCTTTATGCAGCATGAGAAGCGAATGAGGTGACTCCCGAGTCACGAGAAGATGATTCATATCATCGATGATCGATGAGGTGACCTTCCCTTTCGTTTGAATCATATGGACATGCTCTGGCGGGACTTGAACATCACGTCCCCCGGTAATCGCAAGAACCGGGACGGTCACATGCTCCAATCGTTCCCGTACATCATAGGATGCATGTTCTCGAATCCATTTCGCGTTCACGACTTGACCTCGATATTTGAATGACGAAACGTTCGTCCGTAAAGAACGCTCTAACAAATCGTCCTGTCGTTGTCTGACCTTTTTGGCAACGCCCGTCAACCGGTAGAAGAGACCTTTTATCCCTTTCACGCGTTCGATGTCTTTAGCGAGTGCATCTGCTTGGTATAAGAACATCTGCTTGGACGATTCATGGAAACCGGAAAGTAAGATCAGTCCATCCGCTTTCGTCTCAAGTTGAACGGCAGGGGCAAGGACGGCCCCTTCACTATGACCGAGTAGATATAATCGCTTCACATCGGCCAGTTGTCGAATGGTGCGTACGACAAGAATCGCATCGTTAATCAAGTCATGTAAGCCGACTTTGTTGAAGTCACCATCAGACTTCCCGATTCCTTGTTTGTCATATCGGAACACGTTGTAGCCATGGTCGTACAACGCTTCTGCCAACTTGGCATACGTGTTAAAACCGACACCACCCATGTTGCCGTCCCGGTCACTCGGACCGCTTCCGCTCAACATGACGATGGTCGCCCGAGGCTCCTCATGGGAAAGAAAAGTCCCCGCAATCGTTCCATATGCTGTCGTAATCGTCATCTCTTGTTTCATCGTATCGCCTCCATTACTATCATACCCGAAACCGACATCTAAAAAAATATGTCGCCGTCTTCTCAGACAGCGACAATGATTAGGTCAGTCAGCTAGCCAAGCATGTAGCCAATCGACGGCATCCGTTAATCCGTCTTTCGTCAGACGTTCGAGAGTGTCCTTCTCCGTAAACACATGCCAACTTCCCTCTAATGAATCACTTAATATAATATAGGGAACCCCAGCTTCATCGTAAGCATCCCCCGGAGAACTCCCTAGCGAACGAACTGTTAATTGATCGAAAGGAGATTGTTCAAGAATGGGATATGATTTCATTCCTTTCGTTCGAACGTATAGTGGACCATCACCAGTCCCAAGAATATCGAGCAGGATGACCGTTTCCACTTTTTCTTTTTGTCCCGCTAGCCGTTCAAGGAAATCGTCACTCGCTTCTCTAGAGTCGCCGTTTCCATTCAAAAAGACATATCGAATCGTATAGTCCGGTATTTCCTCGTCCATCACCTGCATCAGGTGATATAAGACCGTCGACGGACCGACGGCAGACAAATAATGGGCCCCATGCCAGGACGAATCGAGTCGTGACATGAGAATGATTTCCCGTTCCGATTTCCCTTGTTGGACAAATTCGACATATGGAATCTCTTCACGATAAGGTTTGACCTGTATCATTTCTCCGTCTTTCAGTTCTTCAGCCGTATCCAAGTCGACCCCTGTACCATCTAACGGCATATAGGATGACGCGAAAACAAAGCCCATCTCATATGGATCATCTTCATAAGGGGTGATCAAGTATCCTACAGCTCCTGCAGATGCGAGCTCTGACAAGTATGCATTCGCTTCCTGATCATTCAAAACCTCACCTGCATAATCAACGGTATACGCTTCGTCGATGTTGTCATATGAATACTTTGTCGTCGGTAAGACGATCACTTTCTCTTTGACGTCCGGAATATCTTGTCCCCACTTTAGATGTAAAATGGTTCCTTTGAACGGCTGATCAAACGTCATCGATGAGAGTCCTTCGTATGATTCATCTCCCACCTCAATCTCAGTCCAACCGGTCACCCGTTCTGTATAAAGGACGTTCCGGGTCATATCGACGGCTAGCTCGGTTCCGAAAGATTCAAAAAAGTCGGCACTTTCCCAACTGTCTGCACTTCGGTCGATTGACGAAATGTATTCCGCCGTTTCTAGCGGTGTCGATTGAATCGGATTAATAAAAAGGAAAAGAGTTGCGATCGAACGCAACAAACTTAGCACGATTAACATGACATGATCTCCATTCATCAATAAGTTACTATGTATACCATTTTTTATTATATACAGCTATTTATGGACTGACTATTCTAATTTTTATCAATTTAAATATAAATTTAGAAACTGAATATCATATTCCGACAACAAAAAAAGCCCGTTCGAGTGAACGGGCTTCAGACTGTAGACAAAGTATAGGTCTTATGCCCAATCCGGACACGGCTCGCTTTCCTAGGGGCAAGCAGGGAGCCGCATCGCGACTGCG